>CAMLMQ010000090.1 GCA_946481135.1 uncultured Microbacteriaceae bacterium
CCCGCAAGAACCGCCGCAACGACCCCGACCGCATCGTGCTCAAGAAGTACGACCCCATCGTGCGGAAGCACGTCGAGTTCCGCGAGGAGCGCTAAGCATGGCCAAGAAGAGCAAGATCGCGAAGAACCAGCAGCGCGCGGTGATCGTCGAGCGGTACGCCGCGAAGCGTCTCGAGCTGAAGAAGGCGCTCGTCGACCCGAACGGCACCGACGAGAGCCGCGAGGCCGCGCGCCTCGGCCTGCAGAAGCTGCCGCGCGACGCGTCGCCGGTGCGCCTGCGCAACCGCGACTCGATCGACGGCCGCCCGCGCGGTGTGCTGTCCCGCTACGGCATCTCGCGTGTGCGGTTCCGCGACATGGCACACCGCGGCGAACTGCCCGGCATCACCAAGTCGAGCTGGTAACAGCCCACTCCATCACGCAGAGAACCCTCTCTGGCCCGAGGGAGCCCCGCACGCGGGGGTCCGAACGGTCGGAGAGGGTTCTCTGCGTTTCCTGCACACACGGGTCAGAATCCCCGAAATGTCCGGGGTTTGCTGTTAGTTTCAAGGCGGTTCCGGGGGCGTTTCCCCTGGCCGCCACCGAAACACACCAAGGTCCGAGGAGGACACATCATGGCTGACATCAACAAGGCGGACCTCGTCGCCGCCATCGCCGCGGAGTCCGGCCAGGGCCAGGCTGCCGTCTCGAGCGTCATCGACTCGCTCTTCAGCGTCCTCGCGTCGTCGCTCAAGGACGGCAAGAAGGTCGCGATCCCGGGCTGGATGAGCGTCGAGGCGACCAACCGCGCCGCGCGCACCGGCCGCAACCCCGCGACCGGCGAGACCATCCAGATCGCCGCGAGCAAGGGCGTGAAGATCTCGGCGGGCAGCAAGCTGAAGGCCGCGGTCAAGTAAGACCTCGCATCGCCGAAGGGCGTCGACCGTCGATGGTCGACGCCCTTCGTCGTTCTCGCAGCACGGGGCGACGTAGGCTTTTGCGGTGCCCCGCCTCGCCTGGATCGCCGGCCCCGCCGCGCTCCTCGCGGCGGCCGTCGCCGGTGTCGCCGTGGCGCTCGCGATCGGTGGAGCGGCCGAGCCGACGTTGCTCGATGCCGACCGGGTGCGCCTCGTCGGCCTGCCGCTGGCGAAGCTGCTGCTCAACCTGAGCATCGCGACGGCGCTCGGCGCGTTGCTGCTGGCCCTCTTCGCCCTCGACCCCGGCAAGCCGGAGTTCGGCCGGGCCCTCGACGTCGCCGCCGCGGGCGCGGGGGCGTGGACCGTCGCGGGCGCGGTGAGCGCCTACCTGACCTTCTCGAGCATCTACCAGTCGCGCCTGTCGTTCGACCAGCGCTACGGCCCCGAACTCGCGACCTTCCTCACGCAGCAGCCGCCGGGACGGGCCTACCTCGTGCTCGTGCTCGTCGGCGCGCTGCTCACCGTGGTGTGCTTCGCGGTGCGCAGCCCGACCCTCCTCGCCTGTGCATTCGTCGGCGCGGTGCTCGGTCTCATCCCGCTCTCAGCGGACCTCGGCCACGCGTCGTCGACGGCGAGCCATGCGCTCGCGTTCACGTCGATCTGGCTGCACACGATCTTCGCGGCCGTCTGGGTCGGGGGGTTGCTGACCCTCGTCGTGCTGCGCCCCCGCCTCGACGCCGCGCGCCTCGCCGCCGTGCTCCCGAGGTACTCGACCGTCGCGCTCGTCTGCTTCGTCGTGGTCGCCGCGTCGGGCTACGTGAGCGCCGCTATCCGCGTCGGCGACCTGCCGAACCTGCTGACGCCCTACGGCATCCTCGTCGTCGTCAAGGTCGCGGCACTCGGGGCGCTCGGGGCCTACGGCGCGGTGCAACGGCGGTTCCTCGTGCGGCGCGTGCTCGATCGACGGTCTCCGCGGTGGTTCTGGCTGCTCGTCGTCACCGAGGTCGCCGTCATGGGCGTCGCATCGGGAGTGGCGGCCGCGCTCGCCCGCACCGCGAAGCCCGTGATCGAGAGCGAGGTGCAGCCCGAGATCGCGACACCCGCCGAGATCCTCACCGAGCGACCCCTGCCGCCGGAGTTCACGCCCGACCGGTGGCTCACCGCCTGGAACTTCGACCTCGTCTGGACCCTCGTCGTCGGGTTCGGCGTCTTCTTCTACCTCGCCGGGGTCTGGCGCCTCCGTCGCCGCGGCGACCGGTGGCCGATGCACCGCCCCGTGCTATGGGTGCTCGGGATGCTCGCGCTGCTGTGGGTGACGAACGGCCCGCTCGCGGTCTACGAGCAGACCCTGTTCAGCGCCCACATGCTCGGGCACATGCTGCTCAGCATGACGATCCCCGTGCTGCTCGTGCTGAGCGCGCCGATCACCCTCGCGATGCGCGCCGTCCCGAAGCGCGACGACGGCAGCCGCGGGGTGCGCGAGTGGCTGCTGCTCGCGGTGCACTCCCGGTACGCGACGTTCCTCACGCACCCGCTCGTAGCCGGCATCCTGTTCGCCGCGTCGCTGTGGGTGTTCTACTACACGCCGCTGTTCCGGTGGGCGGTCGAGGACCACGTCGGGCACACGTGGATGATCATCCACTTCCTCCTCACGGGCTACCTGTTCGCCCAGGCACTCGTCGGCATCGATCCCGTCGCGGGGCGGCCGCCCTACCCGCTGCGACTCATCCTGCTGCTCGCGACGATGGCGATGCACGCGTTCTTCGGCCTCTCGCTCGTCACGGGACAGGGACTGCTGCTCGCCGACTGGTTTGGGGCGATGGGGCGCGACTGGGGACCCGACCCGCTCACCGATCAGCAGAACGCGGGCGGCGTCGCGTGGAGCGTCGGCGAGATCCCGACCCTTGCGCTCGCCGTCCTCGTCGCCGTGCTCTGGAACCGCAGCGATGCACGCGATGCCAAGCGCAGCGACCGCAGAGCCGATCGCGACGGCGACGCGGAGCTCGAGGAATACAACGCGATGCTGGCGGAGCGGGCTCGACGCTAGTCGACGGGGTCGATGCGCAGCGTCGTGTCGTCGGCGAGGATCGTCACGAGGTAGCTCGCCGTCGCCGCGACATCCTCGTCGAGCGTCGAGACGCCCCCGTCGAAGAGCGACTGCACCTCGACGCGCACGTGGGCGACCAGTTCGGTCGAGGGCACGAGCCACCGTCCGAACTCGGCAGACGGCGTGAGTCGCACGACCGGGTGCTCGACGATCGACCACTCCGGCGGCGTCAGCACGCGGTTCGGGATGTCGCGGCCGAACGGGCATCCGGTGGGGAAGAGCACCTCCTGGGAGGCGCACGCGTCGAGGTGTGCCCGCACCTCGGCCTCGACCGCCTCGACGAAGCCGGTCGAGGGCTGCACGTCGAGGCGCGCCGACACGGCCGCACCGGGCGTCTCGACGGGGATGTCGACGTGCCGCGCCTCGAGGAAGGTCGACCGGTGGTCGGCCCGGTAGACGCCGGGAGCGAGCAGCGCGTACTCGACCGGCTGGGCCGCCGCGACGCCGGTGACCGCCGCCACCCCGTCGAGCTCGAATCGCTGGTCGTGCTCGACGGTGAGCCGCAGCGTCGCGACGGGCGACTCGGCGAACGCCCACGCCGGGAACAGGCCGAACCGCACTCCCGCACGCTCGACCACGAACGAGCTGACGCCGTCGCCCCGGGCCGACCGCCACGCGTAGGTGACGACGGTCGTGCCGTGCGGCCCCGCCTCGGTCGACACCTCGCGGAGGGCGGCGAGTCCCGGCAACGCGTCGCGTACGAGGAAGTCGTCGCGTGCCCCCTCGGGCACCGTCACCCCGGGCAGCGCGAGGGCCCCGGCGGCGTCGCCGCGCGCCACCGCCTCGAGGTAGACGCGCACGAACGCGGCGGGGCCGAACGTCGTCGCGTGCAGTGCGAGCACCCCGGCGGCGCCCACGCCGACCACGAGGGCGATCACCGCCAGCCAGGTTCCCACCGCGCGCCGCACCCTGGCATCCTCGCATCCAGGCACCGCCTAGAGTGGCCCGGTGAGCCTGCCCGAACTGTCGCCGGAACAGGCGGCGGTGGTCGCGGCGATCGAGAACACGCGCGACCACATCTTCGTCACCGGGCGCGCGGGCACGGGCAAGTCGACGCTTCTGGAGCACCTCTCCTGGCACTCCAGCCACACGCTCGCGATCTGCGCGCCGACCGGCGTCGCGGCGCTCAACGTCGGCGGGCAGACCATCCACTCCCTGTTCCGCCTGCCGATCGGGGTCATCGCCGACCACGACCTCGACCAGCCGCCCGAGCTGCGCAAGCTGCTGTCGGCGATCGACACCCTCGTGATCGACGAGGTGTCGATGGTGAGCGCCGATCTGATGGATGCCATCGACCGGTCGCTGCGCCAGGCCCGGCAGCGCCCGCACGAGGCGTTCGGCGGGGTGCAGATCATCCTCTTCGGCGACCCGTACCAGCTCGCCCCGGTGCCCGGCGACGGCGACGAGCGCGCGTACTACGCCGACCACTACCGCTCGATGTGGTTCTTCGACGCGAAGGTGTGGAACGAGGCCGACTTGCGCATCTACGAGCTCACCACCATCCACCGTCAGCACGAGGTGGAGTTCAAGCAGCTGCTGACGGCCGTGCGGCACGGCGGTGTCACCGCCGAGATGGCGCACCGGCTCAACTCGGTGGGCGCCCGTCCCGCCCCCGCCGAAGGCGTCATCACGCTCGCGACGACGAACGCGGCGGTGCAGCGCATCAACGCGCAGGGGCTCGGCCGCCTGCCAGGTCGCGCGCTGTCGGCCGTCGCGGACGTGGACGGCGACTTCGGGTCGCGGGCGTTCCCGGCCGACGAGCGGCTCGAGCTCAAGGTCGGGGCGCAGGTGATGTTCCTGCGCAACGACACCGGCGTCGACCGGCGCTGGGTCAACGGCTCGATCGGCGAGGTCGTGAAGATCGGGCAGGGCACGGTCACGGTCGAGGTCGACGGTGAAGATCATGAGGTGCAGCCCGCGATCTGGGAGAAGTACAAGTACTCGTACTCGCCGGTCACGAAGGAGCTGCGCAAGGATGTCGTGGCCGAGTTCACGCAGTTCCCGCTGCGGCTCGCGTGGGCGGTCACCATCCACAAATCGCAGGGCAAGACCTACGACGCCGCGATCGTCGACCTCGGCCCGCGCTCGTTCGCGCCCGGGCAGACGTACGTCGCGCTGTCGCGGATCACCGCGCTCGAGGGGCTCTACCTCACGCGTCCGCTGCGGCCGAGCGACATCATCGTCGACGACAACGTGCGGCGCTTCATGTCGAAGGCGCAGGCCGTTCCGGGCATCCAGGCGTAGCCGTCGAGATGCGTCATCCGCGACATTTCGCGCGGATCACGCGGCTCTGCGGGCGAAAAGTCGCGGACGCGGGCCCCCCGCGCCCCCGCAAGACCGCCCGGCCACCCTCGGCCGCCGGCGGGCGGCCCAACTCTTACTCAGGAGGGGAGGAATCGACCAGCTGCAGGCGTCGACCGCTCTCCGTGAGATTTTGGTCGCCGCCCTCGGCCACGAGAGGGTTACGCGGCGGCCTTCGCGGCGGAGAGGTCCTCGAAGAGCTCGGTGTTGAGGCGGTAGGCGTAGAGCACCTCGTCGATGACGCGCTCGCGCTCCGCCTCGTCCCACGCGGCGGCGTCGAGCTGCTCGCGGTAGGTCTCCTTGAACGCCTTCGGGTCGGCGATCTGGTCGAAGAGGTAGAACAGGATGCCGTTGGTCTCGAACCCGAAGTGGCGCTTCATGAGCCGCCCGATGGCCTGGCCGCCGGAGAGGTCGCCGAGGTAGCGCGTGTAGTGGTGGGCGACGAACCCGCCCGCCCATCCCTCGGCCTCGATCTCGCGGATGCGGGCCACGTAGCGGTCGGTCGTCGGCAGCGGGGTGATCTGCTGCTTCCAGTCGGCGCCGAGCAGGAACCGCAGGTCGCTCTCGAGCGCCGGCATGCGGGTGAGCTGCGCGCTGAGGAACGGGGCCGCCTCGGCGTCGTCGGCGAACCGTGCGGCGGCGGATTCGAGCGCCTCGTAGACGAAGTAGTGCTGGGCGACGAGGGCGACGTAGTCCTCGCGCGTGCCCTTGCCGGTCATGAGGTCGTGCATGAACCCGGCGCCTTCGCTCTCGCCGTGGCCGGACCACGTGCGCTCACGGAGGGCCTGCGAGAAGGGGATGACGGACACGGGTACTCCAGAGGTAAGGGTTGCCTTATCGTCTCATACCGTCGGCGCGGCTCCTAGACCGGCATTGTCTCGGCGGGCGCCCAGCCCGACGGCGAGGTGCACGGTCGCGGCGCCGAAGAGCACCACCTCGTCGGGTGCGATGAGCGCGAGCACGTTCGTCTCCGAGCCGATCAGGAAGAGTCCGAGGTAGCCGAGCACGACCCAGGCCGTGCCGGCGGCGATGTTCGCGTGGCGTGCCGCGGCGACGCCGAGCAGGGCCGCGAGCACGAGCAGCGCGCCCGCGGCGACGAACAGGATGCCGAGCGGCACCCTCCCGAACGCGAGCGAGAGCATCCCGTAGCCCGCGAACGCGACGCCGAGCGTGAGTGCGACGACGCGGTTCGGGGAACGGACGAGGGTGCGCACGGCGGGATCAGTCGTGGGGGCGGGCCTCGACGCCGAGCTTGTCGCACGCGGCGTCGTAGAGGACGACGATGTCGCGACGGATGTCGGCCCGCTCGCGCAGGGGGGCGGAGGGCCACGGGATGTGGAGCTCCCGGTGCTCCCCGTCGAGGGCGTACTGCCAGGTGCCGCCGTGCTCGTCGAGGTCGCGCATCGTCGCGTCGCGCACGTCGCGACCCG
This sequence comes from uncultured Microbacteriaceae bacterium, assembly GCA_946481135.1. The sequence goes on from CAMLMQ010000090.1 coordinate 6,734, forward strand.
AGAAGGCGCGCACGATGAGCACGTTGTCCTCGATGTGGTCGTCGTTCATGTGGTGGAGCACCGCGGCCACGACCTCGGGCGAGAAGACTGCCATGCCCTCACGTTAACCGACGGCCCGCCGGATGCGCGCACCGTGGTTCAGGGGGCGATGACGAGCTCGGCGATCAGGTCGCCGTCGACGCGCACGCGGTAGCGCAGGTCGGCGATCCCGCCGGGGAAGTCGCCCTCGAGGCGGGTGTGGATGACCCATCCGTCGTGATCGACTTCCTCCTGCCCTCGATATCGGGTGGTGTAGGTGTAGGCCGACGCCACGGTCGACAGCCACGTCCGGATCTGGTCCCGGCCGCGATACTCGACGCCCTCGTCGACGACGCGCGCGTCGGTGGCGAAGAGGGTGGCGAGGCCCGACCGTGCGGCGCGATCGGGTGCGGCGTCGAGGTAGTGCGCGAGCACCGCGGGCAACCGCGCGGGGTCGAAGGGCGGGATGCGGTCAAGTGTGGTCATGACGGTGCTCCGTGGTCGAGGGATGGCCCGCCGCGCGGGCGCGCGGCGGTCTGTTCGGGAAAGGTCCAGCCGGTGGCGACGGAGAGCAGGCGCAGCGTCGCCGTCACAGCGACGCACGCCGCGGCCGCGAGCGCGACGGGGACGTCGAAGGCCACGAGGAGCACGAGGGCGGCGGCCCCTGCCCCTGCGGCGACGGCGTAGAGGGCGCCGACGTGCAGGAACGAGATGGGGCGAGCGAGGATCACGTCGCGCAGCATCCCTCCTCCGATCGCTCCGATCACGCCGACGACGACCGCACCGATCTCGCCGGCACCGAGCGAGAGCGCCTTCGACGCGCCGATCGCTCCGAACAGACCCATCACGACGGCGTCGAGCACCGTGATCACCGGCTGCGCTCGGGCCGCGAAGCGATGCAGCAGCATCCCGACGAGTGCCCCCGCCGCCGCGACGGGCAGGTAGGCGTTCGCCCAGATGACGACGGGGGGCTGATCGAGCACGATGTCTCGCAGCAAGCTGCCGCCGAGGGCGACGGTGAGGCCGATCACGACGACTCCCAGCACGTCGAGGCGCCGATGGCGCTCCGAGGCGGCGAAGAGCGCGCCCTGGAGGCCGCCGAGTCCTGCGGCGACGAGTTCGGTTCCGAGGCCGATCTGGAAGGTCGTGATGCTCACCGGCGGATGTCGGGTCAGCGGCTGCCGGCATCGCGCGCGGCGGTCGCGATGACGTCGGCGACGACGCCGGCCTGGGTGAGGAACAGGGCGTGGCTCGCGGCGACGTTCGTCACGGTCGCGCCGATTCGCGCCGCCATGTGCTGCAGCATCGCCTGGTCGAAGGCCTTGTCGTCGGTCGCGATGACGGCCCAGCTCGGCTTGTCGCGCCAGGCCGCCCGGGTCAGTTCGGTGCCGAACGCCGACATGTTGATCGGCACCTGGGAGTCGCGCAGGAACGCCACGTCGGCGTCGCTCGCGTCGGCGGCGAAGCCCGCACGGAAGCTGTCGCGGGCGACGAAGCCGAAGCCGTCGTCGGTGACGTCGATCACGAACTCGGGCGTCGGCGCGAAGCCCTCGTACTGCTGGGACGTCGTCTCGCCGGCGTCGGGCGCGAGGGCGGAGACGTAGACGAGCCCGGCGACGTTCGGGTGATCGCCCGCCTCGGTGATGACGGTGCCACCCCACGAGTGGCCGACGAGGATGCTGGAGCCGTCGAGTCGGTCGAGGACGCGGGTCGTCGCGGCGACGTCGTCCTCGAGCGAGGTCAGCGGGTTCTGCACGATGCTCACGCGGTAGCCGCGCGCGGTGAGGTCGTCGAAGACGCCTCGCCAGCCGGAGCCGTCGGCGAAGGCTCCGTGGACGAGCACGACGTTCCGAACGCCGAGGTCGGTGGTGGTCATGAGGGCTTTCCTTTCGCTAGTGCAACATGTGATGTGCAATATATTGCGTAACGCAGCGAGCTCGCAAGTATTCCCGGGCACGAGAAAGGCCCCGCATCCGAGTGGGATGCGGGGCCCTCGGGGTCGCGGCTCAGCGGAACGCGTCCTTCACGTTCTCGCCGGCCTGCTTCATGTTCGCGGACGCCTGATCGGCGTGGCCTTCGGCTTCGAGCCGCTCGTTGTCGGTCGCCTTGCCGGCAGCCTCCTTGGCCTTGCCGCCGAGGTCCTGAGCGGTGTTGCGTGCCTTGTCGTCGAGTCCCATCTCGATCTCCTTCCATTCGGTCGGTGATACCCCTCGAGGCTCTCCCGGCACTCGTATCGGCGGCAGGGGGTCGACATCCGCCGGTTCTCATGGCAGGCCCCCCCGCGTCACGCCTCGCCGTCGAAGAGCCCGCCGTCGAGCAGCCAGTTGTACCGCAGGCGGAGGGCGCGCTCGGTGCTGGCGACGAGCGTGGCGAGCAGCAGCCCGGTGTTGACCCAGGCCGGAAGCCGGATCGGGGAGACGAACGATCCGACGTTCTCGGCGACCCACGGGATCAGCGACACCTGTTCGACGATCTGCGGGATGCCGAGCGCGAGGGCGATCACGAGCACGAGCACCGAGACGGCGCCGATCACGCGGCTCGCCGTGGGGTGGGCGCGCCCGAACCGCGCGCGGCGCCCCTCGGCCGAGGCCGGATCGGGGGAGAGCTGACGCCGGGTGCCGTCGTCGCCGATGAAGTGGCACCGTCGCAGCCCGAAACCGCTCGCGCGCACCTCGATGCGACCGCCGGGCACGGAAAACTCGGCGGGTAGCTTCGAGCTCGCGACATGGGTGCCGTCGCGGTAGAGCCGGGCGCGCACCTCTCCGTCGTCGGAGTCACCGACCAGCCGGACATCGATCGACCAGCGATGCCGCTCGCCGGCGTCACCGAGGGTCAGGTGGAAGAGTGAGCGGGAGAGCGGCTGCCACCACCGGTAGCGGGGGAGTTCGTGACCGTCGCCGGGCTTGACCTTCTTCGCCACCCACGCAGACTACCTGAGCGCTCGTCAGCTCCGCCGGGCGGGTCAGGGGCGCACGAGGAACGTGAGGGTCGTGCTCGCCGCGGCCAGGTCGACCGTCACGCGTGCCGACACGGTCGCGCCGATCGCTGAACGGCCCGGCAGTTCGGCGGAGTAGACCTCCCCGTCGCGGATGCGCTGCGCCTCGGTGAGGTCGTCCTGCAGCGCGGCGAGATCGTCGTCGGTCCACCCGACGTTTTCGGCGCGCGACTGCAGCAGCGCGATCATCTCGCGGAACGAGGGTGCCCCCCAGAGCCCGACCTCGACCTCGGTGATGCGTCCCTCGGACGTCGTCAGGTGCACCGCGTCCGCGAGTTCGAGTACGAACGCCCCGTCGGGGCCGAGCACACGCACCTGCACCGGGATCTCCGGGTCGATCGTGCGGTCGCCGTCGTCGGCGAGTCCGAGATCCCGCGCAGGAAGGGCGCCGTCTCCGACCCGCACGATCACGAGCCCGGTCGCGCTCAGGTAGTCGACCCCTGCACCGGTGAAGGTCGAGGTGCCGTCCGACGCGCGCTGGTCGGCGGACGGCGGTCGACCCGGGTCGACCCACCACGAGTTCTGCACCGCGACGAGGATGCCGGCGATCGCCGCCGCCGACACGACGAGCGCGAGCGGCGCGAGCCAGTGGCGCACGAAGCGCGACGAGGAGCGGCGGGAGGACGACATCCTCTCCAGTCTGCGTGCTGCCGAGCCGCCGCCGCGACGATTTGCGATTCACACAGCCGACTGCGCAATATATTGCATGCCGATCCCTTCCGAGTCGCCCGGTGTCGACCGCTCCCTCCTGCGGGACGACGTCTTCCGCCGTCTGCGCGACGCGATCGTCGACGGCACGTTCCTCCCCGGCGAGCAGCTCAAGGACGGAGAACTCGCCGAGTGGCTCGGGGTGAGCCGCACACCCGTGCGCGAGGCGCTCCTGCGGCTCGGCACGAGTGGGCTCGTCGTCGCCCTCCCCGGCAAGTCGACGACCGTGAGCACGATCGACGAGAAGGCGGTGCGCAACGCGCGTGACGTGATCGGGGCGATGCACGCGCTCGCCGTCAACCAGGTCGCCGGACGACTCGGCGGCGACGACCTCGCCCGGATGCGGGACGCGAACCGCGCCTTCGAGCGGGCGATCGCCGCGGGTGACGTCGCCGGGGCGCTGGAAGCCGACGAAGCACTCCACCGCGTTCCGGTCGATCGTCTCGGCAACGCGGCGCTCGAATCGGTGCTCGACCACTTCGGCCCACTCGTGCGCCGCGCCGAGCGCCTGCGCTTCGCCGCGGACGGCGCGCCGGCGGTCGAGCGGCACGAGCGGCTGATCGACGCGATCGCCTCCGGGGACATCGACCTCGCCGAAGACCTCGCGTTCGAGATGTGGCACAGCCTGCCGCCGGGCCCCGAGTCACACGAGAGCGGATGACGGGAATCGAACCCGCGCTATCAGCTTGGGAAGCTGAAGTTCT
>CAMLMQ010000091.1 GCA_946481135.1 uncultured Microbacteriaceae bacterium
AGCCGCAGGTAGCCGGCCTTGTTGAACGAGCCCGACTGGTGCGCCTCGTGCCCGAGGGTCTGGCGAAGGGCCGCGTGCACGAGGTGGGTCGCGGAGTGCGCCTGCGCGGCCGCGTGCCGGTAGACGGGGTCGACGACCGTCGTCGCGGCGGCATCCACCGAGACCTCGCCCGAGCGCACCTGCACGGTGTGGCTGATGAGGCCCTTCACGGGGCGCTGCACGTCGAGCACCTCGAGGTCGAACCCGTCGCCGACGATCGCGCCCTGGTCGGCCGCCTGGCCACCGGACTCGGCGTAGAGCGACGACTCGGCGAGGATCACCTCGGCCACCTGCCCCGCCGTCGCCGACCGCACGGGCTGACCGTCGACGAGGATGCCGAGCACCGTCGTCTCGGTCTGCAATGCGTCGTAGCCGGTGAACACCGTCTCGCCCTGCGCGCGGAAGTCGGAGTAGACGCCGACATCCGCGATCGCGCCCTTCTTCGCCTTCGCGTCGGCCTTCGCGCGGGTGCGCTGCTCGGTCATGAGGCGGTCGAACGCGTCACGGTCGACAGTGAGCCCCGCCTCCTCGGCGATCTCGAGCGTGAGGTCGACCGGGAATCCGAAGGTGTCGTGCAGCAGGAAGGTCGTGTCTCCCGGCAGCGTCGTCGAACCCGACTTCTTCGCGTCGGCGACCGCGACGTCGAGGATCGTCGTGCCGCTCGCGAGCGTCGAGAGGAACGTCTCCTCCTCGCCGAGCGCGAGCCGCGACGTGCGCTCCCAGTTCTCCTCGACCTCGGGGTAGGCGTCGCGCATCGCCCGGCGGGAGGCGTCGAAGAGCTCCGCGAACGACGGCGCGTCGACGCCGAGCAGACGCATCGAGCGGATCGCGCGACGCAGCAGGCGGCGCAGAATGTAGCCGCGCCCCTCGTTGCCCGGCGCGACGCCGTCGGTCATGAGCATGAGCCCCGAGCGCACATGGTCGGCGATCACGCGGAAGCGCACGTCGTCGCCGTGGTCGGCGCCGTAGCGCTTGCCCGACAGGTCGACCGCGGCATCCAGCACGGGACGCACCTGGTCGATCTCGTACATGTTGTCGACGCCCTGCTTGATGAAGGCGACGCGCTCCATGCCCATGCCGGTGTCGATGTTCTTCTTCGGCAGCTCGCCGACGATGTCGAAGTCGACCTTGCTGCGCACGTTCTGGATCGCGTACTGCATGAACACGAGGTTCCAGATCTCGACATAGCGGTCGTCATCCGTCGCCGGTCCCCCGTCGGCGCCGTACGCGGGGCCGCGGTCGAAGAAGATCTCCGAGCACGGGCCCGCGGGGCCGGGCTGCCCGGTCGACCAGTAGTTGGAGTCCTTGCCGAGGTTCTGGATGCGGTCATCCGACAGTCCGGCGACCGACTTCCAGAGCTTCCGCGCCTCGTCGTCCTCCTCGTAGACGGTGACCCAGAGGTCCTTCTCGTCGAACCCGAGACCGCCGGCGCTCTCGGGCGTCGTGAGCAGCTCCCACGCGTACCCGATGGCGCCCTCCTTGAAGTAGTCGCCGAACGAGAAGTTGCCGTTCATCTGGAAGAACGTGCCGTGGCGCGGGGTCTTGCCGACCTCTTCGATGTCGTTCGTGCGGATGCACTTCTGCACGCTCGTCGCCCGCGGGTAGGGCGCGGGCACGACGCCCGTGAGGTACGGGATGAACGGCACCATGCCGGCGACGGTGAAGAGCAGGCTCGGGTCGTCGCTCACGAGCGAGGCGGAGGGGACGACGGTGTGGCCGCGCTCTCCGAAGAAGGTGAGCCAGCGGCGCTGGATGTCGGCGGTCTGCACGATGCTCCCTGGGATGTCAGGCGGGAGGGCACGGGGATCCGCCGGTCCGGCGGTCCGCCGGACCCGGGGGTGCGGCGTTTACTGGGCGGCGTTGCGGGCGCGCGCGGCGAGGTCGGAGACGACGCCCTGCGCCTCGGCGACCGTCTCCTTGAGCTCGGCCTCGCGGCTCTTGTAGCCCTGCACGACGGCGTCGCCGAACTCCTTCGCCTTCTGGTCGACGTCGGCGAAGAACTTGCGGCCCTCCGGGGTCTTGGAGACCTGGTGGGCGATCACGAAGCCGGCGGCGACACCGACCCCGAGCAGCAGCAGACCCTTCATGGCGATTCCTCCTGGAGAGACGACGACGGGGAAGTCACAGCTTAGAGCCGGTGACTTCCCCGCGTCTGGATGCTTCTGGTTTAGCGGGCCGCGTAGTACTCGACGACGAGCTGAACCTCGGCGGTGACCGGAACCTCGGCACGCTTCGGACGACGCACGAGACGCGCCTGCAGCTTGTCGAGCTCGACCTCGAGGTAGCCCGGGGTCTTCGGCAGCACGTCGACGTGACCGCCGGCGGCCGCGACCTGGAACGGCTCGGTCGACTCCGAGCGCTCCTTGACGTGGATGAGCTGGCCCGGCTTCACGCGGAAGGACGGACGGTCGACGATCTTGCCGTCGACCATGATGTGGCGGTGCACGACCATCTGGCGCGCCTGCGCCGTGGTGCGGGCGAACGCCGAACGGAGCACGAGGGCGTCGAGACGCATCTCGAGCAGCTCGACGAGGTTCTCACCCGTCAGGCCCTGGGTGCGACGGGCCTCGTTGAAGACGATGCGCAGCTGCTTCTCGCGGATGCCGTACTGCTCGCGCAGACGCTGCTTCTCGCGCAGACGGACGGCGTAGTCGCTGTCGGCCTTGCGCTTCGTGCGGCCGTGCTCACCCGGAGCGTAGGGACGCTTCTCGAGGTACTTGGCGGCCTTCGGCGTCAGCGGGATGCCGAGCGCACGGGAGAGACGGACCTTGCGGCGGTCCTGGGACTTGGTGACCATGACGGTGCCTTCCAACACGTGGCCGCGTCGTTCGCGGCTCACAGACGTACGTCTCCCCCTCCATCCGGTTCGGAGGCACGTCGACGCCGCCGGGATGTCACGAGGGGGATGTGTCGGTCGATGACCAACCGAGACAGACTACCAGAGCGCCCGTCTCGTCTCGACGTCGCCCGTTCAGCACCCGTGTGCGGGATCGCCGGGCGTGTCGAAGGCGTGTCGGGCCGACCCGGTGCTGCGCGGACTCGAGCCGCGCGAATCGCTCCGACTCAGCCGGCTACTCGCCGCGGAGGATGGCGCGGATCTTCTCCAGGCGGGCCGCGACATCCCGCTCGTAGCCGAAGCCGCTCGGCTCGTAGTACCGCGTGCCGGCGAGCTCATCGGGGAGGTAGTTCTGCTCCGCCACCCCGAACTCGGCGTCGTGGGAGTACTGGTAGCCCTTCCCATGTCCGAGCCGCTTCGCGCCGGGGTAGTGCGCGTCGCGCAGGTGCAGCGGGATGCGGCCGATGCGTCCGGCGCGCACGTCGGCGATCGCGGCATCCAGGGCCTTGTACGACGCGTTCGACTTGGGCGCCGTCGCGAGGTAGACGACCGCTTCGGCGAGCAGGATGCGGCCCTCGGGCATCCCGATGAGCGCGACCCCTTCGGCGGCGGCGACGGCGAGCGGCAGCGCCTGCGGGTCGGCCATGCCGACGTCCTCCGCCGCGAGGATCATGACGCGACGGGCGATGAACCGCGGGTCCTCCCCCGCCTCGATCATGCGGGCGAGGTAGTGCAGCGACGCGTCGACGTCCGACCCGCGCACGCTCTTGATGAACGCCGAGATGACGTCGTAGTGCTCGTCGCCCTGCCGGTCGTACCGCAGCAACGCGCGGTCGACGGTACGGGCGACGAGCTCCGCGTCGATCGCGGGCTTCTTCGTCCCCGTGGCCTCCGCCGTCGCCGCCGTCGCCGCGGCTTCGAGCGCCGTGAGGGCGCGCCGCGCGTCGCCGGACGCGAGGCGCACGATCGCGGCGCGCGCGTCATCCGTCAGGCTCACCGCGTCGGCGAGCCCCCGCGGGTCGGCGACGGCACGGTCGAGCAGAAGGGCGAGGTCGTCGTCGCCGAGCGGCTGCAGCGTCAGCAGGAGCGAGCGCGAGAGCAGCGGAGCCACGACGGAGAACGACGGGTTCTCGGTCGTCGCCGCGACGAGGATGACCCAGCCGTTCTCGACACCGGGGAGGAGCGCATCCTGCTGCGCCTTGTTGAAGCGGTGGATCTCGTCGAGGAACAGCACCGTCGAGACGCCGTAGAGGTCGCGATCGGCCCGCGCCTTCTCCATGACCTCGCGCACGTCCTTCACCCCCGCCGTCACCGCCGAGAGCTCGACGAAGCGCCGACCCGACGAGTGCGCGATCGCCTGCGCGAGCGTCGTCTTGCCCGTGCCCGGCGGCCCCCAGAGGATGAGCGACACCGCCCCCGACTCTCCCGTCGTGTCGTTCGCGAGGTTGACGAGCGGCGAACCGGGCTTCAGCAGGTGCCCCTGGCCGGTGACCTCGTCGAGCGAGCGCGGTCGCATCCGCACCGCGAGAGGCGTCGCGCCCGCATGCAGTCCGGTCGCGTTCACATCGGCATCGTAGTTCGCGCGTCCGACCGCATGCGGGGCGCCCAGTAGAGTTCACTGCGGCAACGGAAGGGCGACGACACGTGGCACAGGGCAAGCAGCAGCGCGGATCTCGGGAGGCGGCCGAGCGCCTCAAGCGGTATGAGGCACGGCAGCAGTTGCACGCCCGGCAGAAGTCGCGACGCGTGCGCGACAACATCGTCGCCGTGGTCGGCGTCGTCGCCGTCGCCGGACTCGCGACGTTCGCGCAGATCTCGTTCTTCGAGTGGGGCCCCGGAGCCCCGACGCCCGAACCGACGACGACCGAGACGCCCGCCGCGGGTGAGAACGTCGGCGCGCCGACGCCCGACCTCGCGGAGAACCGCCTGTGGAACGGGGAGATCACCTTCAACGACACGGTCGTCGGCATCACCCTCGACGGCACGGTCGCGCCGCAGGCCGTCGCCGGCTTCGTGCAGGATCTCGACCAGGGCTACTACCCCGGCAAGGTGTGCCACCGCCTCGCCGCCGACCTCTCCTTCCTGCAGTGCGGGTCGATCGACGGCGCCGGCGGCCCCGACCCGGCCTTCTCGTACGGCCCGATCGAGAACGCCCCCGCCGACGACGTCTATCCGGCGGGATCGATCGCGATGGCGCGCGGCGCCGACCCGTACAGCAACGGGCACCAGTTCTTCATCGTGCTCACCGAGACGACGCTCGACGGCTCGACCGGTGGCTACTCGATCGTCGGCACCGTGACCTCGGGCCTGGACGCCCTCGCCGCGCTCGTCGCCGGCGGGGTCGACCCCGCGACGGCGGGAGCCGACGGCAGCGGGCTGCCCGTTCAGCCGGTCACGATCACCGCCTTCACCCTGCAGTAGACGACGCTTCCGCACCGGGTGACCGGTGCGGAGCCGTGCAATAGGCTGAGGAACCAGTCCGGACGAGGCACCGGCACGCCCGCACCCGCACGGGCGACGACAGCGAGGAAATCCAGTGGCGAACGAACAGGCCTGGGGCCGCGTCGGCGACGACGGCACCGTCTACGTCCGCGAAGGCGACGGCGAGCGCGCCGTCGGCTCTTACCCCGACGCGACGCCCGAGGAGGCCCTCGCCTACTTCGAGCGCAAGTTCACCGAACTACAGGGGCAGGTCTCCCTGCTCGAGCAGCGTGTGCGCGGCGGCGCCCCGGCTGCGGACGTCGCGAAGGCGGCCGCCGCGCTCACCGAGGCCGTCGCGGGCGCCAACGCCGTGGGCGACCTCGCGTCGCTGCGCGAACGGCTCGAGAAGCTCTCCGGCAGCGTCGGCGAGCTGACCGAGAAGCAGTCGGCCGAGGCCCGCGCCGCCGTGGATGCCGCGGTCGCCGAACGGGAGGCCCTCGTCGCCGAGGTGGAGGCCCTCGCCGGTCACGACCCCGCGAAGGCCCAGTGGAAGCAGGTCTCGGCGAAGCTCGACGAGCTGTTCCAGCGCTGGCAGACCGCGCAGAAGGACGGCCCGCGCCTGCCGAAGAGCGTCAGCGACGATCTCTGGAAGCGGTTCCGCGCGGCCCGCACGACGCTCGAGACCCAGCGCAAGGCGTTCTTCGCCGAACTCGACAGCACCCACAAGGAGGCGCGCGGCCGCAAGCAGCTGCTCGTCGAGCGCGCCGAGGCGCTCGCCCCGAAGGGTGCGGCGGCGATTCCCGACTACCGCCGTCTGCTCGACGACTGGAAGGCGGCGGGACGCGCCGGCAAGAAGGTCGACGACGCGCTCTGGGCACGCTTCAAGGCCGCCGGGGACGCCCTCTACGCCGCGAAGGCCGAGGTCGACGCCCGCGAGAACGAGGAGTTCGCCGGCAACCTCGAGCAGAAGCTCGCGCTCCTGGAGGAGGCCGAGAAGCTGCTCACCGAGACCGACCGCGACGTCGCCAAACCCGCTCTGCTCGGCATCCAGCGCCGGTGGGATGCCATCGGCAAGGTGCCGCGCGACTCCCTCCGCAGCGTCGAGGACCGTATGCGCAAGGTCGAGGCCGCGGTGAAGAAGCTCGACGACGATCACTGGAACCGCACCGACCCCGAGAAGGCGGCGCGTTCCAGCGGGCTCGCGGCGCAGCTCTCGGGTGCGATCGAGAAGCTCGAACGCGAGCTCGAGGCCGCGAAGGCGGCGGGCGACGCGCGCAAGATCAAGGATGCCGAAGAGGCTCTCGCGGCACGCCGCGTCTGGCTCGACGCGCTCGGCTGAGCCCCGCACGACCGATCGGCGCGTTCTCCACAGGCCCCGCCCTCCACCGATCGCCATCGGTCGGCATCGGCGTGCGGCGGCTCCCGTCACGCTGAGGGCATGAGTCTGCTCCCCCCGGTGCTGTGCCACCTCGACCTCGATCCGGTCGAACTGCAGGCGCTCCGCCTCGACGGGTCCCTCTACCCCCTCGGGGGCGCCTACTGCCTGCTGGGAGAGCTGGAAGCCCCCCGGCACCGGGCCCGGGCCGCTCTCGCCGCTCAGTCGCCGCGCCTCGTCGCCGAGCTCGGCACGGCGGCCTGGGTCTGGGGCGTGACCGGTGAACCCGACCGCCCGCGCTTCGCCGTCTCCCCCGCCGCCCGCGCGCGGGTCGCCCCCGGCACGACGGGGCTCGTGCGCGAGGTCGTGCACGAACCCGGCGACGTCGCCGACCTCGACGGATTCCGGGTGACGACTCCGCTGCGCACGGCGCTCGACCTGGCTCGGGCCGACGACGTGGATGCCGCCGACCGGGATGCCACCGTCGCGCGTCTCGCCGTGCTCGGGGGCTTCGGTCTCGAGCAGGCGCTCGCGTCGCTCGCCGAGCGCTCCGGCATCCCATCACGTCGGCACGCCGCCGCGCGGCTGCGTCGGGCGCTCGCGCTTACGCCGTAGACACCCGGTAGACGTCGTAGACCGCGTCGATGCGGCGCACCGAGTTGAGCAGGCGGTCGAGGTGCACGGTGTCGCCCATCTCGAACACGTAGCGGCTGATCGCGAGGCGATCGCTCGACGTCGAGACATTGGCGGAGAGGATGTTGACGTGATTCTCGGCGAGCACCCGGGTGATGTCCGAGAGCAGCCCCGCCCGGTCGAGGGCCTCCACCTGGATCTGAACGAGGAACACGCTCGACGACGTCGGCGCCCATTCGACCTCGACGATGCGATCCGGTTCGGCGAGCAGGGTCGCGACGTTCTTGCAGTCGCCACGGTGCACCGAGACCCCCGACCCGCGGGTCACGAAGCCGACGATCGGGTCACCCGGCACGGGCGTGCAGCACTTCGCGAGCTTCACGAGGATGTCGGGAGCCCCGCGCACGAGCACGCCCGAGTCGCTCGACTTGAGCTGCCGCGCACGTCCCTTGGTCAGGAACGGCACCTCGGCTTCGTCGGCCTCCGCCTCGGACTGCACGGCGGCGACGACCTTCTCGAGCACCGACTGCGTCGAGACGTGTCCCTCGCCGACGGCGGCGTAGAGCGCCTCGACGCCCTCGTAGCGCATGCCCGCCGCGACCTCGGCGAACACGTCGGAGCTCATCAGCTTCTGCAGCGGCAGGTTCTGCTTGCGCATCGCGCGGGCGATCGCATCCTTGCCGTGCTCGATCGCCTCCTCGCGCCGCTCCTTCGTGAACCAGCCACGGATCTTGTTGCGCGCACGGGGGCTCTTGACGAAGTTGAGCCAGTCCTGACTGGGGCCCGCGTCGGGGTTCTTCGAGGTGAACACCTCGACGACGTCCCCCGACGACAGCGTGCTCTCCAGCGGCACGAGCCGGCCGTTGACCTTGGCACCCATCGTGCGGTGCCCGACTTCGGTGTGCACGGCGTACGCGAAGTCGACCGGGGTCGCCCCCGACGGCAGGCCGATGACCTTGCCCTGCGGGGTGAAGACGTAGACCTCCTTCGCGCCGATCTCGAAGCGGAGGTTGTCGAGGAACTCGCCGGCATCCTCGGTCTCGGCCTGCCAGTCGCTGATGTGCGCGAGCCAGGCCATCTCGGTGTCGTTCGTCGTCGTCGGCTGCTCGCCGCGTCCGGCGTTCACCCGCTCCTTGTACTTCCAGTGCGCCGCGACGCCGAACTCAGCCCGCTGATGCATCTCGTGCGTGCGGATCTGGATCTCGACCGGCCGCCCCTTCGGGCCGATCACGGTCGTGTGCAGCGACTGGTAGAGGTTGAACTTCGGCGTCGCGATGTAGTCCTTGAACCGACCCGGCACGGGGTTCCAGCGCGCGTGGATCGCGCCGAGCACGGCGTAGCAGTCGCGGATGTTGTTGACGAGCACGCGGATGCCGACGAGGTCGTAGATCTCGGTGAACTCGCGCCCGCGCAGCACCATCTTCTGGTAGATCGAGTAGTACTGCTTCGGCCGCCCGACGACCTGGCCCTTGATCTTGCCCGCTTTGAGGTCGTCGTTCACGGCGTCGATGACGTTCTGCACGAACTCTTCGCGCTGCGGCGTGCGGTCGCGCACGAGACTCTCGATCTCGACGTAGAGCTTCGGATGCAGCACGGCGAACGAGAGGTCTTCGAGCTCCCACTTGATGGTCTGGATGCCGAGCCGATGCGCGAGCGGCGCGTAGATCTCGATGGTCTCCTGCGCCTTGCGCTTGGCCGATTCGACCGGCACGAACCCCCAGGTGCGCGCGTTGTGCAGCCGGTCGGCGAGCTTGATGACGAGCACGCGGATGTCTTTGCTCATCGCGACGACCATCTTGCGCACGGTCTCGGCCTGAGCCGAGTCGCCGTACTTGAGCTTGTCCAGCTTCGTCACGCCGTCGACGAGCATCGCGATCTCGTCGCCGAAGTCGGCGCGCACGAGATCGAGGGTGTAGTCGGTGTCTTCGACGGTGTCGTGCAGCAGCGCCGCGGCGATCGTCTTCGAGCCGATGCCGAGGTCGGCGAGGATCTGCGCGACCGCGACGGGATGCGTGATGTACGGCTCGCCGCTCTTGCGCTTCTGGCCGCTGTGCGCCTTCTCGGCGGCCGCGTACGCGCGCTCGATGAGCGCGACATCCGCCTTGGGGTGGTGCGTGCGCACCGTCTTGATCATGCGGTCGACGGCGCCCGTCGGCTGCGCCCTCGAGAACAGGCGCGGGAGGATGGTGCGCAGCGACGAGGTCGACCCCGCCGCCTGCGTCTCCGTCATGACCTGATTCTAGTTATCCCCAGGTTCACCCGCCGGACGGGCTACGCGGCGACGGCGTTCTTCTCGCGCGCGTCGAGCACGCGCTTGTCGCGGCGCGCGATCTCGGGCTCGTTCTCACGGAACAGCGCGTAGAGCGGCGCCGCGATGAACGGCGTCGTGTAGGCGCCGATGACGGTGCCGACGAGCAGCGCGAGCGAGATGTCGCGCAGCGTGTCGGCGCCGAGCAGACCCACGCCGATGACGAGGATCGCGGCGACCGGCAGCGACGCGACGACGGCCGTGTTGATCGACCGCACGAGCGTCTGGTTCGCCGCGAGGTTGACGGTCTCGCCGAACGTGCGCGTCGAGTCGTCACTCATCTCGGACGTGTTCTCGCGGATCTTGTCGAACACGACGACCGTGTCGTAGAGCGAGAAGCCGAGGATCGTGAGGAAGCCGATCACCGCCGCAGGGCTGATCTCGAACCCGGTCGCGGCATACACCCCGATCGTGATCACGAGCACGTGCGCGAGCCCGAGGATGGCGGCGAGCGACATCTTCCACGTGCGGAAGTAGATCGCCATGAGCAGCAGCGCGAGGCCGACGAACACACCGAGGCCGATGAGGGCCTGACGCGTGATGTCGGCACCCCAGGTCGGTCCGACGAACGAGAACGTCACGTCGTCGGCGTCGTACGCCTCGGTGAGCGCGGCCGCGACCTCGCGTACCTGCGCCTCCTCGAGTTCGTCGGTCTGCACGCGCAGCCCGTCCTCGCCGACGGCCGTGACGGTGACCTCGCGCTCAGGCACGACGCTCTCGACGGCTTCGACGGCGAGTTCGGTGTCGGAGGTGTCGGAGACACCGCTCACCTGGAACTGCGCGCCGCCGCGGAACTCGATGCTGAAGTTGAAGCCCTCGGCGGGGTTGCCCGCGCCCCGGATGAACGGCACCGAGATCGCGAGCACCATGAGCGCGATGGCGATGCCGAACCAGACCTTGCGTCGACCGACGAAGGGGACGGAGGTCTCGCCCGTGTAGAGGGCGTTTCCGAAGCGCGTGAGCGCGTTGCCGCTGGCCATTACTTCGTCTCCTCCAGCTGAGCCGCCTTGCGCTCGGCGATGGTCTGACGGCGCGCCGCCTCCCGGCTCGCCCCGGCGCGCCGCGCCTCCTTCGAGATGCGGAACTCCGCCCGCCCGCGGTAGACCGCACCGAGAGCCTCGGGGTCGAGGCCGCTCAGCGGATGACCCGACGAGAAGAAGCGCGTCGAGGCGAGCAGCTGCAGCATCGGATGCGTGAACAGCACGACGACGAGCACGTCGATGATCACCGTGATGCCGAGGGTGAACGCGAACCCGCGCACGTTGCCGACCGCGAAGATGTAGAGCACGACCGCCGAGAGCAGGTTGACGCCCTTCGCGGCCATGATCGTGCGCAGGGCTCGCTTCCAGCCGGCCTCGACCGAGCCGACGACGCTGCGGCCGTCGCGCAACTCGTCGCGCACGCGCTCGAAGTAGACGATGAACGAGTCGACCGTCATGCCGATCGCGATGATGAGGCCCGCGACGCCGGCGAGCGAGAGTCGGTAGTTGTAGTGCTGCGCGAGGATCGTGATCGTCAGATAGGTCAGCCCAC
>CAMLMQ010000092.1 GCA_946481135.1 uncultured Microbacteriaceae bacterium
GAGGTGCTCGGCACCCCCGCCGTGCGCACCATCGTCGCGAGCGTCGTCGCCAAGGCTCTCGCCGAGAAGTTCGCGAGCAGCAAGCGCGACGACAAGACGCAGACCGCGCTCGTGCTCGACAAGATCGTCGCCGAGATGAAGAGCCGCATCTCGGCCCGGGCGCATAAGGAGACCCAGCGCCGCAAGAACGCGCTGGAGTCGTCGTCGCTGCCGGCGAAGCTCGTCGACTGCCGCTCGACCGACATCGAGAGCACCGAGCTGTTCATCGTCGAGGGCGACTCCGCACTCGGCACCGCGAAGTTCGCGCGGGACTCGCAGTTCCAGGCGCTGCTGCCCATCCGCGGCAAGATCCTCAACGTGCAGAAGGCGTCGGTCGCCGACATGTTGAGCAACGCCGAGTGCGCCTCGATCATCCAGGTGATCGGCGCCGGGTCGGGCCGCACCTTCGACCTCGACCAGGCGCGCTACGGCAAGGTCATCATCATGAGCGACGCCGACGTCGACGGCGCGCACATCCGCACCCTGCTGCTCACGCTCTTCTTCCGCTACATGCGGCCGATGATCGACGCCGGCCGGGTGTTCGCCGCCGTGCCGCCGCTGCACCGCGTCGTGGTGATGAACCCCGGGTCGAAGCCGAACGACGTCATCTACACCTACTCCGAGGCCGAGCTGCAGGGCGTGCTGAAGAACCTGGAGCGGCAGAACAAGCGCTATCAGGACCCGATCCAGCGCTACAAGGGGCTCGGGGAGATGGATGCCGACCAGCTCGCCGAGACGACGATGAGCCGGGCGCACCGCACCCTCCGCCGTGTGCGGGTGTCGGACGCGGAGAGCGCGAACCGCGTGTTCGAACTGCTCATGGGCAACGACGTCGCGCCGCGCAAGGACTTCATCATCGCCGGGCAGGGGCTCGACCGCTCGCGCGTCGACGCCTGACGGTCGGGATCGGGGCCACCCTCTCCGGATCGGACGTGGCACGGTGTCGGCGGATGCTGGCAGGGTGATGCGGTGAACTCCCAGGAACCGCCGCTCTCCGAGACGGAGCGTGTGCGGGCGGCCCGACGCGCTGGGCTTCGCGGGGCGGGCGTCATCGTCGTCAGCTACATCCCGTTCGGCATCGCGGCGGGCGCCGCCATGGGAGCGACGAGCGTGGATCCGCTCGTGTCGATCCTCAGCTCCCCGATCATCTTCGCGGGCGCCGCGCAGATCGCGGCGGTGCAGCTGCTGCACGTGGCCGCGCCGCTCGCGCTCGTCGTCTTCACCGTCGCCGTCATCAACGCCCGGCACCTCCTCTACAGTGCGGCCCTCGCCCCTCACCTCGCCGAGTGGTCGACCTCGCAGCGACTCGGGGCCGCGTTCCTGCTCGCCGACCCCGTCTACGCCCTCGCCGCGGCCCGATTCGAGGCTCCGGGGGGCGGCGGCGGGGATCGCGAGAAGCGCGCCTTCTACTTCGGGGCCGGCCTCGCCTGTCTCGTCGGCTGGACGAGTCTGCTCGCGATCGGGATCGTCGCGGGAGGGTTCATCCCCGCGTGGGTGCCGTTCGAACTGGCGATCCCGCTCACCTTCCTGCTGCTCACCCTGCCGCTCATCAAGAACAGCGCCGGCCTCGTCGCGGCCGCCGTCGCGGGAGCGGTGGCGACGCTCGCCAACGGGTTGCCCAACGGCGTGGGTCTGCTCATCGGTGCCGCGGCGGGGGTCGTGGCCGGGGCGATCGTGCTGAGCGGCGCCGAGCGACGGCAGACGGAGGTTGCCGATGATTGAGCTGCTCGCCGTCGTGCTCGGCGGCATCGTGACGTTCGTCAGTCGCGCGCTGTTCCTCGTGAGCCGGAGACTGCGGCCGCCGAAGCGCGTCGAGAAGTACCTGCCGCTCGTCGGCCCCGCCGTGCTGGCCGCGATCGCCGTGCCGGGCATCCTCGCTCCGCGCGACGTGATCTCGCTCGTCGACACCGTGCCTGCCGTGCTCGCCGCGGTCGTCACCTGGCTCGTGTGGCGGTGGTCGCGCCAGGTGGCGCTCGGCCTCGTCGCCGGGCTGCTGCTGTGGTGGGCGATCCTCGCGGTGCTCGTGCTCGGCCTCGGCGTCGAGCGCTAACCACCGCCCCGAGCGCCCTCGACCGCTCCGTCGCCGAGACCGAGGTCGGCTCCGCCCTGGAATCGCCGAATGGATGTCGTCCAGTCCACGTCGGCGAGCAGGTGCGGCCACGGCGTCCACGAGGTCTCGATCATCAGGAGCGTGTCGTCGAGCGCGCGGGCGAGCACGACGTGCCGCGTGCGTGACGAGGAGAAGTTGCTCACCGTGGCCCGGATGCCGACGACGTCTGCGGTCACCGGAAGCTCGAGCCGTTCGAAGCTGACGAACGGCCGGTTGCCGTCGAGGGAGTCGCCGCCTCGCCCGTCGCACGCGAGGATCGCCTCGCGCATCGTCGCGAACGTGGCCGCGTCGACGTCGCTCACGGCCCTCGCCTCGAGCTCGACCGGTCCGCCGAACCCCGCCGTCTCGGTGCCGGTGAAGGCGGCGTCGGCGACGACGCGTCGGACTCGGTCGTGGAGGAGCGGCCCGACGTCGCCGTTGCACGCGAACGCGCCGGGCGCCTTGAGGCGGGGCACGTGGTCGGCGCGCACCCGGCCCGCGATCCAGACGCCGTCGCCGAGGTCGTCGGCGGTCGGCAGTCGGTCGACGAGCGGCGCGCCGCGATACTCCGAGGTGCGTTCCGGTACCGGTGCCGAACCGCCGACGCATCCGGAGAGGAGAACGGTGACGAGGAGGCCGAGGCCGAGGGCGGGGACGCGCATGCCCGCAGTCTCGACCGACCGCGCCCGCACGCGGGGATGCGGTCGCCGCAGGTGGGGACGGCGCGCGCCTCGGAGGCCTGGGGAGGGTTTACAGCGCGCGACCGACCGAGCCGACGACCGCGTCGAGCGGGGTGCCCGACGCGTCGCGCTTCGCGCCGGCGTCGGGAAGCGTCCGCAGTGACCCGTCGGGGCCGACGGCGACCGCGGGAGCTGGGCCGACCCACGCGAGCGTGAGCGCGTTCTCGCCCTTGAGGAAGGAGTGCGACCGCACCCCGCCCGTCGCGCGGCCCTTGCCGGGGAACTCGGTGAACACGGAGACCTTCGCGCGGCCCGGGTCGGTGCCGGGAAGCGTCTCGGCGGGGGTCGAGATCGTGGCGACCACGGCATCCGCACCCGCCTCGACGGCACCGAAGAACAGCACCCGGGCACCCGACGCGAGGTTGATGCCCGCCATCCCGCCGGCGGCGGCACCCTGAGGCCGCACCGCGGAGGCGGCGAAGTGCAGCAGCTGCGCATCGGTCGTGACGAAGACGAGCTCATCGGAGTCGTCGCCCTGTGCGACGCCGACGACCTCGTCGCCGGGCTTCAGCGCGATGACCTCGAAGTCGGGCTTGCTCGGCCAGCCGCCCGGCGTGACGCGCTTGACGACGCCCTGCGCCGTGCCGAGGGCGATCGGCCGGTCCGACGTGAGCGAGACGAGCCCGAGCACGCGCTCCTTCTTGTCGGCGAGGCCCAGGTAGTCGCCGATGCGCGCGCCCGCGGCGAGTTGCACCGAGTTGCCGGGCACCGACGGCAGGTCGACGGGCGAGAACCGCACGAGCCGACCCTTCGACGTGACGGCGCCGAGCTCGCCCCGCACGGTCGTCGCGACTACGGAGAGGATGGCGTCGTGCCGGCTGCGACGACCGCTGCGGGCCGTCACCTCGCCGCCTTCGACGCGCACGGTGCGGCCCGTGGTCGAGAGCACGACGAGGGTCGGCCCGTCGGCGATCTCGAGGGCCGGCCCCCCGGCGGCCGCGGCCCGACGCTGCGCCGGGGTCGCCGCGATCGACGCCTTCGCCTCGGTCAGCAGGGTGCGACGCGGCGTGCCGAAACGCTCGGCGACCTCGTCCAGCTCCTCGCCGACGCGCTGTCGCACGAGCCGCGGATCGCCGAGCATCGCCTCGAGCTCGGCGATCTCGGCCTGCAGCTTGTCGCGCTCGGTCTCGAGCTCGATGCGGGAGAACTTCGTGAGGCGGCGCAGCTGCAGCTCGAGGATGTAGTCGGCCTGGAGCACCGAGAGGTCGAAGACATCCATGAGTCGGGTGCGCGCCTGCGCGGCGTCGTCGGAGGTGCGCACGACTTGGATGACCTCGTCGATGTCGAGGATCGCGATGAGGAGGCCGAGCACGAGGTGCAGGCGCTCCTGCCGACGGGTGAGGCGGTACCGGGATCGCCGGGTGACGACCTCGATGCGGTGGTCGAGGTAGACCTGCAGAAGGTCGCGCAGACCGAGCGTCTGCGGTCGTCCGCCCACGAGGCACACGTTGTTGATGCCGAAGCCGTCCTCGAGCGGGGTGAGCCGGTAGAGCTGCTCGAGCACGCCCTCGGGGCTGAAGCCGGTCTTGATGCCGATGACGAGACGCAGGCCGTTCCGGCGGTCGGTGAGGTCGGTGACATCCGAGATGCCCGTGATCTTCTTCGACTGCACCCCGTCCTTGATCTTCTCGATCACCTTCTCCGGGCCGACGAGGTAGGGCAGCTCCGTCACGACGAGGGCGGTCTTGCGCGGCGCGACCTGTTCGACCGCGACCCGGGCGCGCGTCTTGAAGCTGCCGCGCCCGGTGGCGTAGGCGTCCCGGATGCCGTCGAGACCGACGATCATGCCCCCCGTCGGCAGGTCGGGACCGGGCACGTAGGCCATGAGCTCGTCGAGCGTCGCCTCGGGGTTCTCGAGCAGGTGCTTCGCGGCCGCCGCGACCTCGATGAGGTTGTGCGGCGCCATGTTGGTGGCCATGCCGACCGCGATGCCGGAGGCGCCGTTGACGAGGAGGTTCGGGTAGGCCGCCGGCAGGACGGCGGGCTGGGTGAGCTGGTTGTCGTAGTTGGGCACGAAGTCGACGACGTCTTCGTCGAGCCCCTCGCACATCGCGACGGCTGCAGCGCGCATGCGGGCCTCGGTGTACCGCGCGGCGGCCGGGCCGTCGTCGAGCGAGCCGAAGTTGCCGTGGCCGTCGACGAGCGGCACGCGCATCGTGAAGTCCTGCGCGAGCCGCACGAGCGCGTCGTAGATCGCGCCGTCCCCGTGCGGGTGCAGACGCCCCATGACGTCGCCGACCACGCGCGCGCTCTTGACGTGACCGCGGTCGGGACGCAGTCCCATCTCGGACATCTGGAAGAGGATGCGGCGCTGCACGGGCTTGAGCCCGTCGCGGGCGTCAGGCAGGGCGCGGGAGTAGATGACCGAGTAGGCGTATTCGAGGAACGAGCCCTCCATCTCGGTCGAGACGTCGACGTCTTCGATGCGCTCACCGGCGGTCGAGCCGCCGGTCGGGGTCGCGGTGTCGGCGGGGGGCGGAGGTGGGGGAGTCATAGGATCGGCCTCATGCTACCGGCGGCCCGGACACACCGGTTCAGCCTCACCGACGTGCTCGCGAATTGCCTCCTGGCGGTGCGCGGCGAGCGGGGGAGCCTCGGACTCGCCTCCGTCGATCACGCCGTCGTGCTGCTCGTCGACGGGCTGGGACAGGCGGTGCTCGACGCGCACCGCGGATACGCCCGGCGGCTGCTCGCCGCCCCCCGGGCGCAGACGATCCAGTCGGTGTTCCCGTCGACGACCGCGTCGGCGCTCGCCTCCCTCACGACGGGGGAGCTGCCCGGCGTCCACGGGTTGATCGGCTACCTCGGGTTCGACGCGCGCGGTGACCGCGTCGTCAACTCGCTCACCGGCTGGGACGTGCTCGACTCGGCCACGTGGCAGCGCGTGCCGACCCTCTTCCAACGCGCGACGGCGGAGGGGATCGGCGCCTTCGCCGTCGGTCCCGCCCGCTACCGCGACACGGGCTTCACGGCGGCGGTGCTGCGCGGCGCCGCGTACGCGGCGGGCGAGACGCTTGCCGAGCGCCTCGCCGTGGCGCGGCGTCTGCAGGCCGGCTGCGAGCGCTCGATCGCGTACGTCTACGCGCCCGAGGTGGATGTCGCCGCCCACGCGCGCGGGATCGCCTCCGACGCCTGGACGGCCGCCCTCGAGGAGGTCGACGCGGCGGTCGGCGGGTTCGCGGCGTCCCTCGGCCCCCGGGTCGGGCTGCTCGTCACGGGCGACCACGGCGGCCTCGACATCGCGCCCGACGATCACGTCGTCGTGGGCCCGGAGCTGCTCGAGGGCGTGCGCCACGTGTCGGGGGAGCCGCGCTGTCTCGCCCTCCACCTCGAACCCGGGGCCGAGGTCGCGGCGGTGCGCCGCCGGTGGGAGGCGTCCGAGGGGCGTCGCGCGTGGATCGGCTCGCGCGACGAGGCCGTCGCCGCGGGGTTCTTCGGCGACGTCGACCCCGACGTGCTCCCGCGCATCGGCGATCTGCTCGTCGCGGCCCGCGCCCCGGTCGCGTACTACCTCTCGGCCGACGACCCCGGGCGCTCGATGATCGGGCAGCACGGCTCGCTCACGGCCGAGGAGCGCGACATCCCGCTGCTGCGGTTCGGGGCGTTCGGGCGCTGAGCGTTCTGCGGACGCGTCAGGCGTCGTCGTCGGTGCGCGCGCCGAAGACGATCTCGTCCCACGACGGCATCGACTGACGACCCTTGGAGGAGCCGCGCTTGATGCCCTGCGGCCCCGAGGTGCGGTCGCGGGCCGACGGCTTGGTACGCATCGATTCGATCGGCTCGTCGTCCGCGGCGTCGAGGGGCACCTCGATGAGGCGCACGGTCCCCGTCGACGGATGCGCCGCGAGCGACTCCTCGTGCTCGGGATCCATGGGGTCGCGTTCGCCGCGCCGCTTGCGCAGCGCCTCGAGCAGGTCGGCGGTCTGGTTCTTGCGCGGGGGCTCGACCTCGCCGACGCGGCCGTACGGCACGGGCTCCAGCAGCGGCCCCGTCTCGTCGGCGCCACCGCCCACCGTGAAGGCGCCGCTGTCGAAGCGGGCCGCGTCGCCCTGCTCGTCGAGCGGGACCGCGCGCAGGCGCGGCACGAGGTTGGTCGGCAGGTCGCCCTGCTGCGACAGCGAGATCGCCTCCTGGTTGAGCGGCGCGAGCGTCGACTTCTTCGGGTCGAACGACCACCGCGCGTCGTGCTCGACGGTCTCGGCGAGGAAGGTGAGCTTCACGATCCAGCCCGCGCCGTCCTCCTTCCACGAGGCCCAGCGCTCGCCGATCGCGTGCGCGTCGGCGAGCCGCTTGCGGATCACCGTGCCGAACGTCACGCCGCCGCCGAACGGGTCGGTGTCGACCGCGAGCTGCACGGGCACGCCGAGCGCCGACTCGATGACGTACTCCCGCTCCGCGAGCACGGGACCCTCGAAGCGCTGCACGTACTCCAGCGGCGCGCCCGTGATCGCCGCGACATCCTCGGCCGACATGCCGGAGCGGATGTGCGCCTGGATCTCGCGCGGCGAGAGCTTGCGCGCATCCCCGGCGGCGGGCGACGCCTGACGTAGCCGCGACTGCAGGACGTCGTCGATGGCGACGCGATAGCGCGTGCCCTCCTCGGAGGCGACGAGCAGCGAACCGCTCTCCACACCGATGACCTTGAGCTCTTCCATCGGGCCCTCCTCCCGCCGGTCAGGATCGCACGGGACAGCCCCGAAACCGGGGAATAACGCGGGCGTGCCGGAAGTTGTCCTGGGCGCGGCGGCGGGCGGATCGGAAGCGGTTTGCTAATCCAGGTCCGATCATGCAAACTGACGCCGCCGCAGCGAGCACCACGGCAGCAACACACGAGATGGATGGGCATGGCAACCGACTACGACGCACCGCGCAAGACCGACGAGGACACGGAGTCGATCCAGGCCCTCCAGGAGCGCACCCCCGACAAGCTCTCGGGTGTCGTCGACGTCGATGACGCGTCTGCCGACGGATTCGAGCTCGGCGGCGCCGACCTCTCCGACCTCGACCTCGACGTCGTCGTGCTGCCTCCTCAGGAGGACGAGTTCACCTGCACCAACTGCTTCCTCGTGAAGCACCAGTCGCAGTTCGACCACGACGGCAAGCTCGGGCCGATCTGCAAGGACTGCTCGGCCTGAGGTCTCGACACGCCGCCGGAGGCGGCTACTCGACCACCGGGGCGGGCGTGTTGAGCGCGTCCGCCAGTTCGCGGGGTCGCCGCGTCGACACGAGCCAGTAGGGCGTCGGATCGGCGGGATCGGTCAGCTCGATGCGCACGACCCCCGGGATCCAGCCGCGCAGCACGAGCCACGCGCGCGCATCCAACCGGGTTCCGCGCTCGGCGAACGCGTCCGCGCCCGTGTGCGCCGTGACGGCGCCCAGGTGGACCCGCTCGATGCGTGCCCGACCGACGCGCAGCATCCCGTCGGTCACCTCGATCACCGGTGCGGTCGCGAGCAGCACGACGACGATCGCGCCGTACAGCACGACCGCGCTGATGTAGCCGGCGGTCACCGAGATCGGCAGGAAGACGAGCAGACTCGCGGGCACCACGAGAGCCGTCGCCAGATACACCCACCAGGCCGGCCAGAGCCGTTCGCGATACAGCATCCGTCAATTCGACCATGGACTAGCCTGGCCGGGTGACCGAGTCGATCGAGGTGCTGTTCACCGGCACCGCCCCGGTCTACGCCCACCCCGGTGATGCCGGAGCCGATCTCGTCGCCGCCGAGGATGTCGTGCTCGCCCCGGGCGAGCGGGCCACGGTCGGCACGGGGCTGAGCATCGCGTTGCCGAACGGCTACGTCGGCTTCGTCGTGCCGCGCAGCGGGCTCGCGATGAAGCACGGCATCACGATCGTCAACGCGCCGGGCACGGTGGATGCCGGATACCGGGGCGAGATCCGCGTGACGCTGCTCAACACCGATCCGCGCGAGCCGTACGCCATCTCGGCGGGCGACCGGATGGCGCAGCTCATCGTGATGGAGCTGCCGCGCGTTCGCTTCGTCGAGGTCGAGCGGCTCCCGGGCAGCGAACGCGGCACCGGCGGCTTCGGATCGACGGGATACCGACAGGAGATGAGTACGCCCTCGTGAGCGACATCGAGCACCCCAAGTCCGCACCCGAGGACCGCGCCACGGCCGGCCCGTTCGACGAGTCCGAGGCCAACGCGGTGCGGCCCTACGTCGACCTCGGCGGCATCAAGCTGCTGCCGCGCCCCGAGCTCGCCGTGCGGTTGGAGGTCGAGGAGGGCAACAAGCGCGTCGTCGCGGTCGCCCTCGACTACGCCGGCTCGACGCTGCAGCTCCAGCCGTTCGCCGCCCCGCGCTCGAGCGGGCTGTGGCACGAGATCCGCGAGCAGATCGTGCAGCAGATCGCCAAGCAGGGAGGTCGCACGGTCGAGGGTCACAGCGCGCTCGGCCCCGAACTGCGCGCCGAGCTCCCCGCGCCCGACGGACAGGGGGCGCGCATCGCCCGCTTCGTCGGGGTCGACGGACCACGCTGGTTCCTCCGCGGCGTCATCAGCGGGGAGGCCGCCGTGAACCCGGAGGCGGCCGCGAAGATCGAGGAGCTGTTCCGCAGCATCGTCGTCGTGCGCGGGACGACGCCCATGCCGCCGCGCGACCTCATCCCGCTGCACGTGCCCGCCTCCGTGCAGGGGGCCACCCCCACCGGCCCCGCGACCTCCGTCTGATGGGTGGAGAACGACCCGGCGAGCAGGAGCCGCCGACCTTCCGCGACGCGATGAGCGCCGCCGCGCAGCGATCGGGCCTCGGTCGGGTGACGCCGGGGGAGACCCCGACGGCGGGAGCGCTGCTCGCCGCGATCGGCGGCATCCGCGGTCTCGTGGAGTCGATCCTGCCGGGCCTGGGGTTCCTCGTGACGTTCACGATCACGAAGGAGCTGCTGCCCTCGGTGCTCGCGCCGCTCGCCGTGTCCGCCGTGTTCATCACGCTGCGCCTCGTGCTGCGTCAGCCGGTCACGACGGCGATCGCGGGCGCGCTCGGGATCGGCGTCTCGGCGGCACTCGCCCTCTTCACGGGCAACGCGAACGACAACTTCGTGCCCGGGTTCTTCATCAACGGGGCGGTGCTGATCGCGATGCTCGTGAGCCTCGCGGTGCGCCGCCCGTTCGTCGGGGTGATCGTCGGACTGCTGCTCAACGACGACGACTGGCGCAAGGACCCGGCGAAGCTCCGGGTGGCGGCGATCGCCACCATCCTCTGGGCGACGCTGTCGGCGCTGCGCCTCGCCGTGCAGTTGCCGCTGTACTTCCTGTCGACCGCCGACGCGCTCGCCGCCACGAAGCTGATCATGGGCGTGCCGCTCTACGCGGGACTGCTCTGGGTGACCTGGCTGCTCGTGCGCACCGCGTGGCGCGCGCGGGAAGAACCCGACGACGGGCGCTAGAATTATCTCGACGTCAAGATAAATCGCGCCCCGGCAGGTTTAGGCTTGCCTTGCTGGTGGGGCTGCCGCACCGCCGGAAGGATGGGTGCGAGAGCACGAGAGAGAGACGACAGTGTCGACGGTCAACAGCTTCGAATCCCAGGACACCCTGTCGGTGAACGGCACCGACTACGAGGTCTTCCGCATCGACCGGGTGCCCGGCTACGAGAAGCTGCCGTTCAGCCTCAAGGTGCTGCTGGAGAACCTCCTCCGCACCGAAGACGGCGCGAACGTCACGAAGTCGCAGATCGAGGCGCTCGGCGCCTGGAACCCCGCCGCCGAGCCCGACACCGAGATCCAGTTCACCCCCGCGCGCGTCGTCATGCAGGACTTCACGGGCGTCCCGTGCATCGTCGACCTCGCCACGATGCGCGAAGCGGTCACCGCGCTCGGGGGAGACCCCGGCAAGATCAACCCGCTCTCGCCGGCCGAGATGGTGATCGACCACTCCGTCATCGCCGACCTCTTCGGCACCGAGAACGCGCTCGAGCGCAACGTCGAGATCGAGTACGAGCGCAACGGCGAGCGCTACCAGTTCCTGCGCTGGGGCCAGACCGCCTTCGACGACTTCAAGGTCGTGCCGCCCGGCACCGGCATCGTGCACCAGGTCAACATCGAGCACCTCGCGAAGGTCATCTACGACCGCGAGGTCGACGGACGTCTGCGTGCCTACCCCGACACGTGCGTCGGCACCGACTCGCACACGACGATGGTCAACGGCCTCGGCGTGCTCGGCTGGGGCGTCGGCGGCATCGAGGCCGAGGC
>CAMLMQ010000093.1 GCA_946481135.1 uncultured Microbacteriaceae bacterium
GAGAGCGGATGACGGGAATCGAACCCGCGCTATCAGCTTGGGAAGCTGAAGTTCTGCCATTGAACTACATCCGCGTACCGGTCCGAGGGTGGAGCCCCGAACCGACTCCGACAGTGTAGCCCGGCCCCGCTACCCTCGACACATGCTGCTGAGCGACCGTGACATCCGCCTCGAGCTCGATGCGGGGAGGATCGGGCTCGACCCGCTCGACCGCGACATGATCCAGCCGTCGAGCATCGACGTGCGGCTCGACCGGTTCTTCCGGCTGTTCGACAACCACAAGTACCCGTTCATCGACCCGGCCGAGGACCAGCCCGAGCTGACGCGGCTGATCGAGACGAAGGCCGACGAACCGTTCATCCTCCACCCCGGCGAGTTCGTGCTCGGGTCGACGTTCGAGCTCGTCTCGCTGCCCGACGACGTCGCCGCGCGGCTCGAGGGCAAGAGCTCCCTCGGCCGCCTCGGCCTGCTCACCCACTCCACGGCCGGCTTCGTCGACCCCGGCTTCTCGGGCCACGTGACGCTCGAGCTCAGCAACGTCGCGACGCTGCCGATCAAGCTCTGGCCGGGCATGAAGATCGGGCAGCTGTGCTTCATCCGCACGTCGTCGCCCGTCGAGAACCCGTACGGCTCGGGGGCGTACGCGAACCGCTACCAGGGCCAGCGCGGCCCGACGGCGAGTCGGTCGTGGCAGAACTTCCACCGCACCGACGTGCGCACGTCCGACGCGGGAGCGGCCGGGAGGTAGGGGCTTCGATACGCGTCCGCCGGAGGGCGGGCGCTACTCAACCCACGGAGGCGGCAGGCGGGGGCGTCGGCTTCCACTGCTTGAGCTGCAGCACGAGCCAGGGGCTGAACGCGAACGGCGTCGCGGTGACGGCACGCAGCAGGTCGGCGGGCGCGACCCACGCCCAGTCGTCGACCTCGTCGGGCCGAGGCATCGGGTCGTCGCGCACGAGCGTGCGGTAGACGGGGCAGATCTCGTTTTCGACGACCCCGCCCGAGTCGACGGCGCGGTACCGGAAGTCGGGCAGCACGAGGTCGAGGTCGCCGATCGGCAGGGCGAGCTCCCGCAGACCGCGGCGGCGTACGGCATCCTCGGGGTCCTCGTCGGGGCCGGGATGCCCGCAGAACGCGTTCGTCCAGACGCCCGGGAAGGTCAGCTTCGAGATCGCGCGGCGGGTGACCAGCATCCTCCCCCGCACGTCGAAGACGTGGCACGAGAACGCGAGGTGCAGCGGCGTGTTCTCGCCGTGAACGGTCGCCTTGTCGGCCGTGCCGACGGGCGTGCCGTCCTCCGAGAGCAGCACGACCTGCTCGACGGAAGAGGGGGAGGTGAGCGACATGGCGGCGGTAGTCTGCCTGAATGGATGCGGGAACCGCGATCGCCGTCGAGCGGCAGTCGCAGGTCGACGCCGTTCTGGCGCGTCTGTTCAGCCTAGCCCGCCGCCGCGCCGAGCCTCTGGGCGGCGCGTACCTCGCTCTCTGGGACTCGATCGAGGCCGCCACGACTGGGGGCAAGCGGTTCCGCCCGCGCATGGTCTTCGCCGCCTACGAGGCGCTCGGCGGAACCGATCGCGAGGCCGCCGCGTGCGTCGGGGCGGCCTTCGAGCTCCTGCATACGTCGCTGTGCGTGCACGACGACGTCATCGATCGCGACTTCGTGCGGCGCGGCCTGCCGAACGTCTCCGGATCGTTCAAGAACCGCGCGCTCGCCGCCGGTCAGCCGGAGGCCGCGGCCGAGCACCACGGCATCAGCGCCGCCGTGATCGCCGGCGACCTCGCCCTGTTCAACGCCTACCGGCTCATCGACCGCAGCGGTGTCGCCGACGTCGTGCGGGCCCGCCTCCTCGAGGTGATGGACGACGCCCTGTTCGCGAGTGCGGCCGGGGAGCTCATCGACATCGACTTCACCCTCCAGCCCGACGCGCCGCACGTCGACGACATCCTCGCGATGGAGCGGCTGAAGACCGCCGTCTACTCCTTCGAGGGTCCGCTGCAGGCGGGCGCCATCCTCGCGGGGGCGTCGGAGGAGACCGTGGCCACGCTCGGTGAGTTCGGGCGCGAGATCGGCATCGCCTACCAGCTCGTCGACGACGTGCTCGGTGTGTTCGGCGCCTCGGAGGAGACCGGCAAGACCACGATCGGCGACCTGCGGGAAGGCAAGCGCACCGTGCTCATCGCGTACGCGTCGTCGGCTCCCGGGTGGGACGAGCTCGCTCCGCTCTTCGGGGACGCCGACCTCGACGACGAGGGTGCGGCTCGGCTGCGCGCGCACCTCGTGCAGTCGGGAGCCCGCGGGTTCGCCGAGGGGCTAGCCCGCTACTACGCCAACCGCGCGCTCGCCCGACTCGTCGAGCCGCACATCCCGGCCGCACTGCGCGCCGAGCTGCATCCCGTCGCGGACGCCGTGCTCGGACGGGTGAAGTGAGCCGAGATCGCGGCGGGGACGGGGGGCCGCGCCTGGGGCTCTACGACGACGTCGCACAGCAGACCGCGAGTCTCGTCATCCGGCGGTACTCGACCTCGTTCGGGATGGCGTCGCGGCTGCTCGGGCCCGCCGTGCGGCAGCACGTCGAGAACATCTACGCCCTCGTGCGGGTCGCCGACGAGATCGTCGACGGCGGCGCCGAGGAGGCCGGGCTCGACCGGCTCGCCGCCGGCCGGCTGCTGAACGCCTACGAGACCGAGACGGAGCGCGCGCTGCAGGAGGGCTACAGCGCCGACCTCGTCGTGCACGCGTTCGCCCGCACGGCGCGCGAGGCCGGATTCGGCGCCGAACTCACCGAGCCGTTCTTCGCGTCGATGCGCGCCGACCTCCACGAGACGGTGCACGACCCCGAGAGCTTCGCGACCTACGTCTACGGATCGGCCGAGGTGGTCGGGCTCATGTGCCTGCGGGTCTTCGTGCGCGACGCGCCCCGCCCCTACACCGAGGATGAACTGCAGACGCTCGAGCGCGGCGCGCGGGCGCTCGGGGCCGCGTTCCAGAAGGTCAACTTCCTGCGTGACCTCGCCGCGGACTCCGAGAAGCTCGGCCGTAGCTACTTCCCGGGCATCGACGTCGCCCACCTGACGGAGGATCAGAAGATGACCCTGCTCGACGACATCGACGCCGACCTGCGGCACGCCGCCGACACCCTGCCGCTGCTGCCGCCGAGCTCGCGCCGCGCGGTCGCCCTCGCGCAGCGGCTGTTCGCCGAACTGTCGCGTCGCCTGCGGCGCACGCCGGCCACCGTGCTCACACGCACGCGGGTGCGGGTGCCCGATCCGGTGAAGCTGCGCATCGCGATCGCCGCAGCGACCACGCGGGGCCGGGCATGAGCCGCGTCGTCGTCATCGGCGGCGGGATCGGCGGCCTCGCGGCGGCGGCGCTGCTCGCGCGCGAGGGTCACGACGTGGTGCTGCTGGAGCGCAACGCCGAGGTCGGCGGGCGCGCGGGGTCGTGGCAGCGCGACGGGTTCCGCTTCGACACGGGACCGTCGTGGTACCTGATGCCCGAGGTGTTCGACCACTTCTATCGCCTCCTCGGCACGACCGCCGAGGCCGAGCTCGACCTCGTGCAGCTCGACCCCGGCTACCGGGTCTACGCCGAGGGGTACGCCGAACCTCTCGACATCGCCGCCGACCCCGCCGAGAACCTCGAGCTGTTCGAGAGCGTCGAACCCGGGGCGGGGCGTCGGATGCTGCGCTACCTCGAGCGGGCGTACGAGATCTACGAGCTCGCGAAGGAACGCTTCCTCTACTCCACGTTCGTCAAGCTCGGGCCGGTGTTCCGCGGCGAGGTGATCGCGAAGGGCGGCCGGCTGGGTCGCCTGCTGCTGGAGCCGCTCGACCGGCTCGTGAACCGCACGGTGCGCGACCCGCGCCTTCGCCAGGTGCTCGGGTACCCGGCCGTGTTCCTCGGGTCGGCCCCGGCTCTCACGCCGAGCATGTACTCGCTCATGAGTCACCTCGACCTCGTCGACGGGGTGCTCTATCCCGTCGGCGGCTTCACCCGCATCATCGCGAGCATCGAGCGGCTCGCCGTCGAAGCGGGCGCCGAGGTGCGCGCGAACGCCGATGTGCGCCGCATCGTCGTCACCGACGGACGCGCGACGGCCGTCGAGCTCGCCGACGGGTCGCTCGTCGAGGCCGACCTCGTCGTCTCCGCCGCCGATCTGCACCACACCGAGACCCAGCTGCTGCAGGATGCCGCGTCCCGCAGCTATCCGGAGTCGTACTGGCAGAAGTCCGTCGCCGGACCGAGCGCGCTGCTCGTGCTGCTCGGCGTGCAGGGGGAGCTGCCGGAACTCGAGCATCACACCCTGTTCTTCGCGTCGCAGTGGTCGGAGAACTTCGAGGCGATCTTCGGGCGCGAGCCCCGCGTGCCCGACGTGCCGTCGTTCTACGTCTGCAAGCCGAGTGGAGTCGACCCGTCGGTCGCTCCCGACGGCGCCGAGAACCTGTTCGTGCTCGTGCCGATCCCGGCCGACCCGGGTCTCGGCAGGGGCGGGGTCGACGGCGCGGGCGACGACCGGCTCGAGGCGCTCGCGGATGCGACGATCGCGACGATGGCGGAGTGGGCCGGCATCCCCGACCTGGCGACGCGCATCGTGCTGCGTCGCACGATCGGCCCCGGCGACTTCGCCGCCGACCTCAACGCGTGGAAGGGAACGGCGCTCGGGCCCGCCCACATCCTGCGGCAGAGCGCGTTCTTCCGACCGGGCAACGCGAGCAAGAAGGTGCGTGACCTCTACTACGTCGGATCGTCGACGATCCCCGGCATCGGGCTGCCGATGTGCCTCATCTCGGCGGAGGTGCTCGTGAAGCGCCTGCGCGGCGACACCACGGCGGGCCCGCTGCCCGAGCCGCTGCGGGTGGCCACGACCACCGCGACCGGGCGGATGCCGGGGTGAGCCTCGTCGGCATCCTCTACCAGGTGGCGCTGCTGATCTCGATCACCGGGATGGTCGTGCTCGACCTGCGGTTCAAGCTGTTCTTCGCCGTCGCACCCGTGCGCGCCGCGATCGTGATGGCGGTCGGGGTGGCGTTCTTCCTCGTCTGGGACGTCGCGGGGATCACGCTCGGCATCTTCTTCCGCGGCAACCCCGATCTGCTCACCGGCCTCCTGCTCGCCCCCGAGCTGCCGCTCGAGGAGCTCTTCTTCCTGATCCTGCTCTGCTACAACACCATGAACGCTTACGGGTTCTTCTCCCGCTGGTTGAGCAGCGCCCGCCGGAGGCGGACGCGTGTCGAAACCGGGAGCGCAGACCTGTGACGTACTGGCTCCTCAACCTCCCGTTCCTGGCCGTCGTTGCGATCGTGGCCGTCGCCGCGGTGCTCGTCCGCCGCTCACCGTCCTGGCGCGCGATCGGCCTCGCCGCGATCCTGCTCCTCGTGCTGACGGCGATCTTCGACAACGTGCTCGTCGGCACCGGCATCGTCGGGTACGACGAGGCGCTCATCTCGGGCGCGAAGATCGGCGTCGCCCCGCTGGAGGACTTCGCCTACGCGATCGCCGCCCTCGTGCTGCTGCCGTCGCTCTGGTCGCTGCTCACTCCGAGGTCGTCGAGCGGCGCACAGCCGGCGCCGGGACGCGACGCGCGATGATCCGCGCGCTGTTCCTCACCTCCCGACCGCTGAGCTGGGTCAACACGGCGTTCCCCTTCGCCGCCGCGTATTTCCTCACGGTGCGCGAGATCGACGCGACGCTCGTCATCGGCACCCTCTTCTTCCTCGTGCCCTACAACTTCGCGATGTACGGCATCAACGACGTCTTCGACTACCAGTCCGACCTCCGCAACCCGCGCAAGGGCGGCGTCGAGGGGGCCCTGCTCGACCCCCGCTGGCACCGGCTCGTGCTGTGGCTCTCGGGCATCCTCGCGCTGCCCTTCGTCGTCTACCTCGTCGTCGTCGGGTCGTGGCCGTCGTGGATCGCGCTCGCCGTAAGTCTCTTCGCGGTCGTCGCCTACTCGGTGGCCGGTCTGCGCTTCAAGGAGCGCCCCGTGCTCGACTCGATCACGTCGAGCACGCACTTCGTGTCGCCCGCCGTCTACGGCCTGCTGCTCGGCGGCGCGGTGTGGAACTCGTCGCTCGTCGCCCTGCTTGCCGCCTACTTCCTGTGGGGGTGCGCGTCGCACGCCTTCGGGGCGGTGCAGGATGTCGTCGCCGACCGCGAGGGCGGCATCGCGTCGGTCGCGACCGTGATCGGCGCCCGCCGCACCGTGCGCCTCGCGGTCACCCTCTACCTGCTGGCCGGCCTCCTGCTGCTCGCGACGGAGTGGCCGGGTCCGCTCGCGGCGGTGCTCGCGCTGCCCTACGCGATCAACGCGCTGCCGTGGTGGCGCGTCACCGACGCGACCGCTCCCACGGCGAACCGCGGGTGGCGGCGTTTCCTGTGGCTCAACTTCGCCACGGGCTTCGCGGTGACGATGCTGCTCATCGCCTACGTGCTGCTCTGAGGCTTCCGCCCCGAAATGTTAGTCGCTAACATTTTGGGATGACCGGAAAGGCGCAGCGCACGGCCGCGCGCATCCTCGACGCGGCACTCGATCTCTTCGAGCGCGACGGCTACGACGCGACGACCGTCGCGCGCATCGCAGCCGCGGCCGGTGTCAGCGAGATGACCTTCTTCCGCCATTACCGCTCGAAGGAGGCCGTGCTGCTCGACGACCCGTACGATCCACTCATCGCGGCGGCGATCGCCGCGCAGGCCCACACCCTGGCCCCCCTCGCTCGGGCGATCGCGGGCTTCCGCGCCTCGTGGGCGCTCATCGACGAGAGCGACGTGACGGTGCGCCGCCGGTTGCGGCTCGCCGCACATCCCGCCCTGCGGCGGGCGGTCGCGCACAATACGGCGGAGACCGAACGGGTGGTCGCCGACCAGCTGATCGCCGACGGGGCGGACCCGGTCGAGGCGCGGATCGCCGCCGCCGCGGTGCTCGCCGCCATGATGGCGTCGTTGCTCGCCTGGGGGGCGACCGACGACGACGGCACGATGGGCGCCGCGATCCGGCGTGCGCTCGACGTGCTGGGCGCGACGGCGTGACCGCCCGGATCGAGCTGCGTCGGGTGTCTCGCAGCTTTCGGGGCGGGGCCGGCGTACGCGACCTCGACCTGCGTGTCGAGCCGGGGCAGATCCACGCGATCGTCGGCCTGAACGGAGCGGGCAAGACGACCCTCATGCGCTGCGTCTTCGGGCTGCTGCTGCCGGACGCGGGGACCGTGCTGCTCGACGGCGTCGACCTGCGGGCAGCGCGGGCCGCGCTGTGGGAGCGCACGGGTCACCTGATCGAGCACCCCCTGGCGTACGGCGAACTCACCGCGCGCCAGAACCTCCTGCTCACCGCGCGACTCCGCGGTTCCGGGCCCCGGACGCCCGCACTCGTCGACGCGGCGATCGCCGAGTTCGGGCTCGAGGCCTACCGCGACGTCCGGCTGCGTCGGATGTCGCTCGGCAACCGGCACCGCGTGGGTCTTGCCGGCGCCCTCCAGCACGACCCCGCGATCGTCGTGCTCGACGAGCCGACGAACGCCCTCGACCCGGCCGGTGTCATCCGGCTGCGGGAAGCGCTGCAACGGCGTGCCGCGGCGGGTGCCGGCATCCTGGTCTCCAGCCACCACCTCGACGAGGTGTCGCGCATCGCCGACGTCATCACCGTGATCAACCGGGGACGCGTGATCGGAACGCTGTCGCCCGGAGGAGCCGAGCTCGAGCGTGCGTTCTTCGAACGCCTCCGTGCCGACGACGAGGCCGCGGGGGCCGTCGCGTGAACGTCTTCCCGACGGCGCTGCGTGTCGCGGCGCGTACGTTCGTCGCCGGGCGTGCCGCGCTCGCCTCGTCGGTGCTCTTCGTCGGAGGCTTGGTGGCTCTGACACTCGCGTTCGCCGTCGCGGCGCGGGCGGGCGACGACGTGCTCCTGGCGAGGCTCGGGCCGCTCGCGGGTGGCGAGCCCTGGGAGGTGATCGCGGGCAGTGCGGTGCAGATCGCCGCTGCCGCGGGAGTACTGGCGAGTGGTGTCGTGCTCGCCTGGAGCTTCGGCCGGGAGTTCACGGAGGGTACGGTCGCCGGCCTCTTCGCCCAGCCGGTCGGTCGGTCGACGATCGCGCTCGCCAAGATCGTGGTGCACCTCGTCTGGTCGGGCGTCCTCGGCGTCGTCACGGCCGCGGTCGTGGCGCTCGCCGCCCTCGCGGCGGGGTTCGGAACACCGGACGCCGACAGCGCCCTGACGCTCGCACGCCTGCCGGTACTCGTGTTCTGGTGCGGGTTCATCACCCTTCCCGCCGCGTTGTTCGCCACTGTCGGCCGGGGGCTCCTGGCGGGTCTCGCGGCCGTCGTCATCATCCTCGTCGTCACGCAGGTGTCGGTCGTGACCGGTGCGGGCCCGTGGTTTCCGCTCGCGGCTCCCGCGCTCTGGGCGATTGATCCCGGCGCCGTTCCCGCGGTCGCGTGGGCGCTCGCGCCCGTCGTTCCCGCCGCCGCGGTCTCGCTCACCCTGTGGAGCTGGCATCGCCTCCAGCTCGACCGGTGAGCGGCGCGGTGCGGCGGCGAGCGTGACTGGGCCTCACGCGCGGTTGGCCCCGCTCCGGGCACCTAACCGCCGGTATCGCTCCAGCACCTCACCAGACGCAGTGGACTGACCCCGACATTCCAACCGGCGAAATCTACCGAACTCTGAGAGCCGCTACCTCGGGATCCGAGCTGGCTCCACCTACAGAGGGCACCTCGTGAAAGAGGAGTACGGCGGGATTCTTATGTCGACGGCCATCCAGAAGCGGGGACTTGTGAGATTCCGGAACGAGATGTTCAAGACCTACGTCAGGATGCGGCCCTCAATCTACGTTGGGGTCGACGAGGCCGTGATGCGAGCGTACCGTCGCCGCTCTGAGGAGCCGCAAGTTGCGCCGGTTCGGGACCGGGCCGTCGTACAGTTTCGGCGTCGCCCAGTGTGGGACTCGAATCGCCTGATGGCGCGCGTCTGAGGATCGGTTCGGTAAGCGCTGGTCAGGCGCGCGCCTGGGCCGGCAGCTTGACGAACAGGAAGAGCACGAGTCCGACCGCGAGCACGAGCAGGATTCCGACGATGCCCCATGCCTGCACACCCCCCGCGAGCGCGATGAATCCGCCCCACAGCAGCGGCGACACGAAGCTCGTCGCGCGCCCGGTCGTCGCGTAGAGGCCGAAGAGCTCGCCTTCGCGGCCGGCGGGCGCGATGCGAGTGAGCAGCGAACGGCTCGCCGTCTGCGCAGGTCCGACGAACGCGGCGAGCGTGAGCCCGCCGACCCAGAAGACGACCGGTCCGAGGTCACGCAGCACGAAGACGAGGATGCCGACCACGACGAGACCGGTGAGCGCGAAGGCGATCACCCGCCGAGGCCCGACGGCGTCGTCGACGCGTCCGGCGAGGATCGTGCTGATGCCCGCGACGACGTTCGCCACGACGCCGAAGATGACGACGCCGAAGAAGTCGAAGCCGAAGGTGATGGCGGCGATCGCGCCGGCGAACGTGAAGACGCCGGCGAGCCCGTCGCGGTAGACGGCGCTCGCGAGCAGGAACCAGAAGATGCCGCGCGAGTGACGCCAGAGGGCGGCGATGTCGCGGAACAGCACGACGTAGGACCGGAAGAAGTTCACCCGCGGGCGGCCCGGCGCGGGCGACGCCTCGGGCACCGCGAGGAACAGCGGGATGCAGAAGATGAGCGTCCAGACCGCGCAGCCCACGGCGACGAGGCGCAGGCCCGTCGACTGGTCGAGGCCCGACCAGCCGGTGAGCTGCCACACGATGACGAGGGTGAGCATGATGATGCCGCCCAGGTAGCCGAAGCCCCACCCGAGACCGCTGACCCGCCCCACGGTCGACCGCGTCGACACCTGCGTGAGCATCGCGTAGTAGTTGACCGCGGCGATCTCGCTGATGATGTTGGCGAACGCGATGAGGATGGTGCCGAGCAGGAAGTAGCCCGGCTCCGGGGCGACGAAGAACAGCGAGCCCGTCGCGACGATGAGCAGCGCGGTCCAGATGCCGAGCCACTTCTTGCGGTTGCCGGCGGCGTCGTTGCGCTGGCCCAGCACGGGAGCGATGAGGGCGATGATCAGGCCGCCGAGACCGATCGCGAGGCCCATCTGAGCCGAGAGGTCGTCGTCGGTCTGCCCCGGCATCCCGAACAGTTCGGCGTCCTGCAGGTAGAGCGGCGCCCACACGAAGCTGAGGATGACGGTGTTGTACGGCTGTGCGGCCCAGTCCCAGAACGCCCATGCGATGCGCCGCCGCCGCGGCACGGGCTCGGTCTGCAGTTCGAGTCCGGTGACGGCGAGTTCCTCCGCGGTGGTGGCCGCGGCGGGTGACGGGACGTTCGGGCGCGGGTCGGTCATGGCGTCATGCTGCTTCCGTGAGGTGAACACCCGGTGTCGGCGCTGATCGGGTTGCCTCGAAACCTACTCGGTCGCGACGCGATCTCGGCGATGCGACGCAGTCTGGGAATTGAGCCGGGCTGACTCAAGTTCGACTTGACAGAGTTATCCACAGGTCGCAAACTTGATACAGCGCGACTCAGGATCGCGCGACGACTTACGACAACCGCATCACCGATCAAGGAGTACACACGCACATGGCCCGCGCAGTCGGAATCGACCTCGGCACCACCAACTCGGTGGTGGCCGTGCTCGAAGGTGGGGAGCCCACCGTCATCGCCAACGCCGAAGGCTTCCGCACGACCCCCTCGGTCGTCGCCTTCACCAAGGATGGCGAGGTGCTCGTCGGCGAGACCGCCAAGCGCCAGGCCGTCACCAACGTCGACCGCACCATCGCCTCGGTCAAGCGCCACATGGGCACCGACTGGAAGAAGGACATCGACGGCAAGAAGTACACGCCGCAGGAGATCTCCGCCCGCATCCTCGCGAAGCTCAAGCGCGACGCCGAGCAGTACCTCGGCGAGGACGTGACCGACGCGGTCATCACCGTCCCCGCGTACTTCAACGACGCCGAGCGTCAGGCCACGAAGGAGGCCGGCGAGATCGCGGGCCTCAACGTGCTCCGCATCATCAACGAGCCCACCGC
>CAMLMQ010000094.1 GCA_946481135.1 uncultured Microbacteriaceae bacterium
CACCTCAGCGCCCCCCGCTGAGGCGACCGCGCAGGATGTCGATGCGCGCCTGCAACTGTGCGACGGTGGCCCGGGCGACCTCCGGACCTCCGCCGAGCCTGCGCACCTCGGCGTGCACCTGCGCGTGCGTCTCCCCGGACTGCTTCGCCCACACGGCGACGAGGCTGTTGAGCAGCCGACGCTGCTCGGCGAGGCTGCGGTGCAGCGGCACGGGTGCGGGCTCGTCGGGGCGCTCGCGCCGGCGTTCGATCCCCCGCCGCTGCTGGCGCGCCTGCCGCAGCTTGAGCAGCCGGCTCACGTCCTCGGGTTCCAGGAGGCCGGGGATGCCGATGAACTCCCACTCCTCGGGGCTGCCCGGCTCGGCGAGGGTGCCGTAGTCCTGCCCGTCGAAGAGGACCTTCTCGAACTGCGCGACGGAGCCGAGCGCCGTCCATTCGTACTCGTCGAGAAGTTCGGCCGACGCGGCCTCCCGCTCCTGTGCGCTCTCCAGCAGGCCGTCGTCGAGCAGCTCGTCGTCGGAACGCTCCCGGTCGAGGGCGTGGTCGCGCTCACGTTCCATTTCGGCGGCGAGGGAGAGCAGCACGGGCACGCTCGGCATGAACACCGAGGCGATCTCGCCGCGGCGACGGGTGCGCACGAAACGGCCGATCGCCTGCGCGAAGAAGAGCGGTGTCGACGAGCTGGTCGCGTAGACGCCGACCATGAGCCGCGGCACATCGACGCCCTCCGACACCATGCGCACCGCCACCATCCAGCGCCGGGTCGACGCGGCGAACTCGGAGATCCGGTCGGAGCCGCCGGGCTCGTCCGAGAGCACGACCGTGGTCTCCTGACCGGTGATGCCGCTCAGGATCCTCGCGTACGCCTTCGCCGTGACGTGATCCGTCGCGATGACCAGACCGCCCGCGTCGGGGACGTCGCGGCGCACCTCGGTCAGCCGGCGGTCGGCGGCGGTGAGCACGGCGGGGATCCAGTCGCCGTCGGGGTCGAGCGCCGCGCGCCACGCCTGCGCGGTGACGTCGGCTGTGTCGCCCTGGCCGAGAGCCGCCTCCATCTCGTCGCCCTGGCGCGTGCGCCAGCGCATCGAGCCGGCGTACGAGAGGAAGACGACGGGTCGCACGATGTGGTCCGCGAGCGCGCGGCCGTAGCCGTAGGCGAAGTCGGTCTGTGAGACGCGTACACCGCGCTCGTCGCGCAGGTAGGACACGAACGGGATGGGCGCGGTGTCGGAGCGGAACGGGGTGCCGGTGAGCGACAGCCGTCGTTCCGCGCGCTCGAACGCCTCACGGATGGCGTCGCCCCACGACAGGGCGTCGCCGCCGTGGTGCACCTCGTCGAGGATGACGAGCGAGCGCTTCGACTCGGTGAGCGCCTTGTGCAGCGACGGACGCACCGCGATCTGCGCGTAGGTGACGGCGACGCCGTGATACGGGCGCGACTCGCGCGCGTGCTTGTTGCTGAAGCGGGGGTCGAGGCGGATGCCCGCGCGGTGCGCCGCGTCGGCCCACTGCATCTTGAGGTGCTCGGTCGGCGCGACGACCGTCACGCGGTCGACGACGCGACGCTGCAGCAGGTCGGAGGCCAGCCGCAGCGCGAACGCCGTCTTGCCCGCCCCGGGGGTGGCCGAGACGAGGAAGTCCTTGGGCTCGCGGCGGTGGTACTCGGCGAGAGCCTCCTCCTGCCAGGCGCGCAGCTTCGCGACCGCCCCCCACGGGGCGCGTTCCGGGAACGACGGCGAGAGATGCTCCGCCGCCGAGGTGGCACGGAACACCGGCCCCGACGACGACTCGCTCACTTCATGGAATCGTACGCGGCCTCACCGACGTCCCGGTGGTCGTGCCGCCGCGCGGGCGGCGTGACGGGGCCTACGTCGGGTCGCCCTTCATCGGCATGCGCCGGTCGGGGTCGTCGCCGAGCAGCGTCGCCGGACGCACGAGCGCCCGCCCGAACTTCGCGGCGATCGCATCCACGGCCGTCTCGGCCTCGCGCCAGTCGCCGTCGTCGTCCCACAGACCGGCGTCGACCGTCCCGCCGCTCAACTGCTCGCCCCGTACGCCGAGCAGACGCACGGGTTCGCCCGCGCGGCCGGAGTCGGCGTAGAGCGTGCGCGCCTCGTCGTAGATGCGTCGTCCGAGGTCGGTGGGGTCGGCGAGGGTGCGCGACCGCGTGATGGTCGAGAAGTCGTCGAAGCGCAGCTTGAGCGCGATCGTGCGCGCCTTGACCCCACCGCGGCGCAGGCGGATGCCGACCGCGTTCGCGAGGCGCAGCATCTCCCGCTCGAGCTCGGTGCGGTCGGAGATGTTGCGTTCGAACGTGCGCTCGTGGCCGATGCTCTTCTCGGCGGTCTCGGTCACGACGACGCGTGGGTCGCGGCCCCACGAGAGCTCGTGGAGGTGGTGGGCGGTCGCCCGGCCGACCGCCCGCGTGAGGGCGTCGATCGGCATCCCCGCGACATCCGCGACGATGCGGAGCCCGAGCCGTTCGAGCTTCTCCCCCGTCTTCGCGCCCACCCCCCACAGGGCCGAGATCGGTTGGGGGTGCAGGAACGGGAGGGTCTCGGCCTCGGGGACGACGAGCAGCCCGTCGGGCTTGGAGCGACTCGACGCGAGCTTCGCGACGTACTTCGTCGCCGCCGCGCCGACCGAGCAGCGCAGCCCCGTCTCTCGGAAGACGATCTCGCGGATGCGGGTGCCGATCTGCCACGGCGTGCCGAGAAGTCGTCGTGCGCCGGCGACGTCGAGGAACGCCTCGTCGATGCCGAGCACCTCGACGCGCGGGGTGATGCCGCGGAAGAGCTCCATGACCTCGACGGAGTAGCGCTGGTAGCGGTCGTAGTGCGGCTCGAGCACGATCGCCTGCGGGCAGCGACGCAGGGCGACGGCCATCGGCATCGCGGAGTTCACGCCGAACCGCCGAGCCTCGTACGTCGCCGCCGTGACGACGGACCGCGCCGAGGGGTGTCCGACGATGACCGGTTTGCCGACGAGTTCGGGATGCTCCAGCAGTTCGACCGACGCGAAGAAGGCGTCCATGTCGACATGGAGGATGTGGGCGTCGAGGGCGTCGACCTCGGTCGCGGAGACCTGCCGGCCGCTCCCGTCCTGCTTGCTCACGCCTTCATCCTGTCACCGACCGCCGACCCCCGCCGGGAAGCCGAACGGCCCGGGAACGCCGACGGGGCGCCGGATCGCTCCGACGCCCCGAAAGCCAGCCGAGGTCAGGCGCGGCGGCTGCCCCGCGTGACCAGACCGTAGATGAGCAGCACGAGGATCGAGCCGCCGATCGCGAGCAGCCACGTCTGCAGCGAGAAGAAGTCCTCGAGCGGTGCGTTGAAGAGCACGCTTCCGAGGAAGCCGCCCAACAGAGCGCCCACGATTCCCAGCAGCAGGGTCACGATCCAGCCGCCAGCCTGGCGGCCCGGCAGGATCAGCTTCGCGATCGCTCCGGCGACGAGGCCGAGGACGATCCATCCCAGAATTCCCACGGTGAACCTTCTTTCGTTCGACACGGATCTCGCGTCGTGCCCACAGTCCATCGGAAAACGCCGACCGGAAGTGGGGTCTTGACGTGGGACGCGGAAGCTGAAACTGACGCATGCTCGTGGCAGGCTGGAGTCATGACCGCCCGCCACCCGTGGTCGCGCTACGTCGCGATCGGCGACTCCTTCACCGAGGGAATCGGCGACCCCGAGCCGCGGAGCCCCGGCGGCCACCGCGGCTGGGCCGACCGTGTCGCCGAGACGCTCGCCGCCCAGACCGACGACTTCGCCTACGCCAACCTCGCGATCCGCGGCCGCCTGCTCCAGCAGATCCTCGACGAACAAGTCGATGCCGCTCTCGAGCTGCGGGCCGACCTCATCACGATCTCCGCCGGAGGCAACGACATCATCCGACCCGGCACCGATCCGGACGAGGTCGCCTCCCGCCTCGACGGCGGGATCGCCCGCCTGCGCAGCGACGGCGCGACGGTCGTCATGTTCAACGGGCCGGACATCGGCGGCACGCCCGTGCTGGGTCGCATCCGCGGCAAGGTCGCGATCTACAACGAAAACCTCCACACCATCGCGAAGCGCCACGACGCGGTCGTCGCCGACATGTGGGCGTTGCGGGAGCTGGCCGACCCGAGGATGTGGGCGCCGGATCGCCTGCACTTCTCGCCGGTCGGTCATCA
Source organism: uncultured Microbacteriaceae bacterium (assembly GCA_946481135.1). The sequence goes on from CAMLMQ010000094.1 coordinate 4,171, forward strand.
GACGATCGCGCGGATGGTGCTCGACGCCCTCAACGTCGAGCACGACCTCGCCCCGTTCGAGGCCGAGCCGCTGCCGCGGAAGGCGTGGCGGCAGGCGCGGATCGAGGACATCGGGTGGGCGCGCGAGTACTTCGCCCCGTGGATCCTGCGCCGCATCCGGCATCAGTCCTCGGGCGACGGGGTGCAGCCGAAGCGCCCCTCCTTCTGAGCCGCGTCCGCTAGAACAGGGCGGCGGGGTTCGTGAGCCGCCACCAGGGCCCGGGATCGTCGATGTCGGCCGCCAACTCGAGATCGAGGGTGACGCTGCGGGTGCCGGCCGTGAACACGACATCCCCGACGTCGTCGCCCGCCTCACCCGTCACGACGTCGCGCGTGACGACGTCGACGTCGATCGGCGTGCCGGACCACACGAGCAGGGTCGCGGCGTCGCTCGTCACGGCGGGGATGTCGTCGCCCCAGATGGTGGCGTACGTCGCGACCGGCACGGCGTCGGCGGTGACCTGCAGCTCCGTGACGTTCGCGACCGCCGAGCCGAGCAGGGCGACGATGTCGGCGTCGATGCGCGGATGGCTCGGACCACCGAGCACGACGCCCACGAGCGTGACGGTCGACGAGCCGATCGTGTAGTCGGCCGAGAACAGCAGGTTCGCCCCGAACCCGTCGAGGGTGCCCGTCTTGATGCCGTCGACACCCGAGATGCCGAGCAACTTGTTCGTGTTCGGCACCGCTCCGAGCTGCGCGACCTCGGCCGACGGCATCGCGACGAGTTCGGCGATCGTCGGGTCGGCGAGGGCGAGGCGGCCGAGCTCGACGAGCTGGTCGGAGGGCGCGACGTTCGCGGGGTCGATGCCGGTCGGCTCGGTGACGACGATCCGGTCGAGGCCGCGCGCCGCGAGCCAGGCCCGGGCGGCGTCGACGTAGGCCTCCTGCGACCCGAACGCCCACATCATGAGGCTCTTGGTGTAGTTGTTCGCGCTCTTCACGAGTGTCAACTCGAGCAGGTCGCGCTGGCTGAACGTCATCCCGGACCGCACGGGCGAGACGGTGCCGTTCTGCGCGAGGTACTCGCCGTAGTACGAAGCGTCGGTGGCGGACATCGTCGCGACGGGGCCCTCGTCCCCGGGGGCCAGCGGGTGCGCCTCGAGCACGACGAGTGCGGTGATGACCTTCGTGATGCTCGCCATGGGCACGGGATCGGTGCTGCCGCCGCGACCGAGAAGGGTCGCCGAGTCGACGGTGCCGAGGGCGCTCGCACCGTAGGGCGGGAACGCGAGCGGGAGGGCGTCGGGCGCCGCGGGCTGCGGCTCGACGACCGTGATCGCGGCAGCGGGAAGCGGGGCGAGGAGGGTCAGCGGCAGATAGACGAGGGTCCCGAGCACGAGTCCGATACCGCCGAACACGACGGCGCGGCGGCGGCGGTACACCTGGCGCTGCGAGAGCCGGCGACGAGTCGGGTTCGGGTCGCGGAAGGCCACCCGTCGACCCTAGAGGCAGTCGCTACGACGCGGCGACCCGCAGCGACCAGAGGGCGACGGCGGCCGCGGCGGCGACGTTGAGCGAGTCGACGCCGCGCTCCATCGGGATCGTGACGACGGTGTCCGCCGCGCTGAGCGCCGTCGACGTCAGGCCGTCCCCCTCGGTGCCGAGCACGAGCGCCACCCGTTCCGGCGCCGTCCGGGCGAACTCCGCGAGATCGACGGCTCCGTCGGAGAGCGCGAGAGCGGCGATCGCGAACCCGGCGTCGCGCAGCGCGGGCGCGGCCTCGGCCCACTCCCCGATCCGCGTCCACGGGATCTGCAGGCTCGCCCCCATGCTCACGCGCACCGCGCGCCGGTAGAGCGGGTCGGCGCAGCGCGGGCTCACGAGCACGGCATCCGCCCCGAGCCCCGCGACCGCGCGGAAGATCGCCCCGACGTTGGTGTGGTCGACGATGTCCTCCAGCACGACCACGCGGCGTGCATCGCGCAGCAGCTCGCCGACGGCGGGCATCGCCGGACGGTGCATCGACGCGAGCGCGCCACGGTGCATGACGAAGCCCGTCACGGCCTCGAGCACGTCGCTCGATCCGACGTAGACGGGCACATCCCACGACGCGAAGAGCGGCTCGACCTCGGGCAGCCACTTCTCGAGCACGAGCACGGACCGCGGCCGGTGTCCGGCCGCGAAGGCGCGCTCGATGACCTTCACCGACTCCGCGAGGTAGAGCCCCTCCTCGGGTTCGCGCAGGCGCCGACGCACGACGTCGGTCAGCTCGGTGTAGTCGCGCAGCTCGGGCGCGGCGGGATCGGTCACAGGAATCAGGTGCATGGCGGAAACATTCTCGCAACGTTGACGTTCTAGCCTTCGTACGGACGACGCACCGGGAAAGGAGCGCGGATGACGCTGACGACGCTCACGCCCGTCGATCCGGTGCTCGCGCCCCTCGTCGACCGTGCCGCGGAACTCCTCGCCGGGCGCCGTCTCGCCGTCCTCACCGGCGCCGGTGTGAGCACCGACTCCGGCATCCCCGACTACCGCGGCCAGGGCGCGCCCGTGCGCAGCCCGATGACCTTCCAGACCTTCCTCGCCGACTCGCGAGCCCGCCAGCGCTACTGGGCCGGCAGTCATCTCGGGTGGCGTCACTTCGCCGGGGCGGGACCGAATGCCGGGCACCGCGCCGTGGCCGAACTCGAGACGGCGGGCGTCGTCAACGGCGTCGTCACGCAGAACGTCGATGGACTGCACCTGCAGGCCGGGTCGCGTGCCGTCGTCGAGGTGCACGGCTCGATCGACCGCGTCACGTGCCTCACGTGCGGCCAGCAGTTCGCCCGCGAGGACATCGCCGCTCGGATGACGGTCGACAACCCCTGGCTCGCGCAGCCGGAGACGGTGAAGCTCAACCCCGACGGCGACGTCGACATCGATGCGGTCGATGCGATGAGGGTGCCCGACTGCACGGTCTGCGGCGGGATGCTCAAGCCCGACGTCGTCTTCTTCGGCGAGTTCGTCCCGCCGACGAAGTTCACGCAGGCGTCGGCGCTCATCCGGTCGGCCGGGGCCCTCGTCGTCGCCGGCTCCTCCCTCGTGGTGAACTCGGGGATCCGGTTGCTCGATCAGGCCGCGAAGCGGCGCATCCCGATCGTCATCGTCAACCGCGGCGAGACGAAGGGCGATGCGCGGGCCTCGCTCAAGATCGACGCCGGCGCATCCGAGGTGCTCGTGGCGCTGCGGGAGCGGCTCGCCTGACGCGAGCGGGATTCGGGTCCGTTCCCTAGGATCGGAACGCGATGACCGACCTCTACCTCGTGCGCCACGGCGAGACCGACTGGAATCGGCAGCGCCGCATCCAGGGCCGCACCGACATCCCGCTCAACGACGCCGGACGGGAGCAGGCCCGACTCACCGGGATGCTGCTCACCCGACGCCCGGTCACGCGGGTCTACGCGAGCCCGCTCGGACGTGCCCTCGAGACGGCGCAGATCATCGCCGCGCAGCTCGGCCTCGGCGAACCGCACACGCGTGACGCCCTCGTGGAGCGCGACTACGGCGCCGCGGAGGGCCTGAGCTTCGCCGAGATCGACGCACGGTATCCGGAGGGGATGCCCGTGCCGGGCCGCGAGTCGCGCGAGGCCGTCGCCCGTCGGGTCGTCCCGGCGCTCGTCGAGCTCGCCGCCGAGCACCCCGGCGAGGCGCTCGTCGTCGTGAGCCACGGCGGCGCGATCCGCGCGGCGCTCATGGCCGCGGAGCCCGACGCGGGCTTCGGGCCGATCACGAATGGCTCGGTGCACAGCTTCCATGTCGATGCCGGCGACGTACGCCTCGTCGCCTTCGACGACCCGATCGAACTCGCGGCGGTCGATCCGCGCGCGGGCGACATCGAACTGCAGAACGCCGTCGAGGCGCGCGAAGGCTGAGTCCGCTCAGGCGTCGTCGGGGCGTGCCTTGGCGGCGACGCGGCGCAGCACCTCGTACAGCACCCCGGCCGAGCGGTCCCAATCGAACAGCCGCGCCTGCTCGCGTGCTGCGGCGGAGTGCCGCGCCCACGCGTCCCCGTCGTCGAGGCTCCGCACGGCGGACGCGAACGCGCGAGGGTCGTGCGGGTCGGCGTACACCCCGGCGTCGCCGCCGATCTCGCGGAAGATCGGGATGTCGCTCACGACGACCGGGGTGCCCACGCTCATCGCCTCGACGAGCGGGATGCCGAAGCCCTCGTCGAAGGAGGCGTGCACGAGCGCGAACGCCTGCTCGAGCAGCTCGGCATACTCCTCGTCGGTCACGCCGTCGGCGAACTCGATCGCGTCGGCCGGGGCGAGGGCGGCGAGTCGCGCGCGCTCGTCCGCGGGCACGCGGCTGAGCAGCCGGAGCCGGAAGCCCGGCAGCTCGTGCAGGGCCCGCGCGAGCGTCGCGACGTTCTTGTAGGGCATGAACGACCCCATGTAGACGAGGTCGCGCGTCGTCGGCGCCCGGCGTTCCGGCGGGTCGGCGTCGATCGGGTCGGCCGCATTGCGGACGACCGTGACGGGACGGTCGGTCAGGCGGTGCTCCGCGATGAGCGCCCGGGTCGTCTCCGAGACGGTGACCACCTCGTCGGGGCGGGAGAGCGCGCGCCGCTGCGGGATCCACGTGAGGTGGTAGAGCCACCAGCCGATGCGGATGTACCAGGGGAGGTCGCGCGGCGGCGTGCGGTGCCGGTGGTAGATGACGTCGTGGAGGGTCAGCACGAGACCGTAGCGGCGCCCCGCCGACCCCATCGTCTGCAGCGGACTGAACACGGCATCCGGGTTCAACCGGTTGAGCTGTCGGGCGATCCACGGCTCGCGCAGGCTCGTCGGCGCCGACACGAGGTGCCACGGCAGGTCGGGCAGCTGAGCCAGCTGCGCTTCGTCGCTGATCAGCATCTCGACCGGCATCCGCTTCGCCAGGGCCGCGACGAGACGGGCCGAGTAGCGGCTGATGCCGTCATGGTGGTCGGTCCGCACGTAGCGGCAGTCGAAGAGCACCCTCACGACAGGCGTTCGGCGACGAAGGAACGGATGGCGTGCGCGGCCGCGTCGGGGGTCTCGTAGTGCACGAGGTGGCCGACCCCGGGGATGACGTCGAGCCGCGCGTCGGGGAACGCCTCGAGCAGGGCGAACTGTCCCGGCAGTGGGGCGACCTCGTCGCGCTCCCCCGCGACGAGCAGCACCGGCTGCCGGATCCGGGGCGCGACGGCGGCGACCGTCGTCGAGAGCGACGCGTCGAAGCCCTCCACGACGCTCGCCCGGGAGCCGAACGCCGAGAAGTAGGCGTGATGCTGGGCGTGGATGAACCGGCGCAGGTCGCGGTCTCGGGTCTTCGCGAGCTTGCTGCTCATGCCCTGCACGACGAGGGGGTTGCCGAGCCATGCTCGGGCCGCACGCTCCGGGAGTCGCCGCGCGACGGCGTAGAAGAACCGGGTGGCGCCGATGCCGGCGACCTTGCGCGGATCGTCGGCGATCGGGTTGACGAGGATGACGGCGTGCGCGGGGAGCCCGTCGGCGACGGCGTGGGCGACGACGATCGACCCGAACGAGTGGCCCAGCAGAATCGGCGACTCGAGCCCGAGCGCGCCGAGGAAGGACGCGAGCCACTCCCCGTAGCCGGCGATCGAGTGCGGAGCCTCGGTCATGGGGGTCGACTCGCCGAAACCCGGGAGGTCGGGCGAGACGATGTGGAAGTCCGGCAGCTTCGCCACGACCGGCTCGAGCCCGTGGTGGTCGCCGCGGTAGCCGTGCACGACGACGATCGTGGGTCCGTCGGCGGGCGTGCCGTACTCCCAATAGCGCACGCGGCTGCCGAGCAGGTGCAGGTCACGCGTGAGGATGTCCATAGCCTTCTCAGTCTAGGGAGGCTGCCTAGACTCGTTCAGTGACCTTCACCGCCCCGATCACGCTCCCCGGTCTGGCCCTCGACCCCCAGTGGTATCGCCGCTCGGTGTTCTACGAGGTCATGGTGCGCTCGTTCGTCGACTCGAACGGCGACGGCTCGGGAGACCTCGGCGGGCTGATCTCGAAGCTCGACTACCTCCAGTGGCTCGGCGTCGACGCTCTCTGGATCCCGCCGATCTACGCGTCGCCGCTGCGCGACGGCGGGTACGACGTCGCCGACTACAAGACGATCCTCCCCGAGTACGGCACCCTCGACGAGTTCCGTGAGCTCGTGACGAAGGCGCATGAGCGGAACATGCGGATCGTGATCGACTTCCCGCTCAACCACACGTCCGACCAGCACGAGTGGTTCCAGCAGTCCCGCAGCGATCCCGACGGCCCCTACGGCGACTTCTACGTGTGGAGCGACACCGACGAGAAGTACCCGAACGTGCGCATCATCTTCGTCGACACCGAAGACTCCAACTGGACGTTCGACACGGTGCGGCGGCAGTTCTTCTGGCACCGGTTCTTCTCCCACCAGCCCGACCTCAACTTCGAGAACCCGGCCGTGCATGAGGCGATCTTCGACACGGTGCGGTTCTGGATGGACCTCGGGGTCGACGGCATCCGTCTCGACGCGATCCCGTACCTGTACGAGTCGGAAGAGGGCTCGGGCGAGGGCGAGCCGGAGACGCACGAGTTCATCCGCGCCCTCCGTCGCATGATGGACCTCGAGTACCCCGGGCGCGTGCTGATCGCCGAGGCGAACCAGTGGCCGAAGGAGGTCGTCGAGTTCATGGGCACGGCCGAGGAGCCGGAGTGTCACATGGCGTTCGACTTCCCGGTCATGCCGCGCATCTTCTACTCGCTGCGCTCCCAGTCGGCGTCGGAGCTCGTGCACATCCTGTCGGAGCAGACCGAGATCCCCGAGGGTGCGGGCTGGGGGGTCTTCTTGCGCAACCACGACGAGCTCACGCTCGAGATGGTGTCCG
>CAMLMQ010000095.1 GCA_946481135.1 uncultured Microbacteriaceae bacterium
TCACGATGACCCAGTCGGCGATGTGCCGCACGACGTGCATGTCGTGCTCGACGAAGAGCACGGTCATCCCCTGCTCCTTGAGGTCGAGGATGTGCTCCAGCAGCGACTGCGTCAGCGCAGGGTTGACGCCGGCCATCGGCTCGTCGAGCATCACGAGGCTCGGCTCGCTCATGAGCGCGCGGGCCATCTCCAGGAGCTTCCGCTGACCGCCCGAGAGACTCGCGGCGAAGTCGTCCTTCTTCGTGTCGAGCTTGAAGCGGGCGAGGATCTCCATCGCGCGCTCCTCGATCTCGGCGTCCTGCTTGCGCCAGAGGGCGGGCAGGAGCGCGGCGAAGAAGCGTTCACCGCGCTGACCCTTCGCGCCGAGCTTCATGTTGTCGAGCACCGTCAGCAGCCCGAGCGCCTTCGTGAGCTGGAACGTGCGCACCTGACCGAGCCGCGACACCTTGAAGGCCGGGACCCCGGAGATCGAGGTTCCCGAGAAGGTCCAGTCACCCGCGTCGGGCTTGTCGAAGCCGGTCAGGAGGTTGAACAACGTGGTCTTGCCGGCGCCGTTCGGGCCGATGAGGGCGGTGATCGCCCCGCGTGGGATCTCGAGGTGCTCGACATCCACGGCGGTGAGGCCGCCGAAGGTGCGTCGGATGCCGTCGGCGACGATCACGGGGTCGGTCTTGGCCACGCCGGGGGCGGCTTCGCCGACGTGCAGCCCGGTCGCCTTGACGCGTCCGGGGGGCGGGGTCACGGAGTCACTTGACAAAAGTCAGCTCCTTCTTGCTTCCGAGGATGCCCTGCGGTCTGAAGATGACGAGCAGCATGAGGGCGACGCCCGTGAGCACGAAGCGCAGCGTCGCCGCCTGGATCGAGCTCATCGGCAGGATCCCGGTCGCCGCGAGCGCCGGCAGGAATCCGCCGAGGAACGCCTGGATGACCCAGAAGATGACCGAGCCGAGCAGCGGACCGAAGACGGTCGCCGCGCCGCCGAGCAGCAGGGCGGTGTAGATGAAGAACGTCAGCGAGGTCACGTAGACGCCTGAGTTCACGTTGCGGTCCATCGCGAGGATGATGCCGCCCGCCGCTGCGAGCCCGCCGCCGAGCACGAGCGCCTGCATCTTGTAGGCGAACACGTTCTTGCCGAGCGCCCGCACGGCATCCTCGTCTTCCCGGATGCCCTTGAGCACGCGCCCCCACGGGCTGCGCACGAGGCGGTAGACGATGACGATCGCGATCGCGAGGGCCACGCCCGCGAGCAGGCGCACCCACCAGTCGCCTTCGTCGTACGTGAACGGTCCGAAGCCGTACGTGCCCTCCGGGATCGGGTTCGCCTCGCGGAAGCCCCCGTGGTAGCCGAAGAGGCCGTCGGCCGAGCCCGTGACGTCGTCGAAGGCCGACGTGAGGAACAGCAGCCGCAGCACCTCGGCGGCCGCGATCGTCACGATCGCGAGGTAGTCGCCGCGCAACCGCAGGGTCGGGATGCCGAGGATGAGCGCGAAGACCAGGCCCGCGCCGATCCCGACGAGCACCGCGCCCCACCACGGGAAGCCGAACGTGAGGATCGAGATCGCGTACCCGTAGGCACCGAGAGCCATGAAGCCCGCGATACCCATGTTGAGCAGGCCCGCGAAGCCGAAGTGCACCGCGAGGCCGAGGGTCGCGAGGGCGTACGCGATCGTCGTCGGCGCGATGATCGCGGTGAGCGTGTTGAAGAGGATCTGCTGCCAGTCCATGGATTATCCGATCCTCTCTCGGCGACCGAGGATGCCCTGCGGCCGGAACAGCAGGATGACGATGAGCACGACGAGCGGTGCCGCGAAGCGCAGGTCGGTCGGGATCCAGATCGTGGAGAGCTCGACGACGAGGCCGATGATGATCGAGCCGACGAGGGCCCCGAACGCCGTGCCGAGCCCGCCGAGCGTGACCGCCGCGAAGAGCAGCAGCAGGAACTCGGCACCCATGTCCCAGCGCAGGCCCGGACGGTAGTAGGCGAAGAGGATGCCGGCGAGGCCCGCGAGCGCCCCCGCGAGCACCCACACGACCCGCACGACGCGGTCGACGTCGATGCCGGACGCCGCCGCGAGCGGGGCGTTGTCGGAGATCGCGCGGGTGGCCTTGCCGAGTCGCGCGTAGCGCAGCCATCCCGCGAAGGCGAGGAGCACGACGATGCAGATGACGTAGGTCGCCATGTCGATCGCGGTCAGCGAGACCGCGCCGAACAGCGGGATCCGCGGGGCGTCGTACCCGGCGAGCTGACGCGGGTCGCCGCCGATGAAGAACTGGAACACGTAGCGCATCGCGAGCGAGAGGCCGATGCTCACGATCATGAGCTGCACCACGCCGACGCGGCGGCGCCGCAGGGGTCGCCACAGGCCGGCGTCGAGGGTGAGGCCGAGCACGGCGCTCAGGGCGACCGCGACCGGGATCGCCAGCCAGATCGGCATGCCCGCGGGGCCGGAGAGGGCGTAGGCGACGACGGCGCCGAACGTCACCATCTCGGCGTGCGCGAAGTTCGAGATGCCGGTGGTGCCGAAGACGAGAGAGAGGCCGATCGCGGCGAGGGCGAGCATGAGGCCGAACCCGAGACCGGTGATGATGCGTTGCACGACGACGTCGAAGAGCCCGGTGACGTTGCGTTCGCCCTCGCCGATGAAGAAGTTCGCGACCACCCGACCGCCCGGTCCGACGGTGACCTCCCGCACGTTCGGGTTCTCGACCGTGTCGTCGATCACGGCGATGCCCTCGGGCAGCGTCTCCTCGTTGAGCGTGACCGTGTAGTCGGCGTTGCGCTCCGGAACCCCGACGGCCCACTGGCCGTTCTCGTCGGTTTCGACGTCCGTGTCGGTGTCGGGACCCTCGACGTTGAGCTCGACACCCTCCAGCGGCTCACCGTCGAGCTGCACGTTTCCGCTCACCCGATAGGGGTACTCGTCGGTGTCGACCTCGTCCGCGAATGCGGCGAGCGGGCTGAGCAGCTGAAGGCCGAGGAGGCCGGCGAGCACGACCACGAAGGTGCCGGCGAGACGACGTCGACGGTCGGGGCGTGCGGTCGCCGATCGGGCGAGTGTCACGGAACCTCCAGGGATCGGCGGGGCGCCCGGTGGACGCACGTCGGCACTGACGCTATCCCGCGTATGTTGCCTCCGTGTTTCGGGTGCCGCACGGAAACGGGTCGCCCCAGTATGAGCCGGAATTCTCGCGGCGCCAAACGGTTAAGATCGAGTACCGGGCTCCGACGCAGCAGCCGGGTTCGTTTCTCGATCACTCTCCGGCCCTGCGAGGACACCATGGACCAGCCCGATCCCTTCGGATTCGTCGGACTCACGTACGACGACGTGATGCTGCTGCCCGGGCACACCGACGTCATCCCGAGCGAGGCCGACACGGCATCCCGTCTCACGCGGCGGATCAGCGTGAGCGCCCCGCTCATCTCCAGCGCGATGGACACCGTCACCGAGTCGCGCATGGCCGTCGCGATGGCGCGCCAGGGCGGGCTCGGCGTGCTGCACCGCAACCTCTCGATCGAGGATCAGGCGATGCACGTCGACAAGGTGAAGCGCAGCGAGTCGGGGATGATCTCCAACCCGGTGACGACGACGCCCGACGCGACCGTCGCCGAGGTCGACGCGCTGTGCGGACAGTTCCGGGTCTCGGGGCTTCCGGTCGTCGAGGGCGACGGTCGGCTCGTGGGCATCATCACCAACCGCGACATGAGGTTCGTCTCGCCGTTCGAGAAGTCGACGACCCTCGTGCGGGACGTCATGACGAAGACGCCGCTCATCACCGCGCCGGTCGGGGTCGACTCCGACGGCGCGGTCGCGATCCTCGCGCAGCACAAGATCGAGAAGCTGCCGATCGTCGACGAGGCGGGGATCCTGCGCGGCCTCATCACCGTGAAGGACTTCGACAAGAGCGAGAAGTATCCGAACGCCACGAAGGACGAGTCGGGTCGGCTGCGCGTCGGCGCCGCGATCGGCTTCTTCGGCGACGCGTGGGAGCGCGCGGGAGCGCTGCGGGATGCCGGAGTCGACATCATCGTCGTTGACACCGCCAACGGCGACTCGAAGGGCGTGCTCGACATCATCGCCCGGCTCAAGGGCGACCGCGCGTTCGCGCACATCGACGTGATCGGCGGCAACGTCGCCACCCGTTCGGGCGCGCAGGCCCTCGTCGACGCGGGTGCCGACGCGATCAAGGTCGGGGTCGGCCCGGGGTCGATCTGCACGACGCGCGTCGTCGCCGGGGTCGGGGTGCCGCAGGTGACCGCCGTCTACGAGGCGTCGCTCGCGGCGCGCGAGGCCGGCATCCCGGTCATCGCCGACGGCGGCCTGCAGTACTCGGGCGACATCGCGAAGGCGCTCGTCGCGGGCGCCGACACCGTCATGCTCGGCTCGCTCCTCGCCGGCACCGACGAGAGCCCGGGCGAGCTCATGTACGTCAACGGCAAGCAGTTCAAGAACTACCGCGGCATGGGCTCGATCGGCGCGATGAGCGACCGCGGCAAGAAGACCTCCTACTCGCGCGACCGCTACTTCCAGGCGGACGTGCCCTCGGATGCCCAGCTCATCGCCGAGGGGATCGAGGGGCGCGTGCCCTACCGCGGCAACGTCTCGACGACCGTGTATCAGCTCATGGGGGGCCTGCGGCAGTCGATGTTCTACGTCGGGGCCCGCACGATCCCCGAGCTGAAGTCCCGCGGTCGCTTCGTGCGTATCACCGCGGCGGGCCTCAAGGAGTCCCACCCCCACGACATCCAGATGACCGTCGAGGCCCCCAACTACACCCGGTAGGCGGCGGCGGCTTCTTGCGCACTGCTCCAGCAGTGACGCGACATGACCCCGCGCGCGGGTGCATGTCGCGTCGTAAGCGGGTCATTTGCGGTCGACGCGCGTCCTCCACAGGGGCGCCGCATCCACGGATGTCGCGAAGAGCCGCCGACGGATGCCGTGCGAGGCGCACGCTGGCCGAGTGGTACTCGCCGATCCCCTGACGCTGTCCATCGACCCGCGCGAGCTCATCCGCGTCGAGGATGTGCGCGCGGCCGGTGGTGAGCCGCGTGCCTTGCGTGACGCCCACGGCTCGGGGCGACTCATCCGCATCCGACGGGGGACCTACGTCCTCGCCGACGTCTGGGCGGAGCGCGACCCTCGAGAGCGGCACCTTCTCGCCGTGCGGGCTGCCGCGATCGAGTTGCGATCGCCGTACTTGATCGCGGGACGTTCGGCGGGTGCGGTGTGGGGGCTGCCGTTCGGCGCCGAATGGCCGCACGACGTCACCGTGTTGGGCGGGTCGCTGCGCGGCGGAAAGAGCGAGCCGGGCGTGCGCCGCACAGCGGCCTCCTTCGCCTCCGCGTCCGGCGTGCTCTGGGACGGCATCCCCGTGACGACACGCGCCCGGACCGCCCTCGACATGGCCCGATCGGAGCCGTTCCCCCGGGCCGTCGCGATTGTCGATCGAGCTCTCTGGTCGCGCGACTCCGGGGCATGTGATCACGACGAACTCATCGCCGCGCTCACGTCGGCCGCCTTCGCGAGGGGCGCCCGCCATCTCGCGCGAGTGGTCGAGTTCGCGACGGCGCTGTCCGACTCCCCTTACGAGTCGATGGCCCGTGCGGTCATGGCCGAACTCGGGTTCCCGTCGCCCGAACTGCAGTGCCGGTTCCGCGACGAGGACGGGATCATCCGGCCCGACTTCTTCTGGCGACGCTGGGGTGTCGCGGGGGAGTTCGACGGCCGGAGCAAGTACACCCGCGACGAGTACACGCGCGGAGACCCGGCGGCGGTCGTCTATCGCGAGAAGCTCCGCGAAGACCGCCTCCGGCGCTTCCCGGAGGTTCGCACGGTCGTCCGCTTCGGCAGCGACGAGGTGGATCACCCGTGGAAGCTCGCGCGGCTGCTCGTCGACGCGGGTCTGCCGCGCGGCGTCCACTGACCCACTCGCGACACGAGATGTGCCCGCGCGCGGGGTCATCTCGCGTCACTGCTGGAGCAGTGGCCGACATCCCGGACGCGACTAGGCTCGACGGGTGAGTGACATCGAGATCGGGCGGTCCAAGCGGGCGCGGCGGGCGTATGCGTTCGACGACATCGCGATCGTCCCGAGCCGACGCACCCGCGATCCGCAGGATGTGAGCGTCAGTTGGACGATCGACGCGTTCACGTTCGACATCCCGGTGCTCGCCGCGCCGATGGACTCGGTCGTGAGCCCGGCGACGGCGATCGCGATCGGGAAGCTCGGCGGCCTCGGCGTGCTCGACCTCGAGGGCGTGTGGACGCGGTACGAGGATGCGGATGCCGTGCTCGCCGAGATCCGCGACCTGCCGAGCGAGGGGGCTACCGCAGCCCTGCAGCGCATCTACGCCGAACCGATCAAGCCCGAGCTGCTCAAGGCCCGCATCGCCGAGATCCGTGCAGCCGGGGTGCCGGTCGCCGGGGCGCTCAGCCCGCAGCTGACGCAGCAGCACTCCCAGACGGTGCTCGATGCCGGCGTCGACCTCTTCGTGATCCGCGGCACGACCGTGTCGGCCGAGCACGTCAGCAAAGGCGTCGAGCCTCTCAACCTCAAGAAGTTCATCTACGAGCTCGACGTGCCGGTCATCGTCGGTGGCGCGAGCACCTACACGGCGGCGCTTCACCTCATGCGCACGGGAGCCGCGGGCGTGCTCGTCGGCTTCGGCGGCGGGGCCGCGTCGACGACCCGCACGAGTCTCGGCATCCACGCCCCCATGGCGACGGCCGTGGCGGATGTCGCGGGCGCCCGGCGCGACTACCTCGACGAGTCGGGGGGTCGCTACGTGCACGTCATCGCCGACGGCGGACTCGGTACCTCGGGCGACATTGTGAAGGCGATCTCGGTCGGCGCCGACGCCGTGATGCTCGGATCGACCCTCGCGCGCGCCGAGGAGGCCCCGGGCGGCGGCTGGCACTGGGGGTCGGAGGCCCGGCATCCCGAACTGCCGCGCGGTCATAGCGTCGAGGTCGGCACCGTCGCGCCGCTGCAGAAGCTGCTGTTCGGCCCGGCGGATGTCGCCGACGGGCGCATGAACCTCGTCGGAGCCCTGCGGCGGTCGATGGCGACGACGGGCTACTCCGACCTCAAGGAGTTCCAGCGCGTCGAGGTCGTCGTCGCGCCGTATCACCGGGGGTGAGCGTGTTCGGTCCCGGCATCCCCGTGCTGCGCGTCTTCGACGAGGCGCTCGCTCGGCGCCACTACATGGACGGACTCGGCTTCGCGGTCGACTGGGAGCACCGGTTCGAGCCGGGCATGCCGCTCTACGCACAGGTGTCGCGCGGCGACGTGCGGCTGCATCTCAGTGCGCACTACGGCGACGGCACGCCGGGGTCGGTCGTGTGGATCCCGGTCGAGGATGTCCGCGCGCTCTACGCCGAGTTGAGCGACCGGTTCGACGTGCTCGGTCAGCGCCCGGGCTTCGAGCCCGACGGTCCGGGTGGGCCGGGCTTCGCGGTCGGCGACCCGTTCGGCAACCACCTCCGCTTCGCGCAGCCGTCCTGAACCGGGTCAGAGTCCGGGGACGAGCGCCGCGAGCGCGCCGCGCGCGGCGACCGGGTCGTCGACGGCGGCGGTGAGCGCGGCTCGCCAGGTGGCCGCGAGCAGACGACCGACGGGGAGGCCGCCCGTGTCGAGTCGGGCGGAGAGGAACGCCTCGACCGGGTCGTCGCTGCGGTCGGGATGCGGGTCGGCGAGCAGTCGCGCGTAGCCGACGCGGGCGAGGTAGTCGAACCCGACGCCGAGCGTGCGGCCGAGGTCGGGGGCGGCATCCCACGCCCCCTCCATGCGGTCGAGCAGTCGACGTTCGACGTCGCCACGCACGAGGTCGTAGAGTCCGGCCTTGCTCTCGAAGTGGTGGTAGAGCGACCCGACGGTCACCCCGGCCGCCGCCGCGAGTTCGGTGACCCCGACATCCTCGTAGCCGCGTCGCGCGAACTCGGCGAGGGCGGCGTCGACGAGGCGGGCCTTCGTCGTGCCCGGCACGGGGATCCACTCGCGCACGATCACACCGTAACCGCTTTACGCTTCCCCGTAACGCCATTATGGTGTGTCGCATGAAGCTGACCTTCCTCTACTCGCCGGTGGCCGACCTCGACGCCGCCCTCACCCACTACCGCGACGTCCTCGGGTTCGACGAGACCTGGCGTGAAGGCGACCACACCGTCGCATTCGCGGTGCCCGACAGCGACGTGCAGATCATGGTGTCGATCGACACCGAACCGCCCGGACCGATGTACCTCGTCGACGACGCGGCGGCCTGGGTGGCGGCGCATCCCGGGCTCACGCCGGCCGCTCCGCTGCAGGAGATCCCCGACGGCGCCGTCGTGCGCTACACCGACCCGGCCGGCAACCCGTTCTACGTGTTCGACCAGGCCGGCGCCGCGTAGCCCGCCTACCCTGGGGGCATGGCGCCGTCCACCCCGGTCACCCGTTCGAACCGTCTCGGCCCCGACGAGCGCGCCGACGCGCTGCGCAACATGCGTGCGAAGGAACTCGACATCCTCGTCGTCGGCGGCGGCATCGTCGGCACGGGAGCCGCCCTGGATGCCGTCACGCGCGGGCTGCGCACGGGGCTGCTCGAGGCGCGCGACTGGGCCTCGGGCACGTCGAGCCGCAGCAGCAAGCTCGTGCACGGCGGCATCCGCTACCTCGAGCAGCTCGATTTCCGGCTCGTGCGCGAGGCGCTCATCGAGCGCGGCCTGCTGCTGCAGCGCATCGCCCCGCATCTCGTGAAGCCCGTGCGCTTCCTCTACCCGCTCACGAAGGGCCTGGTCGAGCGCGCCTACATCGGGGCCGGGATGCTGCTGTACGACGCGTTCTCGTACACCGGGGGTCGCCCGCCCGGGGTGCCGCACCACCGCCACCTCACGAGGCGTCAGTTGCTGCGCGCGGCGCCGAGCCTGCATCCCGACGCGTTCACGGGAGGCCTCGCCTACTACGACGCGCAGGTCGACGACGCCCGCTATGTCGCGACCCTCGCGCGCACGGCATCCTTCTACGGAGCCCACGTCGCGAGCCGGGTCGAGGTGATCGGCTTCCTCAAGGTCGGGCAGCGCGTCACGGGCGTGCGGGCCCGCGATCGCGAGACGGGGGAGGAGTTCGAGATCCAGGCCAAGCAGGTCGTCAACGCGACCGGCGTGTGGACCGACGACACCCAGCGCCTCGTGGGGGAGCGCGGGCAGTTCAAGGTGCGGGCGTCGAAGGGCGTGCACCTCGTCGTGCCGCGCGATCGGTTCCAGAGCAAGCTCGGTCTGCTGCTACGCACCGAGAAGAGCGTGCTGTTCGTCATCCCGTGGGGGCGGCACTGGCTCATCGGCACGACCGACAGCGACTGGGATCTCGACAAGGCGCACCCCGCGGCGACGGCGGCCGACATCGACTATCTGCTCGACCACGTCAACGCGGTGCTCGCGACGAAGCTCACGCGCGACGACGTCGAGGGCGTCTTCGCGGGCCTGCGGCCCCTGCTCGCCGGCGAGAGCGAGGAGACGAGCAAACTCAGCCGTGAGCACGTCGTCGCGCACAGCGTGCCCGGTCTCGTCGTCGTCGCCGGCGGAAAGTGGACCACCTACCGCGTGATGGCGAAGGATGCGATCGACGAGGCGGCGCGCGCGCTCGACGGGCGGGTCGCCGAGAGCGTCACCGAGAACATCGGTCTGCTCGGCGCGGAGGGCTACGAGGCGGCCTGGAACAAGCGGCACAAGATCGCACGCGCCTTCGGGGTGCACCGGGTGCGCGTCGAGCACCTGCTCAACCGGTATGGCGTGCTGACCGATGAGCTGCTCGACCTCATCCGGCGCCGCCCCGCACTCGCCGAGCCGCTGCCGGGCGCCGACGACTACATCGGAGCCGAGGTCGTCTACGCCGCGACGCATGAGGGAGCGCTCCACCTCGACGACGTGCTCGCCCGCCGCACACGCATCTCGATCGAGGCGTGGGACCGTGGCGTCTCGGCGGCGCCCGTCGCCGCGGCGCTCATGGGGGAGGCGCTCGGCTGGGATGCCGCCCGCATCGAACGCGAGGTGGCGCTCTACGTGCGCCGCGTCGAGGCCGAACGCGCGAGCCAGGAGCAGCCCGACGACGTCTCCGCCGACCGCGTCCGGCTGGAAGCGCCCGACCCGGTCTAGCCACCGGCGGCCTTCACCCGTCGCTCGTAGACTCGGGGGATGGTCGATGTGCGCCGGGTGAAGCTCCCCGGGGTCGGGGTGCTGCACACCTTCGTCTGCGACGACGGGGGAAAGGTCGGCGTCATCACGCACCGCTCGGGTCACCGCGACCTCGTGACCTTCGCGGATGCCGGCGACGGCGACGCGCGCAAGGTGTCGCTGCGGCTGGGGGAGGACGAGGCGCACACCCTCGCCGAGCTGCTCGGCGGCACGCGCATCACCGAGGCCCTCTCGGGCATGGACCAGCTCCCCGGCCTCAGCATCGACTGGTTCCCGGTCGACTACGAGCACCACATCGCCGGTCAGCAGCTCGGCTCGCTCACCGCGAAGGGGCTGCCCGGCGTCACGGTCGTCGCGGTCGTGCGCGGCGATGCCGCGAACCCGGCGCCCGACGGCGACTTCAAGGTGTTCCCCGGTGACACGCTCGTCGTCGCCGGCGCGCCCGAGAAGGTCGCGCGCGCGTTCCAGTTCTTCCGCACGGGCGAGTTTCCGAAGGCCCCCGCGGAGGCGTCCGCACCGCCCGGAGCCTGACGTGCACCTGGGGGTCGAGCTCCTCACGCTCGGCGTGCTGTTCCTGCTCGCCTACGCCCTCGGTCGACTCGGGAAGCGCATCGGACTCCCCGCCATCCCGATCTACATGGCGGTCGGACTCATCGCGAGCCCGAACTTCGCGTGGATCCCGTTCCTGGAGTTCCGTTCGGCCGATGTCGAGCTCGTCGCGGTGTTCGGGCTCATCTTCCTGCTCTTCTCGCTCGGGCTGGAGTTCGACACCGACGAGTTCTTCGGCA
>CAMLMQ010000096.1 GCA_946481135.1 uncultured Microbacteriaceae bacterium
GGTCGGGCCACGCGCAGCTCATGCAGTCGAAGCCGTTCTTCTGGTTGATCGTGAGGGCGAGCTTCGCGGTGCGCGCGACGCCCATCTCCAGCAGCGCGGGCTCCATCGAGTTGACGATCGCCGGCACCCCGACGGCCCACGGCTCGTGGTGCCCGATCTCGAGGTCGGGGTACGGGTCGGTGAAGGGTGCCGGCTCGGTCACCTCGGCACCGCGGCGGATGTTGTCGTCGTCCGTCATGCCATCGCCTCCTGGCGGGTCTGGATGCGCTGCTCGCCCGCGTACACGACCATCGACGTGCCGCGCGAGAAGCCGACGAGCGTCATGCCCTGTTCGGCGGCGAGGTCGACGGCGAGCGACGACGGCGCGGAGACGGCCGCGAGCACGGGGATGCCGGCCATCGAGGCCTTCTGGGTGAGTTCGAAGCTCGCGCGGCCGGAGACCTGCAGCACCGTGCCCGTGAGCGGCAGCATCCCCTCGCCGTGCGCCCAGCCGATCACCTTGTCGACGGCGTTGTGGCGACCGACGTCTTCACGCAGCACGAGCAGTTCCCCCGTGCGACCGTCGAAGAGCGCGGCGGCGTGCAGTCCACCCGGTCTTCTCGAAGACGTCCTGGCCGGCGCGCAGCCGGTCGGGGAGAGACGCGAGCAGCCCGGCGTCGACGACGAGCGGATCGGCCGCGACCGGATGGTGCGATGCGGTGCGGACGGCATCGATGCTGGCCTTGCCGCACAGCCCGCAGGACGACGTCATGTAGACGTTCCGCTGGTGGCTCGCATCGGGAGCCGCGACGCCGCGGCCGAGCGTGACGTCGAGCACGTTGAAGGTGTTCTCGCCGTCGTCGTTGACGCCCGCGCAGTAGCGGATCGCGGCGATATCGCGCGCGTGGGCGACGACCCCTTCGGAGATGAGGAATCCGGCGGCGAGGTCGAAGTCGTGGCCCGGGGTGCGCATCGTGATGCTGAGCGACTCACCGCCCACGCGGATCTCGAGCGGCTCCTCGACGGCGAGCACGTCTTCGCGGCGGGACACCGTCGTCTCGCCCGGGCGGTCGCCCAGCGTGATGCGGGTGATCCGCTTCCTCGCGGTGATTCGTCCCATGCCCAATACCTATCACGATAGTGATGCGCGACGAGCCCGGCCTAGAGTGTTCGGCATGATCGTCGGCGCTCTCATTCTCGCAGGCGGGCGCTCGTCGCGGCTGGGTGGTTCCGCCAAGTGGGAACTCGCGGTCGACGGCGTCTCGCTGCTCGAGAGCACGCTGGCGGCCGTGAGGTCGGCGGGGGCCGCGCACGTGGTCGTCGTCGGCGACGAGCGGATCGACGGCGCCGTGACGGTGCGGGAGGATCCCGCCTACTCCGGTCCCGTGGCCGCGATCGCGGCGGGCGCCGCGCACCTCCCGGCGGATCCGATCGACCTGTTATTCGTCGTCGCGACGGACATGCCCCGGCTCGGCGTCGCACTTCCACAGCTGGTCGCGGGCGCGAACGCCGACGGGGCGATCGCGGTGGATCGCGGCGTGCGGCAGCAGCTCCTGCTCGCCGTCGCGCCCTCCGCGCTGCGTCGCGCACTCGACGCACTTCCTACCGTGGTCGACGCCCCCGTGCGGGCTCTGCTCGCCGAGCTCGACCTCGCCGAGGTGGCCGTGCCCGACGGCTCGACCGACGACATCGACACCTGGGACGACGCCGCGCGATTCGGCGCCGTCCCCCGACCGCAGAAGGAGACGCCATGACGAACCCCCCGACTCTCGACGACGACGAGTTCGACGCCGTGCTCGCCGCGTGGGCCGACGAGGTGCGCACGGCCCTCGGTATCGAGGAGACCGTGGACGTGAAGGCGGTACTCGGTCTCGCCGGGATCGCCGCCCACGCCGTACTCCGTCCCGCCGCACCCCTCACGACCTACCTCGTCGGGTTCGCCGCCGGGCGCGCCGCCGCGCGGGGTGAGGATGCCGCGGTCGCCGCCGCGGAGGCGACCCGCGTCGCACGCGACCTCGCCGCCCGTCGCTCGTGACGCACCCCGGCCGGCTGCCGTGGGCGGAGGCACGGTCTCGTGCCGCCGCGGCCGCGGCGCCGCTCGGGGCGGAGTCCGTCGCCCTCACCGAGGCGGTCGGGCGCGTGCTCGCGACGGATGTCCTCGCCGCGATCGACGTGCCGCACTACGCGTCGGCCGCGATGGACGGTTGGGCGGTCGCCGGAACGGGTCCCTGGCGCCTGCGTCCGCCGGGGCAGCTCTCCGACGGAGAGGCGACGGCGATCGTCACGGGCGGGCTCCTGCCCGCGGGCGCCGACCGCGTGGTCCGCAGCGAGAACGCCCACGAACGGGAGCGTGTGCTCGAGGCGACGGGCGACGATCGGAAGGACCACATCCGTCCGCCCGCCGAGGAGGCGCGCGCGGGTGAGGTGCTGGTTGCGGCCGGGACGCGCCTCTCCCCCGCCCACGTCGCGCTCGCGGCCGCGGCGACGGCCGACACGCTGCTCGTCGCGCGCCGACCCCGGGTCGCGACCGTCTTCACGGGCGACGAGGTCGTGGAGGCGGGCATCCCGGATCCCGGTCGCGTGCGCGACAGCTTCGGCGCGACCCTCCCCGCGATCCTGGGGATGGTGGGGGCGGTCCACGTCGCCTCGACGCGCATCGGCGACGATCGCGCCGCGACCGTGTCGGCCCTGCGGGATGCCGATGCCGACCTGGTCGTGACGACGGGGGGAACGGGAGGCTCTCACGCCGACCACGTGCGGCGGGCCCTTGACGACCTCGGCGCCGACTACCTCGTTCCCGGGTTGGCGTCCCGTCCGGGCGGCCCGACACTGCTCGCGCGACTGCCCGACGGTCGCCTCGTGCTCGGACTCGCGGACAACCCGCTCGCGGCGCTGCTCGGGCTGCTCTCGCTCGGCGACGTCCTCATCGCGGGCTTCACGGGGCGTGTCGTGCCGCCCCTGGTCGGCGTCACCGTTCCCGACTCGGTGAAGCGGCATCCTGAGTCGACGCGACTCGTGCCCGTGCGGGCCGGGCTGCACGAGGTGGAGTGGACCGGATCCGCCATGATGCGCGGACTGGCCGCCGCCACCGGGGTACTCGTGGTGCCCCCGGTGGGCGACGGCCAGCTGTTGGAACTGCCCTGGGCTTAGCGCGTCACGCGACGCCCAGGAGATCGATCACGAACACGAGCGTGCGACCCGAGAGGCGGTGGCCGCCCCCGACGGGTCCGTAGGCGTACTCGGGCGGGCAGACGAGCTGTCGGCGACCGCCGACCTTCATACCGGGGATGCCCTCCTGCCAGCCGCGGATGAGCCCGTTGAGCGGAAACTCGATCGACTCCCCACGGCTCCACGACGAGTCGAACTCCTCGCCGCTCTCGAAGTCGACGCCCAGGTAGTGCACCGTGACGCGCGCGCCCGGCGTCGCCTCGGGGCCGTCGCCGACCTCCAGGTCGGTGCTCACGAGTTCGGTGGGGGCGGGCCCGTCGAAGAAGTCGATCTCCGGCTTGGTCTTGTCAGTCGCCACTTGTAAACCTCAGTTCTTCTGAATCCGTTGGCTTCTCCACGCTAGCCTCTCGCCATGGTCACGTCAGCCGACTTGCGCGCGTGAGACACCCGCGACCTCTCGGCTCGCCTGAGTCGTACCGGGGCGAAAACACCGTCCTCGTCGCGCCCCATCTCGATGGTGCTGACGCACGGACCGTGAGTGCACGTCTCACGGCGTGGTGCGACTTCTTCTCCCAGGGACCGTCAGAGATCCTCGATCTCTCGATCATCGGCCGATCAAGCCAAAGGGTGGTCGACTCGCTCGGCGCGCAGACGCAGTTAAGGCGACTTTCGATTGAGTGGGGACCGTTCGACGACCTGGGCAAACTTGCTCGCCTGCGCGAGTTGGCAGACCTGAGATTGGCGTCAGCGACCTCACTCCGGAGCCTCGAGCCGTTACGCGACCACCCGCAACTGATCGCCCTTGAACTCGGGAACGCGAAGCGGATCACTGACTATTCGCCCATCGGGGCCCTCGTCGGCCTTCGACAGCTGGACCTCTGGTCACCGACCAGAGCGGAATCGATCGACTTCGTCCGATCTCTGCGGGAACTTCGACACGTTCTCTGGAGGCTCGCCCCGCGGGATCTGGACTACTCGCCGTTGCTTTCTCTGACGTGGGTCGAGGACATGGCAGTCTCGACGTTGCGCGGGTCGACGCCGTCACTCGTGGACCTGGAGTGGGCTCTCCCCGGAATTCAGCGGCGCAACGCAGACCACGCGCGCGGCGTGTTCTACGAGTGGCGAGGCGGAGAACGGCGCGGGGACTACCGCATGACACCGGACGGACGGCAAGCATTGTTCCGCTACGACATCGAGGACTTTGCGGACTCAGAGTTCTAGGTCTTCGTGCCGTCAGTCGCGACTTGCAAACCTCAGTCCCTCTGAATCGTTGGCCTCTCCGCGCCGCCGGTTCGACCCGCGCATTAGAGTTCGGAGGCATGACGAGCTGGGAGCCGCCTCGGGGATATCGCCCGGCTCCCGAGACGGAGGAGCACTGGGCCGCGTACTGGGCTACCCGAGGTCCGTATGCACGTGCGATTGAGTACCTACGTGTCGGGAAAGCCGACTACCTCGACGACGCGCTCTTCCTCCTCCAGAGACGTCCGATCCACCACGGCTCCGGTTACGACACGGAGCGAACACTGCAGGTCATCGATCGCGCTCCCTTGACGAAACGTCAGACCCTCAGTGTCGTCGATGCCGCTACGGCGATCGCCGGTGAGGGATACCGGCGAGAGGTTTGGCCCGCGATGCGCCTCCTTGTCCGGCTCGGCGTCCCTGGCTGGGTGGAGGAGCTTCGCGATCGAGGCGAACGAGCCGAACGTTGGGGAACCGACCGATTGGAGAAACGCTGGTCCGACAGATCGAGCGACTAGACCGGCTTGGTCTTGTCAGTCATGCGCTCCACGCTCGCCGCTCGCTCATCCTCACTTCCCGCCTCAATGTGCCGCGTTCAGGACGGAGCTGGGATCACGCCCGATTCGGGCGCGCTCCATCGGGCCGTCCTAACCGCGCAGGTGAGCCAGGCGAGCAAAGTCGCGGCGGGAGAGTTCAGCGCTTCGCCGTGAGGTCTTCCGCGAGCATGACGAGGATGCCGCTCGGGCCCCGCAGGTAGGTGAGCCGATAGACGTCCTCGTAGTTGGCGACGCCGCGCAGGGGGACGCAGCCGTGGCGTGCCGCGATCTCGTGGGCGGCATCGAGGTCGTCGACGGAGAAGGCGACGCGGTGCATGCCGATCTCGTTCGGCAGGGTGGGCTCGGTCTCGATCGCATCGGGGTGGAGGTACTCGAAGAGCTCGAGCACCGTGCGCCCGTCGGGGGTCTGCAGCAGCGCGATCTTCGCGTGGTTGCCGTCGAGGCCGACCGCGGTGTCCGCCCACTCGCCGCTCACCTCGTCGCGGCCCGCGATCGTGAGCCCGAGGTCGGTGAAGAACGCGAGGGTGGCGTCGAGGTCGCGCACGGCGATCCCGACGTTCTCGAAGCGGATCGGCATGCCGGCGACTCTCCTCTAGTGGCGGTGGCGGGAGGCGACGGAGCGGAGGTCGCTGATCGCGGCCTCGACATCCGCGGCGCCGTAGACGGCGGAGCCGGCCACGAACGTGTCGGCCCCCGCCTCGGCCGCCTGCCCGATCGTGTCGAGGGCGATGCCGCCATCGACCTGCAGCCAGACGTCGATGCCCGACGCGTCGATCGCCGCGCGGGCCGCCGCGACCTTGGGCATCATGTCGGCCATGAAGCTCTGACCGCCGAATCCGGGCTCGACCGTCATCACGAGCAGCTGGTCGAACTCGGGCAGCAGGTCGAGGTAGGGCTCGATCGCCGTGCCGGGCTTGACGGCGATACCGGCGCGGGCGCCGATCTCGCGCAGACGCCGGGCGAGGGCGACGGGCTCGTCGGTCGCCTCGGCGTGGAACGTCACCGAGAACGCGCCGAGTTCGGCGTAGCCGGGTGCCCAGCGGTCGACGTCGGTGATCATGAGGTGCACGTCGAGCGGGATCGGCGACACGTCCTGCACGCGGCCGACCATCTGCGGCCCGAACGTGAGGTTCGGCACGAAGTGGTTGTCCATGACGTCGACGTGCACGGCGTCGGCGCTCGCGATGCGCGCGATGTCGGCCTCGAGATTCACGAAGTCGGCGGCGAGGATGCTCGGTTCGATGCGCACGGCCACGGCTCCACCCTAGGGTCGCGTCAGCAGCTGGATGAACATGGCGTCGGTGCCGTGGCGGTGCGGCCACAGTTGCACGGCCGGTCCGACGCCCTCGCCGAGGTCGGCGATCGCGATCCCCCTCAGGACCGAGCGTGTGTCGAGCGCTTCGATCCCCGGGTGACGGTCGAGCGCCCCCGCGACGACGTCACGGGTCTCGGCGGGATGCGGCGAGCAGGTCACGTACGCGAGCAGGCCACCCGGGGCGAGGGCGGCGATCGCGGCGTCGAGCAGGCGCTTCTGGAGGGCGACGAGTTCGGGCACATCCTCGGGGCGCTTGCGCCACCGTGCCTCGGGCCGTCGGCGCAGCGCCCCCAGACCGGTGCACGGCGCGTCGAGCAGGATGCGGTCGAACGCCGCGGGGTGCCTCGTGCCGAACCGGGCGCCGTCGCCCTCGACGACCTCGGGAGCGGGGTCGAGCACCGAGAGTGCGCGGCGCACGAGACCCGCCCGCGCGGGGACGAGCTCGTTCGCGGTCAGCCGGGCTCCGCCGACGGCGGCCTCGGCGCCGAGCAGCGCCGCCTTTCCGCCGGGACCCGCGCACAGATCGAGCCAGCGCTCCCCCGGCGTCACGGGTCGGGCACGCGACAGCGCGAGGGCGGCGAGCTGCGACCCCTCGTCCTGCACGCGGCCGCGACCCTGGAGCACCGCCGGAACCGCGGCCGGGTCGCCGCCGGGCGTCCGAGCGGCGGTCGGCGACAGCATTCCTCGCTCCCCCAGTTCGGCGACCTCGGCGAGCCCCGGAAGCGCGACGAGCGCGACGACGGGTGAGGCGTTGTCGGCCGCAAGCAACTGCTCGAGCTCCTCGGGGCGACCGTCGGCGTCGAGCGCGCCGCGGAGCGCGTCGACGACCCACTCGGGATGCGAGTGCTCGGCCGCGAGTCGCGCATCGCCCGTCAGACCGTCGGTGGCCCACGCGTCCCACTCCTCCGGGGTCGACCGAGAGACGGTGCGCAGCACGCCGTTGACGAACCCGGTGGCGCGGCGTGGGGCGAGCGCGACGGTGTCGCCGACCGCGGCGTGGGGTGGGATGCGGGTGGCGAGCAGCTGATGGATGCCGAGCCGCAGCACGTCGAGCACGTCGGGGTCGATCGCACTCGGCTCGCGACCGGCGGCGACACGCACGATGCGGTCGTAGCGACCCTGCATCCGCAGCGTGCCGTAGGTGAGCTCCGTGGCGAGGGCCGCGTCGGCGGGGCTCAGTCGCGCCTGGGCGATGCGCGCGGGCAGCAGGAGGTTCGCGTAGGCGTCGTCGTCCCGCACGGCGGCGAGCACCTCGGCGGCGACGCGACGCGCGGGTGCGGCCCGGCCGCTCACGAGCGACCCCGCCACCAGTCGGCAGCGGCCATGGCCCGCTTGCCGGCCGGATGCACGGTGATGAGGTGCAGGGGCGCGGTGCCGGTGCCCACGAGCAGACGTCCGCCGCGGAGCTCGAACGCCCCGGGCGGCAGGGCCGCCTCGCCATGGGTGACGGCGGCATCGAGCACCTTGAGGCGCTCGTCGCCGTCCAGCAGGGCGAAGGCGCCGGGCTCAGGGGTGGTCCCGCGGATGCGGGCGTCGAGCTCGGCGGCCGGACGCGCGAAGTCGAGCCGACCGTCGGCGAGCTCGAGCTTCGGGGCGAGGGTCGGCTCGCCGGTCTGCGGCACGGCGCGCGCGGTGCCGGCACGGAGGTCGTCGACGACGCCTGCGAGCAGCTTCGCGCCCGAGCGGGAGAGGCGCTCGAGCAGGTGGCCCGCCGACTCGTGCGCGCCGATCGACTGCGACACGGTCGCATACACCGGTCCGGCGTCGAGCTCGGGCACGAGCTGGAAGACCGCCGCCCCCGTCACCCGGTCACCCGCGATGAGTGCGCGCTGCACCGGCGCCGCGCCACGCCAGCGCGGCAGGAGCGAGAAGTGCAGGTTGATCCACCCGAGGCGCGGCACCGAGAGCAGCGGCTCGCGGATGAGCCCGCCGTAGGCGACGACCACGCCGAGGTCGGGGTCGATCGCCGCGATCTCGTCGGTGAGCGGACCGAGCCGGTTGGCCTTGAGCACCGGGATGCCGGCCTCCTGCGCCGCGACGGCGACCGGCGTCGGCGTGAGGATGCGCTTGCGCCCGAGCGGGGCGTCCTCCCGCGTGACGACCGCGACGATCTCGTGGTCGGAGGCGATGAGCGCCTGGAGGCTCGGGACCGCAGCGGCCGGACTTCCCGCGAACACGATCCTCAGAGCCATCCTTCGATTCTGCCCTGCCGCACGCCCCGCACCCGCCGGGCGTCGTATCACTCGTCGAACGGCTCGGGGTCGTCGAAGTGCGCCCGCAGCGGCAGCGGCTGCCTCCCCCGCGGCGGCATGCCCGGCGGCGGTTTGCGGCGGCGCGTCGCGAGTCGGATCACTTCGGCATGTACTGCCTCGGCGATCTCCGCCCCCGCGCGGTAGTCGAAGCGCAGCAGCGCGCGCGCCCGGCCGGCGGTCACGGTCGTGCCGAGATGCTCGGCGGTGGGCGGGAGTGCCGCGACCGCCTCGGCCACGGCATCCGGATCGCCCTGCAGCGTGGCCATGCGCACGGCGGGAGGGAAGCGCAGTTCGCGGCGCCCGGCGTACTCGGCGCGGGCGAACTCGGGCTGGTTCCAGCCGGCGAGGGCATGTCCGAGCGATCCGCCGACGCCGACGAGCACGACGGTGCCGTCGTCGGCGGCGAGAGCCGCGGCGTCCGACCACCAACGCAGGCAGTCCTCCGCGACCCGCAGGCTCTCCCGGGCGAGCATCCGCTCCCCGTCGAGCAGCAGCACGGCGCCGTATCCGCCGGGGGCGAAGGGTTCGGCTCCGCGGGTCGCGACGACGAGCGCGGGCCGATCGTCGACCTCCCGCAGGGGCCGCTCGCCGTCGGAGACGATCACGCGGGTGTTCGGGAAGGCCCGGCCGAGCTCATCCGCGGTGCGGACGCTGCCGGTGCCGGTGGTCTGCAGCGTCGTGCCGCGACAGTTCGGGCAGCTCCACGTGCGGTGGGTCGTGCCGCACCACGTGCACGTCGGCGGAGCGCCCGCCGACCGCTGCCGCAGCGGCCCCGAGCACCGCGTGCACCGGGCGGGGTCGTGGCACTGGGCGCAGCGCAGACCCGGCGCGTAGCCGGGTCGAGCGACCTGGACGAGCACCGGACCCCGTTCGAGCGCCGCCCGCGCGGCCCGATACGCCACCGACGGGATGCGCGCCCGGGTCGCGAGCGCGTCGTCGCCCGGTCCGTCGGCGGTCGGGATCACGGTGAGCCGCTGCATGCGCGCCGGGCCGAACTCGCGCAGCCAGCCGATCTCGACGAGCCGCTGCGCCTCGGTGCTGCGCGCGTGCCCGGCGAACACAAGTGCACCACCCTGCTGCTCGTGGCGCACGAGCGCCGCGTCGCGCGCGTTCACATAGGGCGTGAGCGGCTCACCGAGAAGCGGATCACCGTCGTTCCAGAGGGCGATGAGCCCGAGTCGATCGGCCGGCGCATACACCGCCGACCGGTTGCCGACGACGATCGCGGGTCCGTCGCCGGCGGCGAGGAGTGCGCGGTAGCGGTCGGCGTTGGGCTGGCGGGCATCCCAGCGCAGCACGCTCTCCGCGGGCACGAGTCCTGCGAGCGCGCGCTCGAGCTGATCCTGGTCGCGGTGGTCGGGAGCGATGAGGAGCGCGGTGCGCCCGCCCGCGAGGGTGCGGACGGCCGCGCGCGCGAGCAGGTGCGCCCAGCGGGTCGACGAACCCACCATCCCCGGAGCGACGCCCGGCTGCACGCGCAGCGCCACACGGGCGTCGTCGTCGAGCGCCTCGGCGAGCCCCGGGTATCCGTCGAGGTCGGGCGCCACGAGCTCGGCCGGTGCGACCGGGGTGCGTGACATCCACGCCTTCTCGACCCGCACCTGTCGCGTCGGGATCGCGAGCCGCAGCACGTCGTTCGCCGCCCCGGCGGCCCGGTCGGCGACCGCCCGGGCCAGCCGCCACACTTCGGGGCGCAACACCACGACCGGCGAGACGAGCGCGGCGACCTCGCTCAGCGGCCCCGGGAAGTCGGCATCCGCCGCGACCTCGACGACGTAGGCGGTCGCGAGCCGCTTCGCGCTGCGCAGCGGCACCGACACCCGCACGCCGGGCTCGACGCCCTCGAGCGTGTCGGGGATGCGGTAGTCGAGCAGTCGATCGAGCTGCGGGAGGGGCGAGTCGACGAGCACCCGTGCGACGCCGGCCATGACGACTACAGTTTGGCGGCGGCGCGGAGGTCGTCGACGCGGTCGGTGGTCTCCCAGGTG
>CAMLMQ010000097.1 GCA_946481135.1 uncultured Microbacteriaceae bacterium
CTTCGCGCGAGTGCAGGGTGCGGGCGTCGTACATCGTCGCGAGGATGCCGTCGAGGCGGATCGCGGGGTTGAGCCGGTCGCGCACCTTCTCGATCGTCTCCACGAGCAGCGCGACACCACGCAGGGCGAAGAACTCGCACTCGAGCGGGATGAGCACCCCGTGGGCCGCCGTCAGCGCGTTGATCGTCAGCAGGCCGAGCGACGGCTGACAGTCGATGAGGATGACGTCGTACCGGTCGGAGACCTGACGCAGGACGCGGGCGAGGATCTGCTCGCGCGCCACCTCGTTGACGAGGTGCACCTCGGCGGCGGAGAGGTCGATGTTGGCGGGGATGACGTCGAGCCCCGGCGTGGATGTCTGCTGGATGCAGTCCACCGCCGCGGTGTTGCTGCCGAGCAGCAGCTCGTAGATCGTCGGCACGTCGTGGGTCTGCGCACCGAGACCCGCGCTCAGGGCGCCCTGGGGGTCGAAGTCGATCGCGAGCACGCGCCGGCCGTACTCGGCGAGGGTCGCACCCAGGTTGATCGACGTCGTCGTCTTGCCGACGCCGCCTTTCTGGTTGCACAGCGCGATGACCCGGGCGGGGCCGTGGCTGCGCAGCGGTGCGGGTTCCGCGAAGAAGGTCGCGGGCCGCCCGGTCGGGCCGAGCGCCGGCGCTTCCAGACCCGGCAACTCGGTGACGTCCTCCCGATGCCCCACCATGGCCCGAGTGTACGTCCGTCCCCCGGACGGGTGTGCGCGGGACGCGCCCACGGTAGACGGGTTCGGCTCTAGCTCAAGCTGAGGTTGAAGGTACGCGCGCTACCGGGCGCGCGGATGCGCGGTGACGTACATGTCGCGCAGCGCATCCGCCGTCACGCGCGTGTAGATCTGCGTCGTCGCGACGCTCGCGTGGCCGAGCAGCTCC
The DNA here is from genome assembly GCA_946481135.1 of uncultured Microbacteriaceae bacterium. The sequence continues at coordinate 909 of CAMLMQ010000097.1, forward strand.
TGCACGACGCGCACATCCGCCCCGCCCTGCAGCAGATGGGTCGCGAACGAGTGGCGCAGGCTGTGCGGCGAGAGCTCGAGGTCGAGTCCCGCCCGGTCGGCGACCGCCCGCAGGATGAGCCACGCGTTCTGCCGGGACAGTCGTGCCCCGCGCATCCCGAGGAACAGGGCAGGCGTCGCCCGGCCGCGCGCCGAGAGCACGGGGCGCACGCGCACGAGGTAGGCGTCGAGAGCCTCACGCGCGAAGCTCCCCACCGGCACGAGACGTTGCTTACCGCCCTTGCCCAACAACCGCACGACGTCGGCGGTGCCGCCCTCCCCGGTGAGGTCGTCGACGTTGAGCGCCACCGCCTCCGAGACCCGCGCGCCCGTGGCGTACAGCAGCTCCAGCAGCGCCCGGTCGCGCACGTGCGCCGGGTCGTCACCCGCGGTCGCCGCGAGGAGCTCCTCCACCTGGCCGATCGTGAGCGCCTTCGGCAGCCGCTCGGCGAGCTTCGGCGCGACGAGGTCGACACCTGGATCCACCGTGAGACGGCCCTCGTCGACGAGGAAGCGGGTGAAGCCACGCACCGACGAGAGCATCCGGGCGACCGACGACGCGGCGAGCGGGGGCGTCGCCTCACGGAGGCTCCGGGCGAACGCGTGCAGGCTCTCGGGCGTCACCTGGCCCGGCTCGCGGATGTCGGCCTCTCCGAGCACGTCGAGTAGCCGCGTCAGGTCGCGGCGGTACGCGGCGAGGGTGTGCGGCGAGCGACCGCGCTCGATGCCGAGGTGCCGCAGGTAGCGGTCGAGCTCAGTCGCGAGATCCACGACGGGCCTGCAGCGTGAGCAAGGCGATGAGGAGCGGCGCATTGCGCAGTCGGCCGGCACGGACCGCGTCGAGGGCCTCGTCGAGGCCTACCCGGCGCAGCACGAGCTCGGCCTCCTCGTCGGTGCGGGCATGCGTGTCGGGTGCCGCCGACAGGCCCCGTGCCTCGAAGACGGTGATGATCTCGCTGCTGCCCCCGGGCGACGAGTGGAAGCTCGTGAGCTCCGACCACTCGGCGGCGACGAGATCGGCCTCCTCGGCGAGTTCGCGTCGAGCCGCCTCGAGGGGCTCCTCGCCGGGCTGATCGAGCAGCCCCGCGGGCAGCTCCCAGTCCCGCATCCCGATCGGCTGCCGGTACTGGTTGAGCAGCAGCACCCGCTCGTGCTCGTCGATCGCGACGACCGCCACCGCGCCCGTGTGCCGGGTGTACTCCCGGGTCATCGGCGCTCCGCCGAAGGTCACCGTGTCGCGCACGATGTCCCACACGCGACCGGTGAACACCATCTCGCGCGCGACGAGCGGCGCGGGGTCGGCGACATCCTCGAGCACGCCGGTGCGCAGCGCCTCGAGGTCGATCACCCGGCGTCCTCGGCGGGCGCGGCACCGGTCGCGGGATCGGCCGCCGGCAGGTCGGCGCCCGCCGGCTCGCCCGGGTCGGAGACCTCGAACAGGCGCGACGCCTGCTGACGCTCGAGCGCCGCGCCGATGAGGCCGCGGAACAGCGGATGCGCACGGTTGGGGCGCGACCGCAGCTCGGGATGCGCCTGCGTCGCGACGTAGAACGGGTGCACGTCGCGCGGCAACTCGACGTACTCCACGAGCGAGGAGTCGGGCGACAGCCCCGAGAACGAGAGCCCCGCGGCGGCGATCCGCTCGCGGTAGAGGTTGTTGACCTCGTACCGGTGGCGGTGCCGCTCGGACGCGACCGGCGCCCCGTAGAGCTCCTCGACGATCGAACCGGGTGTGAACTGCGCCTCGTAGAGGCCGAGCCGCATCGTGCCGCCGAGGTCGCCGCGCTCGATCAGCTCGACCTGCTCGGCCATCGTGGCGATGACGGGGAACTCGGTGTCGGGGTCGAACTCGCTCGAGGAGGCGCCGGGGAGGTCGGCCTCGTGCCGCGCGTACTCGATCACCATGCACTGCAGCCCGAGACAGATGCCGAGAGTCGGGATCTTGTTCTCGCGCGCGAAGCGCAGCGCGCCGAGCTTGCCTTCGATGCCCCGCACCCCGAAGCCGCCGGGCACGAGCACGCCGTCGACATCCGCGAGCTCCGCCGCCGCCCCCTCGGGCGTCTCGCACAGGTCGGAGGCGACCCACTTGACGGCGACCTTGGCCTCGTGGGCGAACCCGCCGGCCTTGAGCGCCTCGGTGACCGAGAGGTAGGCGTCGGGCAGGTCGATGTACTTGCCGACGAGCGCGATCGTGATCTCGTGCTTCGGGTCGTGCACGGTGCGCAGCAGGCTCTGCCAGCCGTCCCACTCGACCGGCCCCGCCGGCAGGTGCAGCTGCTCGATGATGTACGCATCGAGTCCCTGCTCGTGCAGCATCGTGGGGATGTCGTAGATGCTCGCGACGTCGATCGCGTTGACGACGGCGCGCTCCTCGACGTCGCACATGAGCGCGATCTTGCGCCGGTTGCCGTCCGACACGGGGCGGTCGCTGCGCAGCACGAGGGCATCCGGCTGGATGCCGATCGAGCGCAGGGCCGCGACCGAATGCTGGGTCGGCTTCGTCTTCTGCTCCCCCGACGCCCCCATGAACGGCACGAGGCTCACGTGCACGAAGAACACGTTCTGACGGCCGAGCTCGTGCCGCACCTGGCGGGCCGACTCGATGAACGGCTGGCTCTCGATGTCGCCGACCGTGCCGCCGATCTCGGTGATGATCACGTCGGGCGCGGCGGTGCCGTCGGCAGGAGGCTCGGCCTGCAGGCGCATACGGCGCTTGATCTCATCGGTGATGTGCGGGATCACCTGCACGGTGTCGCCGAGGTACTCACCGTGCCGCTCGCGCTCGATGACGCGCGAGTAGATCTGGCCCGTCGTCACGTTCGCGGCCTGGTCGAGGTTGATGTCGAGGAAGCGCTCGTAGTGTCCGATGTCGAGGTCGGTCTCTGCGCCGTCGTCGGTCACGAAGACCTCGCCGTGCTGGAACGGGTTCATCGTGCCCGGATCGACGTTGAGATACGGATCGAGCTTCTGCATCTTCACGCGCAGTCCGCGTGCGGTCAGAAGGTTGCCGAGCGAGGCGGCGGTCAGGCCCTTGCCGAGAGAGGAGACCACACCTCCCGTGACGAAGATGTGCTTGGTTCGCACCGGGCCCGAGTTGATTACCACGTGTTGATCACCACGGGGTTTCAGCGTATCCCAGGTTGGCGCCGCCGCGCTCCCCCACGCCGGGGCTCACCGCCACGTGCCGTGCGCCTGCTCGAGCAGCTCCTTCGCGTGCGCGAGGGCGAGTTCGGAGTCGGGCGACCCCGACAGCAACCGCGCCATCTCCTGGGCGCGGTCGTCGGCGTGCACGAGCCGCACGTTGCTCGTCGTCACCGCCCCGTCGGTGCCCTTCTCGACGACGAGATGGTTCGTCGAGAACGCCGCCACCTGCGCCAGATGGGTCACGACGATCACCTGCGCCGACTCGGCCAGGCGCGCGAGCCGACGACCGATCTCGGTCGCGCTCGCGCCGCCGACGCCCGCGTCCACCTCGTCGAAGACGAAGGTCGGAACGGGATCCGACCCCGCGAGCACGACCTCGATCGCGAGCATCACGCGCGAGAGCTCACCTCCGGATGCCCCGCGCGCGATCGGGCGCGGCTCGGTGCCGGGATGCGGCTGCAGCAGCAGGCTCACCTGGTCGCGCCCGGTGAGCGTCAGGTCGCGCTCCTCCACCTCGATCGCGAGACGCGCGTCGGGCATCGCGAGGGCGTGGAGTTCGGCGGTGACCGCGGCTTCGAGCCGGCCCGCCGCCTCCCGCCGCAGGTCGGTCAGCGCGGCGGCGAGTTCGTGCACGCGCGCGAGCCCCGACTCCACCTCGGCGCCGAGCTGCTCGATGCGCTCCGCGTCGCCGTCGAGTTCGAGCAGCCGCGTGCTGCCGCTCTCGAGGTGGTCGATCACGTCGTCGAGGGTCGGGCCGTGACGCCGCATGAGCGCGGCGAGCACCGCGCGGCGCTCCTGGATGCCCTCGAGCTCGCGCGCGCCGTCGGCGTCGAGAGCGCCGAGGTAGCTCGAGAGGGCGCCCGAGATCTCGGCGAGGGCGAACGACGCCGCGGTCAGCTGCTCGGCCAGCGGCGCGAGCGCCGCGTCGTGGTCGACGACGCGGTCGAGCGACCGACGGGCGGTCTCGACGAGGGCCGTCGCATCGGCGCTCTCGACGAGCTGAGCCGACACGGCCTCGCGCGCCTCGGTCGCGGCGAGGCGCAGGTCTTCGAGATTGGTGAGGCGCTCCGCCTGCTCGGCGAGGGCGACATCCTCGCCCCGCTGGGGCGCCGCCGCCTCGATCTCGGCCATCGCCGCACGCAGGTCGTCGGCCTCGCGGCGGCGTCGGTCGCGTTCGGCGACGAGGAGGTCGAGCTCCTCGCGGTCGGTCTGCCAGCGCTCGAAGGCCTCGCGGTAGTCGCCGAGGAGCCGGGCGAGCGGGGCTCCCGCGTAGCGGTCGAGCGCCTCCCGCTGGGCCGTCGCCGACCGCAGGCGCAACTGCTCCGACTGTCCGTGCACGACGACGAGGTGCGGCTGCAGTTCGGCGAGCACCCCGACCGGCGCCGCCCGCCCGCCGACCGTGGCGCGGCTGCGGCCGTCGGCGCCGACGGTGCGACCGAGGATGAGCTGCGCACGCCCGGCGTCGACCGGGTCGACGTCGCCGCCGGCGTCGCGCACGCGGTCGGCGACGGCGCCCTCGGCAGGCACCTGCCAGTGCCCCTCGACGACGGCCTGGCCGCTGCCGGCACGCACCGCGCCGCTGTCGCCGCGCTCCCCGAGTAGCAGCCCGAGCGCCGTCACGACCATCGTCTTCCCGGCGCCCGTCTCGCCCGTGAGCGCGGTGAACCCGGGCCCCAGCGGCAGGCGGGCTTCGCCGATCACGCCGAGGTCGCGGATCGAGATCTCCTCGATCACGAGCCGACCCCCTCCTCGGTGTCCGACGTGGTCGGGCCGCGCCACCCCGCGACCGGCAGGGCGAACTTGTTGACGAGGCGCTCGGTGAACGGACGCGGGCTCAAGCGCGCGAGCCGCACCGGCACCGGGGAGCGCCGCACGACGACCCGCGCCGCCGCGGGGAGCTCGAACGTGCGCCGCCCGTCGCACCACAGCACTCCGGTGCCCGGGGTGCGCCGGAGCAGCTCGACCACGAGCGACGACTCGGGGCCGACCACGAGCGGACGAGCGAACAGCGCGTGCGCCGAGAGCGGCACCATGAGCAGCGCCTCCACCGTCGGCCAGACGACGGGTCCACCCGCCGAGAAGGAGTAGGCGGTCGACCCGGTGGGGGTCGACATGACGACGCCGTCGCAGCCGAACGTCGAGATCGGGCGACCGTCGACCTCGATCGCGACCTCGAGCGAGCGCTCGCGACTCGCCTTCTCGACCGACGCCTCGTTGAGCGCCCAGGTCTCGTAGACGACCTCGGCATCCACTTTCACCCGGACCGAGATCGTCATGCGCTCCTCGACGACGTAGTCGCGGGCGAGAGCCCGCTCGACGGTCGCGGCGAGATCCTCCCGCTCGGCCTCGGCGAGGAAGCCGACGTGACCGAGGTTCACACCCAGCAGGGGCGCATCGCATCCGCGGGCGAGCTCCGCGGCGCGCAGGATGGTGCCATCGCCGCCGAGCACGATGACGAGCTCCAACTGCGCGCTCGAGACGTCGGTGCCGAGCATCGCGATCGGGGCGAGGTCGGGCGCGGCGGCCATGAGATCGCGGTACTCGTCCGGCGACAGCACCGGGGTGAGTCCCGCGGCGATGAGCTGGCGGCAGACCTCGATGCCGGCTTCGAGCGAATCCGACCGCCCGGTGTGCGCGACGACGAGGAGGTGGCGGTCCTCGGACACGGCGCTCCTTCCGGGCTGGGCCGCTGCTCCTCAGGGGAGAGCGGCGATGACGCTCTCCCATTCTGGCGGATCGGATCCGACAGCGGGCCGCAGCCGGAGCAGATACTCCTGATTGCCGTTCGATCCGAGCACTGGGGAGGACGCGATGCCCGTCGTCTGCAGCCCCGCATCCCACGCGGCCCACACCACCGCGCTCACGGCATCCTGACGCAGCGCACGGTCGCGGACGATGCCCTCGCGCACCCCCTGCCGCCCGACCTCGAACTGCGGCTTGACGAGCAGCACGAGCTCGGCGCCGGGTGCCGTCGCGACGAGCGCCGGCAGCACCTGCCGGAGGGAGATGAACGAGAGGTCGCCGACGACGAGAGTGGGGGTCTCGGTCGTGCCCGCGACCTCGGCGAGCCGTCCCGCGTCGAGGTCGCGCGCGTTGACGCCCTCGACGACGCGCACCCGCGGGTCCTGCCGCACGATGGGCGCGAGTTGTCCGTGACCGACGTCGAGCGCGATCACCTCACGCGCACCGCGCTCGAGCAGCACCTGCGTGAACCCGCCCGTCGACGCGCCGACGTCGAGCGCCAACCGGCCGGCGGGGTCGACGTCGAACGCGTCGAGCGCCGCGACGAGTTTGAGCGCCGCACGACTCACGTAGCGGTGCTCGCCCTCGATCTGCAGGGCCGCATCCTCGGTCACGCGCGTCGACGGCTTCGCCACGGCGCGGCCGTCGACCGTGACCCGCCCCTGCTCGATCGCCTCGACCGCGAGCGCGCGGGATCGGGCCAGACCACGCCGCACGAGTTCGGCGTCGAGCCGTGCGTCGTCGGCCATCGCGCGGCTACGCGTTCGGGCGCGCGTCGCCCGCTTCGAGGGTGGCGCGCAGCTCCTCGTACACCTGGGCGAGCTGTTCGGCGCGCGACGCGAGGGGCTGGTCCTCGATGAGACGCAGACGGGAGAGCAGGGCGTCGTCGTCGGTCATGACGCCCACGATAGCTGCGTGGCGTAGAGCTCGGGGGCGACGTCGAGGGCGTAGATCGGCACACCGGCCCCCCAGATGACGGTGGCGGCGGCGCGCAGCACGTCGATCGGCTCGCCGCATCGCTCCAGGGTCACCGCGCGGCCCTCGTGGCGCACGACGGCGTCGCCCACGCGCACGCGCCGCGCACCGCGGGAGCTCGACTCGCGAGGCTGCGGGTAGGGCGTGAACAGCCCCCGCAGATCGTCGAGCAGAAAGCGCGGACGGGCCTCGGGCTCCGCCGCGAGGACCTGCTTAGGGCCGTCGATGCCCGTCATGATGAGAGCGGCCGCCATCCCCGCGCGGTTCGCGCCGAGGATGTCGGTGTCGAGCCGGTCGCCGACGACGAGCGGAGCGGTGGCACCGAAACGTTCGGCGGCGGAGTCGAAGATGGCCCGCTCGGGCTTGCCGGCGACGACCGGAAGCCGACCGACCGCGGTGTGCACCGCCGAGACGAGGGTGCCGTTGCCGGGAGCGGTCCCGCGGGCCTGCGGGATCGTCCAGTCGGTGTTCGTCGCCACCCACGGGATGCCCTCGCCCGCCTGAGGAGTCCGCAGCGCGAACGCGGCCTCGGCGAGGTCGGTCCACGCCACGTGCGGCGCGAACCCCTGGATCACGGCGGCCGGGGCGTCGTCGGCGGATCGCACGACCACGAAGCCGGCGCGCTCCACCTCGGTGATGAGACCGTCGCCGCCTACGACGAGGATGCGACTGCCCGCCGGCACGAGGTCGGCGAGCAGCTTCACCGCGGCCTGGGGCGACGTGACGACGTCGTGCGGTTCGACGCGGAGTCCGAGGTCGCTGAGATGCCCGGCGACGGTCGCGTCGGTGCGCGACGCGTTGTTCGTGAGGTAGCCGACGCGCACGGTGCCCTGAGCGCGGTTCAGACTCTCCACCGCGTGCGGGATGGCGTCGTCCCCCCGGTACACCACCCCATCGAGGTCGGCGAGCAGCAGGTCGGCGCCGTCGAGCGGTGAGCCCTTCGCCGGGCCGGCCGCGCGTTCAGTGCGCCGCATCCGGGTCCCAGTCCTCGTCGATGATCTCGACCGTGTCCTCGCCGTCGGGGATCGCGGCTCGCTCGAGCGCGATCGTCGCGCGGTCCGAGCGCTGCCACCACTGCTCCGCCTCGTCGTGGCGGCCGAGATCCTCCAGCACCGTCGCGTAGGCGTCGAAGAGCGCCGGGCTCCACGAGTACGCCCGCTCCGGATCGAGCTGCGGGATCTGCAGCTCGGTGAGCGCCGCCTCGGGTTGGCCGAGATCCAGCCGGGCACCCGACATCGCGATCGCGAGCGCCACCTGCACCGCGGGGTCGAGCGACGCACGCGGAACGGAGCGCCCCAGTTCGAGCGCCTTCTCGGGACGTCCGATGCCGCGCTCGCTGTCCACCATGAGCGGAAGCTGGTCGTCGCGGCCCGAGATCCGCCGGTAGGTGCGCAGCTCGCGCAACGCCAGTTCGAAGGCGCCGAGCGCGTAGGCGGTGATGCCGACCGACTCGCGCACGACCGCGATGCGACCGGCACGGCGACCGGCCGCGAGGGCATGCTGATGCGCCGCCTCGGGGTCGGTGTCGATGAGCTGGGACGCCGTCACGAGATGACGGGCGACCCAGTCGGCGTTGTCCTTGCTCAGGGTCTTCAACTCGGCGCGCGCGACGCGGTCGAGCTGGTTGGCCGCGACGGTCTCGGGGATGACCGGGTCGTCGTGCCGCGGCCGATCGGGCTCATCCTCCCGGCGGGGGCGCGGCGGGCGCTCACCGTCGCGACGCGGGACGGGCTTGCCGTCGATCGGGCGACGCTCGTACGGCTTCTTCCCGTCGGCCGGCTTCCGGTCGTACGGCTTCTTCCCTTCCGACGGCTTCCGGTCGTACGGCTTCTTCCCTTCCGACGGCTTCCGGTCGAAGGGTTTCTTGCCGTCAGCCGGCTTCCGGTCAGACGGCTTCTTCCCCTCCGACGGCTTCCGATCGAACGGCTTCTTCCCGTCGGCCGGCTTCCGGTCGAACGGCTTTCTGCCGTCGGCCGGCTTGCGCGACGGGGGACGACGCGACGACGGGTCGCTCATGGGGACTCCTGCTGACGGGCTGTTAACGAAGAAAGGGGCTACCCGAATGACGGGTAGCCCCTTTCTGAAAGAAGTCCGGCGGTGTCCTACTCTCCCACAGGGTCGCCCCTGCAGTACCATCGGCGCTGTTGGTCTTAGCTTCCGGGTTCGGAATGTAACCGGGCGTTTCCCCAACGCTATGGCCGCCGTAACACTATTGACTTTAAGTGTCTGCGGACTCTTGCGAGTCTGCTCTCGACCGTACGTCAAGAGCTACAAGTGGACGCGAGCATCAGCAAAACTGATGTTATCAAGTTATCGGCTTATTAGTACCGGTCAGCTCCATGGGTCTTTAGTCCCCACTTCCACATCCGGCCTATCAACCCAGTCGTCTGGCTGGGAGCCTCTCCCCCGAAGGGATGGAAATCTCATCTTGAAGCCGGCTTCCCGCTTAGATGCTTTCAGCGGTTATCCGTTCCGAACGTAGCTAATCAGCGGTGCTCCTGGCGGAACAACTGACACACCAGAGGTT
>CAMLMQ010000098.1 GCA_946481135.1 uncultured Microbacteriaceae bacterium
GCCTCGACGACGCAGTCGTCGCCGATCGAGATGCCCACGCCCGAGTTGGCGCCGAGCAGCGACCGTTCGCCGATCGCGACGCGGTGCGTCCCCCCACCGGACAGGGTGCCCATGATCGAGGCACCCCCGCCGATGTCGGAGCCGTCGCCGACGACGACCCCTTGCGAGATGCGGCCCTCCACCATCGACGCGCCGAGCGTGCCGGCGTTGTAGTTCACGAAGCCCTCGTGCATCACCGTGGTGCCGGGGGAGAGGTACGCCCCGAGTCGCACCCGCGCAGGATCGGCGATGCGCACGCGCGCCGGCGTGAGGTAGTCGACGAGCCTCGGGAAGCGGTCGACGCCGAGGGACGAGATCCCGGCGCGCTGGAGGGCGGGGCGCAGCCGGTCGAAGGTCTCGGGCAGCATCGGTCCGGCGGTGGTCCACGCGACGATCGGCAGGTGCGCGAAGATCCCGTCGAGGTTGAGCTCGTTGGGTCGTACCAGGAGGTGCGACAGGGCGTGCAGGCGCAGGTAGGCGTCGGTCGTCGAGTCGGGGGCCTCGTCGAGGTCGATGCCGAGCACGACGTGTTCGACGTGCACTTCGCGGCGCTCGTCGCGGCCGAGGTGCGGCGCGAGGGCGGCGGGGAGGCCGTGGTCGGCGGGCTCGGTCGACGACGGGGCCGGGTACCAGGTGTCGAGCACCGTCCCGTCGGCGGCGATCGTCGCGAGACCGTGGCCCCAGATCTGGCGGGTGCTCATGCTCCCAGGGTATCGACGAACGCCGCCCGCACCGCCGCGTCGTCCGCCCCCGCGCTCAGCAGCAGCACGAGCAGCAGCCGCGCCTTCGCGCCGTCGAGGTCGCCCGCCGGGATGAGTCCGGCATCCAGGAGGTCGCGCTCCGAGCCGGGGAAGGCGCCGACGCTCTCGTAGAGCTCGCCCGCCCCCGTGCGCGAGGTGAAGACGACGGGCATCCGGGATGCGGCCTCGCGCACGGCGGGCAGCGCGCCTTCCGCGAGATGGCCGGCCCCGAACGTCTCGAGCACGAGGCCCGCGCACCCGGTCGACACCGCCGCCGACACGAGTGCCGGGTCGTCGCCGAGGGTGACCCGCACGAGCGCGACGGCGGGGAGCGGGCCGTCGCCGAACGGGACGGGGGCGGGTCGGCGCCGACGGGCGAGCGGCAGACGCACGCGGTCTTCGACGAGGTAGCCGACGGGGCCGAGGGTCGGCGACCGGAACGCCGCGGGCGACGACGTGTGCGTCTTGCGCACGTACCGGGCGAGGTGCACCTCGTCGTTGAGCACGACGAGCGCCCCCTGGCCGCGCGCGTCGGGATGCGCGGCGACCCGCAGCGCCCCGAGCAGGTTCGCGGACCCGTCGGCCCCCGGATGCCCGACGTTGCGCATCGCGCCGGTCACGACGGTCGGTCGGTCGCCGGCGAGCGCGACGTCGAGCGCGAACGCCACCTCCTCCAGGGCGTCGGTGCCGACCGTGACCACGACGCCGTCGGCATCCGAGGCTTCGATCGCGCGGGCGAGGTCGCGCACGTCGTCGAGGGTCAGGTTCGACGAGGGCTGCAGCCGCACGGTGTGCGCCCGCAGGTCGACCCCCGCCCGCGCCCCGAGGTCGCCCGCGATCTCGTCGGCGGTGAGCGTCATCTGCGCGCCGGAACCGCGTTCGTCGACGGGTGCCGAGATCGTGCCGCCGAGCGCGAAGAGGTCGATGCGGGGCGGGGTGCTGCTCATGCCGTCAGGCTAGCCGTGGCTAGGCTCGGGACGTGCTCGACCTCCGCTCTTCCGCCGCCGACCTCACCGCCGCGATCGTCGACATCGAGTCGGTGTCGGGCGATGAGACGGCGCTCGCCGACGCGGTGCAGACCGCACTCGCGGCGCGTCCGCACCTCGAGGTCACCCGGGATGCCGACGCCGTCGTCGCCCGCACCAACCTCGGTCGCGCTCGCCGCGTCGTCATCGCCGGGCACCTCGACACGGTGCCGGTGAACGCCAACCTCCCCTCGCGCCTCGAGGACGGGGTGATCTGGGGCCGGGGCACGGTCGACATGAAGGGCGGCTGCGCGGTCATGCTCAAGCTCGCCGCGGAGGTGGCCGAGCCGGCGGTCGACGTCACGTGGGTGTTCTACGACCACGAAGAGGTGTCGAGCGACCTCAACGGGCTCGGCCGCCTCGCACGCTCCCGCCCCGAGTTGCTCGAGGCCGACTTCGCCGTGCTGTGCGAACCGTCGAACGGCGAGGTCGAAGGCGGCTGCAACGGCACGCTCCGCGTCGACGTGCGCACGTCCGGCCGGCGGGCGCACTCCGCCCGCGCCTGGATGGGCGAGAACGCGATCCACGCGGCCGCACCGATCCTCCAACGGCTCGTCGACTACACGCCGCGCGAGGCCGAGGTCGACGGGCTCGTGTACCGCGAGGGGCTCAACGCGGTCGGCATCCGCGGCGGGGTCGCCGGCAACGTCATCCCCGACGCCTGCGTCGTCGAGGTCAACTACCGCTTCGCCCCCGACCGCGACGCGGGCCTCGCCGAACGGCACGTGCGGGATGTCTTCGCCGGCTTCGACGTCGAGGTCACCGACATCGCCGAGGGCGCACGTCCCGGCCTCACCGATCCGCTCGCGCAGGCCTTCCTCGCGGCGGTGGGGGGCGAGGCGCGCCCCAAGTACGGGTGGACGGATGTCGCCCGCTTCGCGGCCCTCGGCATCCCGGCGGTGAACTACGGTCCGGGCGACCCGTCGCTCGCGCACGCCGACGACGAGCGCGTGCCCGTCGAGCAGATCGAGCGCTGCGAGCGCGGACTGCGGGCATGGTTGACCTCCTGACCCGCGCGCCGTGGTGGGCGAAGGTGCTCGGCATCTTCGTCGCGTCGCGCATCGTCACGACGGCGATCTTCCTCGTCGTCGCCGGGATGCAGGCGGCGAGTGACCGCACCGGTGACGCCCCCGGCTTCGTCGAGTTCGCCAACATCTGGGACGGCCAGTGGTACTGGCTGATCGCGCTCGAGGGCTACCCGAACGAGATCCCGCGCGACGCGGACGGAAACGCCCAAGAGAACGCCTGGGCGTTCCTGCCGCTCTACCCCGCGCTGATGCGGCTCTTCATGGTCGTCGGCATCCCGTTCCCCGTGATCGCCCCGATCGTGTCGATGCTCTTCGCCGGGGCGGCGGCACTGGTCTTCTTCCGCCTCATGGCGCGCTTCCTGCCGCCCGGCTCGGCGCTCTTCGCGACAGCGCTGCTGTGCTTCGCGCCGCTGTCGACGATCCTGCAGGTCTCCTACGCGGAGTCGATGCACCTCTTCCTGCTGTTCGTCGCGCTCGTGCTGCTCGTCGACCGGCGATATCTGCTGCTCGTGCCCGTCGTCGTGCTCATGTCGCTCACCCGCCCGAGCGGGCTCGCGTTCGCCCTTGCCCTTCTGCTGCACCTCGTCCACCGATTCGTCACGCGCGGGCGCGACCCGTTCCCCTGGCGCGAGCGGCTCCAGGTCGTCGCGCTCGGGCTCGTCAGCGCCCTCGCCGGGTTCGCGTGGCTGCTGATCGCGTGGGCCGTGACGGGCGAGTTCACCGCGTACACCGACACCGAGTTCGCGTGGCGGCGCGGCTTCGGCGTCGACGGGCACCTCGTGCCGTTCGCGCCGTGGGTGCAGGCGGGGGAGTTCTGGGTCGGGCAGTGGTGGGGCATCGACGGCACGCTCGCGGTCGGCCTGGCCGCCGTCGGCGTCGTGGCGCTCGCCGGCGGGTTCGCGGGGTTCCTGCTCTCCCCGTGGGCCCGTCGACTCGGCCCCGACCTGCGCTTCTGGCTCGCCTCATACGCGCTCTACCTGCTCGCCGTCTTCTTCCCGCAGTCGAGCGTCTTCCGGCTGCTCGTGCCGCTCGCGCCCGCGCTCGGTGCCCTCGCGGTGCCCCGATCGCGCGTCTGGCGGGGCGCGTTGCTGGTCGCCGGCGTCGCGGGGCAGGTGGTCTGGACGTATGGCGTCTGGCGTGCCGACGTCTACGACTGGACACCGCCGTAGCACGCGCGGCTGGGCGCCGCCTCCCGATCGCAGCCGGATTTTCGGGGGATCCCCGAGATGCGGGATAATGGGAGTCAATCAGGGCACCGAAAGGGGAACCACGCATGGCTGCGATGAAGCCGAGGACCGTCGACGGACCGATGGAGGCCGTCAAGGAAGGGCGCCTCATCATCGTCCGGGTTCCGCTGGAAGGCGGAGGTCGTCTCGTGGTGTCGGTGAACGACGCCGAGGCGAAGGAGCTCTACGAGGCGCTCGGCGGCGTCGTCAACGCGTAACTAGTCGCTCAGCTTCACGAGCTGCAGCAGCCCGTCGCCGACCGGGCTGAGCGCCGAGACGACGGCATCCGATTCGGAGATCGTGCGCAGCAGCGCGCGGAAGTCGGCGACCGTCTCGTCGCGCGCCGCCGGATCGGCGACCCGTCCGCGCCACAGCGCGTGGGCGACGACGACGATTCCGCCGCGGCGCGCGATGCGCAGCCCGTGCTCGACGTAGTCCAGCAGCGACGCGGGGTCGGCATCCACGAAGACGAGGTCGTACGCCCCGTCGTTCATCCGCGGCAGCACCTCCGACGCGACGCCGGTGATGAGCCGGATGCGGTTCGCGGGCACCTCGGCGTCGGCGAACGCCGTGCGCGCCACCTGCTGGTGGTCGAACTCGACATCGATCGACGTGAGCACGGCGTTCGGGGCGCCGCGCAGCAGCCAGAGTCCGCTCACCCCCGCACCCGTGCCGATCTCGACGATCGAATGGGTCGTGCTCGCCGCGGCGAGGAGCGCGAGTTGGGCGCCCATCGCGGGCGTCACCGCCTCGATCCCCAGTTCCATCGAGTGCCGTCGGGCCTCGGCGATCGCCTCGGGTTCTGAGACGAACTCCTCGGCGTAACGCCAGCTCATCTCCTTCTCGGCCATTGTTCGAGCGTATCCGCCGACCGGCCCCCGCCCAGACAGCGCCACTATCCTTCAGGGTGTGTCCTTCGGACTGACCATCGACAAGCTGCTGATCATCCTCGTGATCGCGCTCTTCCTGATCGGTCCCGACCGCCTGCCCGGCTACGCGGCCCAGCTCGCGCGCCTCGTGAAGACGCTCCGCGGATTCGCGAACGGCGCGCGGGACCGGATGCGCGAGGAGATGGGCCCCGAGTTCGACGAGGTCGACTGGTCGAAGCTCGACCCTCGCCAGTACGACCCGCGGCGCATCATCCGCGACGCCCTGCTCGACGAGACCGTCGGCAAGCCCGTGTCGCCGAACGGCCCGGGTGCGGCGGCGGCCGCCGCGGCGGCGTCCCGTCCGCGTGAGTCGGCCTACGAGCAGCGGATGCGGCGCCAGGGTCGCGCCCGCCCCGCCCCGTTCGACTCCGAGGCCACCTGACCCGGTTTCACGAGATCGCGTTCGCAACTCTCGGTGGGCGGCGGCTTCGTCGACGAGACGTGCACGAACCCCGTCGTGGCCGAGAGTTGGGAACGGCTCAGCGGCGGCGCAGGAACTTCACGGCGCGCAGATAGAGCAGCATCGTGCCGACGAGCCGGGAGAACTCCGCGCCCACACGGGGCAGCTGGAGGATGCCGGTCGACTCCGCGACGGTGCGCGCCTCGGTGAAGCGCAGCAGCCCCTCGGAGCCGTTGCGGCGGCCGAGACCCGAGTGGCCGACGCCCCCCATGGGGGCGTCGACCGAGGAGAACGTCGCGCGGTACCCCTCGTTGACGTTCACCGAGCCCGACTCCAGGCGGGATGCGACCCGCCGGGCCCGCGCCCGCGAGCGGCTCAGCACCGACGCGTTGAGTCCGTAGTCGGAGTCGTTGGCCCGGGCGACCGCCTCGTCGGCGTCGGCCACGACCTCGACGGCGACGAGCGCGCCGAAGGTCTCCTCGCGGGCGCACGCCATCTCGCTCGTGACCCCGGTGAGCACGGTCGGTTCGAGGAAGAAGGGACCGAGGTCGGGGCGCGCGCGTCCGCCCGCGAGCACCGTGGCGCCCTTCGCGACGGCATCCGCGATGTGCGCCTGCACGCGCTCGAACTGCGCGCTCGTCGCGAGCGACCCGACATCCGTGGAGTAGTCGAAGGCCGAGCCCAGTCGGAGAGACGCCGTCCGTTGGGCGAAGGCGGCCGTGAAGGCGTCGGCGACACCACGCTCGACGTAGACGCGCTCCATCGACACGCACAACTGCCCGGCGGCGGCGAAGCAGCCGTAGGCGGCGTCGGCGGCGGCCTCCACCGGGTCGACGTCGTCGAGCACGATCATCGGGTTCTTGCCGCCGAGTTCGAGCGACGCCCCGATGAGGCGGGATGCGGCGCGCTCGGCGACCTTCCGCCCGGTCGCGGTCGACCCCGTGAAGCACACGTAGTCGGCGGCGTCGACGACGGCCGACCCGATGTCGCCGCCCGGGCCGGCGACGACCGCCCACAGCTCGGGCGGCAGCCCGGCATCCACGAAGGCGCGCCGCGCCGCGAGCACCGAGACCGCCGCCTGGTCGTCGGCCTTCTGCAGCACCCCGTTGCCGGCGGCGAGGGCCGGCGCGATGTCCATGATGGCGAGCGAGAGGGGGTAGTTCCACGGCGTGATGACGCCCACGACCCCCTTCGGCTCGTACTCGACGCGGGTGCGCATCACGACGGCGATGCCGGCGCGCCGTCGGACGGGCGACAGGGTGCGCTTCGCGGCGAGCGCGGCGTACCGCGTCGCGGACACCGCCTGGAAGACCTCCTCGAAGGCCTGACCGCGGGTCTTGCCGGTCTCGGTCTGCACGGCGTCGAGGAGCAGTTCGCGGCGCTCCAGCAGCAGGTCGTGGGCGCGGAGCAGCACGCGGCGCCGGTGACCGAAGCCGGCATCCCGCCACGCCCGCTGCGCCTCGCGCACCTGGGCGGCGGCCTCCTCGACATCGCCGACCGTGCTCTGCGGCAGGTCGTGGAACGGCTCCCCCGTGAACGGCGCGATCACCGGGACGGGGGAGGGGGAGGTGGCGAGGAGATCCCGGGTGAGCGCTTCCGCGGCGGCCCGGTCGAGCGGCGATCCCGACATGAGAGAACCCTATTTCCCTTTACGATCGCAGCATGCCCACGTCCGCACGCGCCCTGCGCCGCGGCACCGTCGCCCGCTACGCGGTCGGCTCGGTCGGCACAGGGGGATTCGGCACCCTGCCCGGTCTGGTGCTGCTCATCTACATGACGAACACGCTCGGGGTGAGTCCCGCTTTCGCCGGGGCGGCGTTCACGGTCTCGAAGATCTGGGACGTGATCATCGACCCGTGGATCGGTGCCCGCAGCGACCGCAGTCTCGCGCGCACGGGCTCGCGTCGCCGATTCATGGTGCTCGGCGCCGTGCTGCTGCCGATCTTCTTCGTCGCGACGTTCGCCGTGCCGCCGGGGCTGCCCGAGGTGGCGTCGGCGGCGTGGGTGCTCGTCGGGTTCCTCCTCGCGGCGACGGCGTTCTCGCTGTTCCAGGTGCCCTACATCGCCCTGCCGGCGGAGCTCGTCTCGAACTACGACGAGCGCACGCGGCTGCTCTCGGCGCGCGTCATCGTGCTGACCCTCGCGATCCTCGCCTTCGGCGGCGGGGCGCCCGAACTCGTCGCCCTCGGCGCGACCGAGTACGAGGGCTACCTGCTCATGGCGGCGGTCGCGGGTGCGGTCTTCCTCGTCGCGTTCCTCGTCACGTCGACGGTCGAGCGCAGCGCCCTCGGCTCCCGGGTGCCGACCGCGCCCGGAACCGACCCGATCGCCGGTCTCGCCGCCCCGAAGACCGGGATGCTGTCCAACTTCCGGCGCGGCTGGTCGGCGGTGCGCGACAGCCAGCCGTATCGCGCCCTGCTCACCGCCTTCGTCGTGCAGGCCCTCGCGATCGGGCTCATGCTCGCGGGCGTCGCCTACATCGCCGCGGAGGTGCTGGGCACGGGAACCCTCTTCCTGTTCGTCTCGCTCATCGGCCCCGCCATCCTCGTCACCCCGCTGTGGGCGGTGATCTCGCGCCGCATCGGCAAGGAGCGGGCGTTCGCGATCGCGACCGTGCTGTTCGCGGTCGCCGCCCTCGCGCTGACCCTGCTCGTGTGGGCGCCGGGACCGTGGGTGTACGCGCCCGTCGCACTCGCCGGCGCCGCCTACGCGGGCCTGCAGTCACTGCCGCTCGCGATGCTGCCCGACACGGTCGCCTACGACGCCCAGACCAACGGACCGGGCCGCGCGGGCACGTTCAGCGGCGTATGGACGGCCGGGGAGACGGCGGGTCTCGCGTTCGGCGGCACGATCCTCTCGATCGTGCTCGCCGTCACCGGGTTCATCCCGACCGTGGCCGAGCAGACCGTCGAGCAGCCCGAGAGCGCGATCGTCGGCATCATCCTCGCGTTCAGCGTCATCCCGGCGGCGCTCATGCTGCTGAGCCTCATCGCCCTCGCGCGCTACCCGCTGCGCAAGCGCGACATCGACGCGCTCGTGCGCGACGAGGTGGCCCCCGAGGTGCCCGCATGAACGGCTTCGACCAGAACCCCGCCGACCTCCTCGCCGAGTTGCGCGAACTGCGCGAGCAGGATGCGCCCACCCACGGCGGCCGGGTGCTGTCGTACGTCTACGACCCGGGGCTCGCCGAACTCGACGAGCTCGCCGCCGACGCCGCGCGCCTCATGCAGCCGGTCAACGGGCTCGACCCGACGACGTTCGGCTCGGTCGCCGCGCTCGAACGCGAGGTGCTCGGGTTCGTGCGCGGGCTGCTGCACGGCGACGAGGAGGTCGTCGGCACGGTCACGTCGGGCGGCACCGAGTCGTGCCTGCTCGCCGTGAAGACCGCCCGGGATGCCTGGGTCGCCGCCGGCGGCACGGGGCGCCCCCGCCTCGTCCTGCCCGCGACCGCGCACGCCGCGTTCCAGAAGGCGGCGCACTACTTCGGCCTCGACCTCGACCTCGTGCCTGTCTCGAAGGACGGGATCGTCGAGGTGTCGGCGATCGAGGAGCGGCTCGGCGACGACGTCGCGCTCGTCGTGGTCTCGGCCCCGTCGTACCCGGTCGCCGTGCTCGACCCCGTCGAGGCCGTCGCCGCCCTCGCGAGCGCGCGCGGCATCCCCGTGCACGTCGACGCCTGCATCGGCGGACTCGTGCTGCCCTTCTGGCCGCACCTGCCGGAGTGGGACTTCGCCGTGCCCGGGGTCACGAGCATCAGTGCCGACCTGCACAAGTACGGCTACGCGCCGAAGGGGGTGTCGGTGCTGTTGCAGCGCGGCCGCGACCGGCAGCGCCTGCAGTACTTCGCGACGACGCGCTGGCCGGGCTATCCGGTCGTCAACCCGACGATCCTCGGCTCGAAGTCGGCCGGACCCCTCGCCGCCGCGTGGGCGATCACGCGCGCCCTCGGCCGCGGCGGGTTCCAACGGCTCGCCGACTCGATGCGGCGCTCGACCGAGGGTCTTGTCACGGCGATCTCGCGGATCGAGGGACTGCGCGTCGTCGGCGAACCCGTCGGACCGCTGCTCGCCGTCGCCGCCGACCCGCGCGCCGGCGTCGACGGGCAGGTCGATCCGCACCACTGGGCCGACGCGGTGCGGCGCCTTGGGTTCGTGCTGCAGCTGCAGCCCGCGCACGGCGACCTGCCGCCGACCACGCACCTCACCGTCACCCCGGTCACCGAGCAGGTGCTGCCGGAGCTGCTCGCCGCGCTCGCGAAGGGGGCGGATGCCGTGCGCGGCAGGCCGCACGTCGACGCGACCCCGTTGCTGGCCGCGCTGCCCCCGCTCGACGGCGCCCTCGACTCCGACACGGCGGCCGCGGTGCTCGCGCAGTTCGGGATCGGGGAGGGCGGCGCGCTGCCCGACGCGCTCGCGCCGCTGCTCGCGATCATCGAGGCGACGCCGGCCCCGCTCGCCGAGCGGCTGCTCACCGAACTGCTCGCGCGTCTCGTCGAACCGCGGTAGTCCCCGGATGGGGAGCATCCGCGAGGCTTCCTCGACCGATAGCATCGGGCCGTGACGACGCCCGCCCGCCGCCCCCGCGACCTGCGCGCCGGCATCCTCGCGCGCTACGCGACCGGCGAGTTCGTCACGAGCGGGTTCGCGGCCCTGCCCGGGCTCGTGCTCGTGTTCTACCTGACCGACACGCTCGCGGTTCCCGCGCTGCTCGCCGGCGCCGTCGTCACGGTCGCGAAGATCTGGGACATCATCATCGACCCGATCGTCGGCGCCTAC
>CAMLMQ010000099.1 GCA_946481135.1 uncultured Microbacteriaceae bacterium
GCGGGCTGCACCTTGCCGGTCGAGGTCTTGATGAAGTCGCCGCCCGCGAGGATCGCGAGCCACGAGGCGCGGCGCACGTTGTCGTAGGTGTTCAGTTCGCCCGTCTCGAGGATGACCTTGAGACTCGCGTAGGTGCCGTCGGCCCGGCGGCACGCCTCCTTCACGGCGACGATCTCCTCGAAGACCTTGCCGTAGTTGCCGGCGAGGAACGCCCCGCGGTCGATCACCATGTCGATCTCGTCGGCGCCGGCCGCGACGGCATCCTCGGTGTCGGCGAGCTTCACCCGCAGCGACGCGCGCCCGCTCGGGAACGCGGTCGACACGGCGGCGACCGAGATGAGTCCGTCGTCGGGGTCGCCGTGCAGGGCGCCGAGCGCCTCGACGGCGGTGCCGACCATGTCGTTGTAGACGCACACGGCGGCGACGCGCGGGGTCGACGGGTCGGTCGCGTCGGGGGTGATCGCCTTCGCGACGAGCGAGCGCACCTTGCCGGGGGTGTCGTCGCCGGCGAGCGTCGTGAGGTCGATGAGGCGGATCACCTGGTCGAGCGCCCGCGCCTTCGAGGTGGTCTTGATCGACCGGGTTCCGAGGCCGGCGGCGCGACCCTCGAGGCCGACCGCGTCGACGCCCGAGAGGCCTTCGAGGTGCAGGCGGAGACTCTTCTCGGTGAGGTCACCGCCGAGCAGCTTCACCGCCCGTTCGGCCGGGGCCAGCGACGTCGCATCCATCCGAGCGAGTCTACGCTGGGGGCGTGAATCAGCACCTTGATACTGCCCAGGCGCCGGTGCTCGCAGTCGACTTCGGGGGAACCAAGGTGGAGGCGGCGCTCGTCGCCGACGGGGCGCTCGTCCCCGGAACCCGCAGCCGACGCCCCACGGGCCCCACCGCGACGGCGGGCGAACTCGACGACGCCGTGCGCGCGGTCGTCGCGGAGGCGCTCGGCGGTCGCACGGTGACGGCGGTCGGCATCGGGTCGGCCGGTCCCGTCGACTCGGTGCGCGGGCTCGCGTCGCCGCTCAACGTGCCCGCCTGGCGCGACCACCCGCTGCGCGACCTCGTCGCCGCCGCCGTGCCGGGCGCCGACGTCGTGCTCGCGATCGACGGGCTCGCGATCACCCTCGCCGAGGCACGTCACGGCGCCGGTCGAGGCTCCCGGAACGTGCTCGGGATGGTCGTCTCGACCGGTGTCGGCGGCGGGCTCGTGCTCGACGGCCGGGGCATCGCCGGCGCGAGCGGCAACGCCGGCCACATCGGGCACGTGCAGGTCGCCGGGTTCGATGACGCGTGCCCGTGCGGACGACGCGGGTGCCTCGAAGCGATCGCGTCGGGCCCGAGCTCGGTGCGGTGGGCGCGCAGCCAGGGATGGGGTGGGGCGACCGGCGAGGAGCTCGCGGCGGCGGCATCCACCGAGCCGGTCGCGCGTGCCGCGATCGAGCGCTCGGCCCGCGCCGTCGGACTCGCCGTGGCCTCCGCGAGCGCCCTCGTCGACCTCGAGGTCGTCGCGATCGGCGGCGGCTTCTCGCACGCCGCCCCCGACTACCTCGACCTCGTGCGCGCGGCCGCCGACGAGGGCTTCGACTTCGTGCGGGCGACGCGCATCCTGCCCGCCGGCCTCGGCGGCGAGGCCCCGCTCATCGGCGCCGCCGCCCTCGTCTCGCCCTGACCGGTTCGCGAGGGGTCGCGTTTCGGGCTTCTGACGGCCGCGGATGACCCAAACGCGACCCCTCGCGAGACTCGTCAGAGCTCGTCGTCGACGTAGCGTTCGCGGCGCAGCACGAGGATGGCGGGGATCGTGAGGCCCGCCGACGCGATGAGTACGACGAACGGCACCGTCCAGCTGCCGGTGAGGTCGTGCACGACCCCGAGCAGCAGTGAGAAGACGCCCGCCGTGAGGTAGGCGAGCCCCTGGGCGAACGCGCTCACCGACACCGTCACGCGGTGGTCGCGCGTGCGGGTGTTGACGAGCAGCAGCGACATCGGGAAGACGATCGACACCGACCCGATGAGGAACGCCCAGAGGTAGGGCGCGGCGGCGGGCGCGAGCAGCATCCCGCCCCAGCCGACCACGGCGCACGCCCCCGCGACGGCGATCATCGGCACCGTCGTGCCCCGTCGCGACGCGAGCAGCGGCACGAACAGCGCCTGCGGGATGCCGAGCACGAGCGCGATGCCGAGGGCCGCTCCGCCCGCCTCGCGCGAGATGCCTCCGGATGCCGTGAGCATCGACGGCAGGAACGCCATCGCGACGTAGATGGTGATCGAGCTGAGCACGAGGATGCCGGTGATCGCCCACGCGGTCGGCGACGCGGCGATGAGGCGGGGGCGGGCGACCGCGGCGGTCACGGGGCCCGGTTCCCGGATGCCGGCGACCTCGTCGACCTCGGGCGGGGTGAGCTCGACCGGCCCGGGCGCGGCACGGCGGGTGAGCACCGTCGCGATCCACGGCAGCACCGCGAGCGCCGGCAGCACGGCCCAGATGCCGACCGCGAAGCGCCACCCGGTGGCGTCGGCGAGCTGCACGCCGACGAACGCCGGCGTCGAGGCCGAGATGCTCATGAGCACGAGATAGATCCCCGTGAGCAGCCCGATGCGGCGCGGGGCGTAGCGGCGCACGAGCGGCGGCAGCAGCACGTTGGCCGCCCCGATGCCGACCATGACGGCGAACGTCGTGACGGTGAGCAGGATGGGCTCCGACGACGCCGCGCGCACGAGCTGGCCGAGCCCGATGAGGGCGACCGCGGCGATGAGCGAGCCCTCCAGCCCGATGCGGCGTGTGGCGGGCGGCACGAGCAGTCCGGCGAGCGCGAACCCGAACGGCGGCGCCGCGCCGAGCACCGAGAGCACGACGACGTCGAGACCGAGGTCGTCGGCGAGCACCGGGAAGACCGGCCCGATCACTCCCGCCGCGGAGCGCATCGACAGGGCGACGAGCACGATGCCGAGCACCGCGAGCAACGTGCCGCGCTCGCGCGCCAGCGCCGCCGTCACTCGGCCGCGCCCGTCACCCGACGAGCCGCTCGTGCCAGGCGTTCGCCGAGACGTCGGTGAGCGACGCGACCTGGTCGACCACGACGCGTTTGCGCGCGGCGTCGTCGGGGGCGTGCGCCCAGTCGTCGGCGAACCCAACATCCAGCTGGGACGGGTCGGCGAGCAGGCGGTCGGCGAGTTCGGTGAGCACGCCGCGCTGACGCTCGTAGTAGGGCTGACGCGAGTTCGTCGACATGACGTTCGCGGCGACGATTCCCTTGAGCACCGCGATCTCGGCCCCCGTCTCCTCCGGCACGACGACGTGGGCGCCGAACCGCGCGAGGGTCGCCTGCGGGTAGGCGGCCCGGGTCGCCCGTTCGGCGTGACCGGCGAAGCGTCCGATGAGCGAGCTCGTGAGGTTCTTGAGGCGCGCGAGGTCGCGGCGGCTGCCGTCCCACGAGTCGATCCAGTATTCGAGCGAGTCGAGCCGGTCGAAGGCGGCGATCAGGATGTCGTGGTCGAACTCGCCCCCGATCCAGCGGAACATCGCGTCGACGAGCTCGTCGTGGTCGACCCGGGACCCGAGCGCCCGCACGTCGAGGAAGCCGTTGACGATCGCATCCTCGAAGTCGTGCACCGAGTAGGCGATGTCGTCGGAGAGGTCCATGACCTGCGCCTCGATGCAGCGCACGCGCTCGGGCGCACCCGCCCGCAGCCACTCGAAGACGGCCGTGTCGTCGTCGTAGAAGCCGTACTTGCTGCGGCCCGACGGGTCGGGGATCCCCTGCGCCGCCGGCCACGGGTACTTGCACGACGCGTCGAGGGAGGCGCGGGTGAGGTTCAGCCCGTACGAGCGGGTGGCGTCGAACACCTTCGGCTCGAGCCGCGTGACGAGCCGGAGGGTCTGCGCGTTGCCCTCGAAGCCGCCGATGTCACGCGCCCACTCGGCGAGCGCCCGTTCGCCGTTGTGCCCGAACGGCGGATGCCCGAGGTCGTGGGCGAGGCACGCCGTGTCGACGACGTCGGGGTCGAGCCCGAGGCGCTGGGCGAGCTCGCGCCCCACCTGCGCGACCTCGAGCGAGTGGGTGAGGCGGTTGCGGGCGAAGTCGAGTCCCGCGGTCGGGCTCAGCACCTGCGTCTTCACGGCGAGGCGCCGCCATCCGCTCGAATGCAGGATGCGGGCGCGGTCGCGCGCGAAGTCGCTGCGCCGCCCGGAGTGATGCTCGGGCAGCCAGCGCTCGGCGTCGGCCTCCGAGTACCCCGGCGTCAGGCCCGGGGCTTCAGCCACCGGAGTGGTGCGCTTCGGCGTCGGCGACCTCGGCGCGCATCCCGGCCGGCGTCTCGCGGGAGTCGAGCCACCGCTCCGGCAGGCTCGGGACCTTCGGGGTGCCGGCCCGGCCGCGCTGCCCCTCGGCGTCGGCGCCCGGGTAGGGCTGGTCGGCGTCGAGCCCGGCGAGGAGGTCGTCGATCTCCTGCAGGCTCGACGACATCGCGAGCGCGGCGCGCGTCTCACCGCCGACCGCGTAGCCCTTGAAGTACCAGGCGACGTGCTTGCGGATGTCGCGGCAGGCCCGGTTCTCGTCCTCGAAGAACTCGACGAGCAGCTCCGCGTGCCGACGGTACGCCGCCGCCACCTCCCCGAGGGTCGGCTCGGCCTTGAGCACGCCACCCGAGAACGCCGCCGCGAGGTCGCCGAACAGCCACGGCTTGCCGAGGCACCCGCGTCCGACGACGACGCCGTCGCAGCCGGTCTCGTCGACCATGCGCAGGGCGTCCTCCGCCGACCAGATGTCGCCGTTGCCGAGCACGGGCACGTCGGTGACGGCCTCCTTGAGCTTCGAGATCGCCGACCAGTCGGCGGTGCCAGAGTAGAACTCGCTCGCCGTGCGGGCGTGCAGGGCGATGCTGCCGACCCCGGCACCCTCGGCGATGCGGCCCGCCTCGAGGTAGGTGAGGTGGTCGGGGTCGATGCCCTTGCGCATCTTCACGGTGAGCGGCACGTCGCCCGCGGCCTTCACGGCGCCCTCGACGATCTCGCGGAACAGGTCGAGCTTCCACGGCAGCGCCGCTCCCCCGCCCTTGCGGGTGACCTTCGGCACGGGGCATCCGAAGTTGAGGTCGACGTGGTCGGCGCGGTCCTCGGCGACGAGCATCGTCACCGCCTCGCGCACCGTCTTCGGGTCGACGCCGTAGAGCTGGATGCTGCGCGGCGTCTCCGACGGGTGGTGGCGGATGAGGCGCATCGACTCGGGCGTGCGCTCGACGAGCGCGCGCGAGGTGATCATCTCCGACACGTAGAGACCGGCGCCGTACTCGCGGCACAGCCGGCGGAACGCCGTGTTCGTGATGCCCGCCATGGGCGCGAGCACGACCGGCACGGTCAGCTCGAGCGGCCCGATGCGCAGCGGGCGCGCGGCGACGGAGGTGGACACTCCTCGATTGTTCCAGAGGTCGCGGTGCGCCGCCGTGTCGTCCGCAACTCTCGGCGGGCGGGGTCATCGTCGACGTGTCGTCGACGAACCCCCTCCCCACCGAGAGTTCGGAACCGGCCTGGCAGGATCGACCCATGGCCACAGGCAGAGAGCGGGTCGCGGCGGATGCCGAGGCGCGCGGCATCGAGGTCGAATTCGTCGAACGGATGCGGGCGTCGAGCCTCGAGGAGGCGGCCGGCATCCTCGGCATCACCCCGGCCGACATCGTGAAGTCGCTCGTCGTGCGCAGGCACGACGGCACGTACCTGTTCGCGCTCGTGCCGGGCGACCGGCAGATCTCGTGGCCGAAGCTGCGCGCCCTCGTCGGCGTCAACAAGCTGCGGCTGCCGGAGGCCGAGCTCGCCCTCGAGGCGACGGGCTACGAGCGCGGCACGATCACCCCGCTCGGCTCGACCACCGCGTGGCCGGTGTACGCCGACGAGCGCATCGTCGGGCGCCGTGTCTCGATGGGCGCGGGTGAGCACGGCTACTCGCTGTTCGTCGAGGCCGACGACCTCCTGCGGGGACTCGACGCGACGGTCGCCGACCTCAGCGATCCGGCGTAGGTCTCGAGTCGAGCCGCGGGAGGCGGACGCGGGGGGGCCGAGAACGCGCGTGGGGTCGGCGTCGACCGCGAGCGTCTCGAGCACCCCGAGGAGCTGCCGCTCCTCGTAGCGGAAGTGGCTCTCCATGATCGCGGCGATCCCCTCGAGATGCTGGGCGAGCTCCGCGGGCGCCGCCGATGCGGTGACGGACGACAGCAATCCGGTGACGAGGTGGGCGATCATCGAGTGATCCTGCTGCAGATACCGCAACGTATCCCGCAGTTCCGGATGCGCGGCGGCGATCGCGGGGAACAGCTCGCGATCCTCGCCCTCATGGTGTCCCGTCAACGCCGTGCAGAAGCCATGGCAGTACAGCAGCAGCTCCCGGTCCGCCGATTCGGCCGCGCGACCCGCCGAGGCCGCTTCCTGTACGACGCGCAGTGCCCGGCGGAGCCGGTCGTGAACGTGCCGCAGCTCGGCCGCCCAGGCGACCACACGGGCGCGCTCCCCCGCTGTCGGGTCATCGGACGTCGCTCGTAGGGGCTGAAGGACCACCACGGGAATCACCCGCTCGGTTCCGGCCTGATAGTCCCGGAAGTCCGGATCCTGCTCGACGACTTGCGCGAAGAGCCGGTCACGCTCGATACCCGTGGGAATGGACGCGAACGCGTCGAAGGACTCCTGCCCGACTTCGACGCGCACCCGGGGATCGGCCCGGATATTCGCGAGCCAGGCGGGGTGCGTCGACGCGCCCATCGCCGACGCGACCACGGCGGGCATGCCGTCCAGTTCGAAGTAGGCCAACGGTGTCGTGCGGCGGATGCCGGTTCGCGCACCGGTCGTGGTCAGCAGGGCGAGGGTCACGCCCTCGAACATGCCGCCCACGCGGCCCGCACTCGCGCGGAACTCGTCGATGACGCGACGGTTGAACGTCTCGACGGCGGCGCCGTCATCCTGACCTTTCCGGGCCCCTTGCCCGGCCTTTCCGCCCTCAGTCACGAGAGGGCGACGGGGTCGACATCATGATGTCGTCCTCCCTCGGATCCCACGCCTCCATGCCTGGCACGGACTGCCACCGACACGCGACGCTGACACCGACACTACACCCGTCGGCGACCTCACCCGGGGTGGGAGCTGCAGCCCGGTGGGATGAGGCGACCCCCCTTCGCGCCCCTATTTCTCGGGGATCTCGCAGACGCCGTCGACGCACGCCTCGGCATCGGGGTCGCCGAGCGGCGTGAGCACGATCTTCGGCACGTCGCTCACGTCGTGACCCCCGCGCGCTCGTCCGCGACCTGACGCAGCGCGTCGGCGAACACCGCGGCATCCTGGGCGCCCGAGATGCCGTACGTCCCGTCGAGCACGAAGAACGGCACCCCGCGGATGCCGAGCTGCCCCGCCTGCGCGACGTCGGAGCGCACGTCGGCGAGATGCTCGTCGGCGGTGAGCGATCGCACGACGTCGTCGCGGTCGAATCCGAGCTCGGCGGCGAGGTCGGCGAGCTCCTCGACCCGTCCCACGTGGCGGCCCTCCTCGAAGTAGGCCCGCATGAGCCGTTCCTTCATCTCCGCCTGCCGGCCGCGGGCCTTCGCATAGTGGAGGAGCTGGTGGCCGAGCACGGTGTTGGTGGTCTGGAGCGCGTCGTAGTCGTAGTGGAGACCCACCGACGCGGCGATGCCCGTGACGCGCGCGAGCATCCCGTTCGCCTGCTCCTCGCCGACCCCGAGGTGGCTCGCGAGGAAGTCGACGTGACGTCCCGGGAACTCCGCCGGGGTCTGCGGCGACAACTCGAAGGAGTGGTACTCGACCTCGACGGGCACCCCCGCCTGGGCCATTCCCGCCTCGAACTTGCGCTTGCCGATGTAGCACCACGGACACGCGATGTCCGACCAGATGTCGACCTTGATCGGGGACACGTCACCGGAAGAAGTCACATCGGACTCAACGCGCGGGCGGCCCCGGCATTCCCGGCAGCACCGGCACGCCGATGCGGCTGATGCGCTCGACCCTGTTCCGGCGCACGAAGAACTCCAGCACCAGCAGCCAGAGGCCGACGGTGACGGCCTGCGCGATCACGGCGACCGGACCCCCGGTCTCGGTCGTCATGCCGGTCTCGCCGAACATCCCCGTGCCGGTGATCGCGAAGACGCCGACGTTGTTGACGGTGTGCAGCGCGATCGCCGCCTCGAGGCCACCGGTGCGGATGGTCGCGACCGCGAAGCCGATGCCCATCACCGTCACCTGCACGATGCCCCACGCGTCGTAGGCGTGGCTGAAGCCGAAGATCAGTGCCGACGCGATGATCGTCACGGGCGCGAACCGGATCCAGGCCCCGACCGACTGCAGCAGCACGCCGCGGTAGAGGTACTCCTCGGTCGCGGCCTGCACGGGCACGAGCAGCACGACGAGGAGCATCGACAGCAGGTACGTGCCGACGGGGGTCGTGAACTCCCCCAGCTCCTCGCCGGTCGCGAACCCGAGCGCGAGCTGCACCGTCGTCGTGACGAGCCACACGAGCGCGGCGGGCACGAACGCGATGCCGAGCCAGCGCCAGCGCAGCCGGAAGACGACCGAGTGCAGGATGTTGACCCGCGGCCCGGCGGGACGGATGCCGGCGATGCGGAGCGCGAGCGGCACGAGCGGCAGCACGAGGATGATCGACCCGAGCCCGAAGAGCAGGGTCCACGGCCGCGCCATGTCGGGCAGCAGCAGCTCGGTCAGTTCCTGCTGGGCGTTCGGACTGAGGAAGTCGATCGCGTTCGTCGCGAACAGCACGATGAACACGGGCACGGCGACGAGGATGCTGACGAGCAGGAAGAACAGCGCCGTGAGCAGCACCGCGACGAGCGGCCGCCACCAGCGGTAGGTGGGCTGCGCGCGGAAGAGCCGGTGGTAGGGCAGCTGCGCGATCCGCAGCTCGGGCTCCGGCGCAGGCGGCGGGGTCGGGACGGCGGGCGGCGGGAGCGGGGTGTCGGTCATGCGCGGTCCTCGGTCTCCAGGTCGTCGATCAGCTGCAGTCCGTTCCGAGCCCACGCGATCTCCTGCTCGGCACGCTGCACGAGACCCTCGTAGGCGTAGCGCTTGAACGCCGCCACCCGGTGACGCTCCGCCTCCGGCGTGACGGCGAGACGGCGGTTGAGCATCGGGCTCGTGGCGGTGTCGATCTGGTGGATCTGCTCCTGCCACTGTGCGAGTTCGGCCGCGTAGTGCTCGATGTGGGCGCGCAGCTGGGCGCGGGCGGCATCCGGGGTGGCCCACTCGAAGTACGCCGACTTGAGGTGCATCGCGTCGCGGAAGCGCGCGTAGGGCAGCGTCTGGTTCATCCAGTCGCGCAGCGCCTGCCGGCCGGCGTCGGTGATGTGGTACTCGCGCTTCGTGCCGCGGGTGCCCCACGGCACCTCCTCGGCCGCGACCACCCCGTCGGCCTCCATCTTGCGCAGCTCGGGGTAGATCTGCGAGTCGGGGGCGTACCAGACGTGACCGACCGACGAGTCGAAGCGCTTGTGCAGGTCGTAGCCGGTCATGGCGTCGACGCTCAGCAGCGCGAGCAACGCGAATCTCAGTGACATGGCGGCGGAAAGACCTCGGGTCGGATGCGAGGAACGGTCATCCTCGCATCCGACCCTAGATGAGGTGCGGCGATCAGGCCTGGTAGCCCGTGCGCCAGCCGCCCTGGTACTCCTGACGGGCGACCGTCGAGTAGGGCACGGGGCTCACGACGGCGCGCACGGGAAGCTGCTCGTGCTTCTCGACGGAGGCCTTGTTCGTGTTGGGGTTCTCGCCCCAGAGCACGCGCAGCTCGGTGCCTTCGGGCACGTCGGGCGAGATGGTCGCGAGCGACAGCGCGCGCTTCTCGTTCGAGCTGTAGCCGGTGAACATCGAGTAGCCGACGACCGTGCCGTCCGCGTCGACGACGGCGTCGTAGTTCGCCGAGCCGTAGTTCGCGAGCGGGAGGTCGAAGAACTTGTGCGACGGACCGTCGACGTCGAACAGCGACGCGAAGATCTTGGTCACGTCCTCGGCGTTCCAGGCGAGGGTCACCTTCTTGCGCTGCGCCGCCGGGTCCATCTTCTCGAGCGCGTCGCGGCCGATGAAGTCGTGGTCGAACTTCACGAACGAGCCGTAGCCGAGCTCCCACGGGG
>CAMLMQ010000100.1 GCA_946481135.1 uncultured Microbacteriaceae bacterium
GCGCGCTTCCCTGACACGGAAGAGGTCACTGGTTCGATCCCAGTATCGCCCACCATGCAGAACCCCTGATCAATCAGGGGTTCTTCTCTTTCTCGGCCCCCGACACCTGGAGCACCCGTGACCCGACCCGCCGCCGCGCTGTTCGACATGGACGGCACGCTCGTCGACTCCACGGCGACGGTCGAACAGGTGTGGACCGAGGTCGCGACCCGGCACGGCTGGGATCCCGTCGAGCTGCTCGCCGTCTCGCACGGCGTGAAGGCCGACGACACGATGCGGCGCTACCTGCCCGAGTCGGAGATCGCCGACGCGCTCGCAGCTCTTCAGGAGCGTGAGCTCGAACTCGTCGACGGCACCGTCGAAGTA
Organism: uncultured Microbacteriaceae bacterium; assembly: GCA_946481135.1. Next base: position 367 of record CAMLMQ010000100.1, read on the forward strand.
CCGGGCGCCGCGCGGTACCTCGATCGTCTCGACGCGGCCGGAGTGCCGTGGGCGGTCGTCACCTCGGCTCCCGAGACCCTCGCCCGGGCGCGCATCCTCGCGGCGGGTCTTCGCCTGCCCGAGGTGCTCGTCACCGCGGACGACGTCGACCACGGCAAGCCCGCGCCCGACGGCTACCGACTCGCGGCGAGTCGGCTCGGAGCAGACCCCGCGTCCTGCGTCGTGTTCGAGGATGCCGACGCCGGCATCCGCGCGGGCCGCGCCGCCGGGGCCACGGTCGTCGTCGTCGGCGGGGCGACGAGCGACGCGACGACCGGTCTCGCGCGCATCGTCGACTACCGCGAACTCCTCGGCGGCTCGACGCCCGACCCGTTCAGGGCGTCACCTGAGGGATAGCTGACGTTCCGATCCGCGAACGGCTCGGCGATCAGGAGGGGAGGCCGTCTCCCCGCCGCGAGACGTCGCGGGTCGAAAGACCCTCCGAGCACCGCCCTGGCACGGCGACGATGGGGAGGGAGGAGTTCACTCATGACACCCAATCCCCGCCTCACCTTCCTCGGTGCTGCGGACACCGTGACCGGGTCGCGCTATCTGCTGGAGACCGCCGACGAGCGGCGCATCCTCGTCGATTGCGGGCTCTTCCAGGGCTACAAGGTGCTCCGCGAGCGTAATCGGGCACGCTTCGGGATCGACGCCGAGGCGATCGATGCCGTGCTTCTCACCCATGCGCATCTCGACCACTCCGGATACCTTCCGGCTCTCGTTCGGGACGGCTACGCGGGGCGCGTCTTCGCGACCCCCGGCACCACCGAGCTGTGCCACGTGCTGCTGCCCGACAGCGGGCGTCTACAGGAGGAGGATGCCGACACGGCGCGCCGCCTCGGCTCCTCGCGGCACGCCCGACCCGAACCGCTCTACACCGAACGCGACGCGTTCGAGGCGCTGCGGCACTTCCACGCGCAACCGTTCCATGCGCCGTTCGAACCCGTCGCGGGCGTCGAGGCGGTCTTCCGCCACGCCGGCCACATCACCGGCGCCGCGCAGGTCACGGTCACGACGGCCGGAGTGTCGGTGCACTTCACCGGCGACCTCGGCCGACCGAACGACGACCTGCTGCGGGCGCCCGAACCGTTGCCCGACGTCGACGTCCTCGTCGTCGAATCCACCTACGGCGACCGCAGGCATGAGGCCACCGACCCGGCCGAGGAGCTCGGCGCACTCGTCCGCCGCGTCGCCGCGCGCGGCGGGATCGTGGTCATCCCCGCGTTCGCCGTCGGGCGCGCCGAAGGTGTCATCCTCCACCTGTCGCGGCTGCGCGACCGCGGACTGATCCCCGACATCCCCGTCTACCTCGACAGCCCGATGGCCGTCGAGGCGACGGAGATCTCCCGCCGCCACGCGGACGAGCACCGACTCGACCCGGACGAGGCCCGGCGGGTCGCGAGCTTCGCCACCCCGACCCGCTCGACCGAGGAGTCGATGAGGCTCAACTCGCTGTCGGGCCCCCTCGTGATCGTGTCCGCGAGCGGGATGCTCACGGGAGGTCGCGTGCTGCACCATGTCGCCCGCCTCGGCCCCGACCCGCGCAATGCGATCGTGCTCACCGGCTACCAAGCGGGAGGAACCCGGGGCGCCGACCTCGCGGCGGGATCGCGAACGCTGCGCATCCGCGGCCGTGACGTGCCGATCGAGGCCGAGGTCGTGCAGCTCGACTCCCTCTCGGCGCACGCCGACGCCGACGAGATCATCGAATGGATGCGGTCCGCCCATACACCGCCCCGCGTCGTCTACGTGACCCACGGCGAGCCGCAGGCCGCCGACACCCTGCGGCGCCGCATCCGCCACGAACTGGGGTGGGATGCCCGCGTCCCCGGTCACGGCGACCAGGTGGAGCTGCTCGCCTGAACCGCGCGCTCAGCGGGACGGCACCGGCCACCGCCAGCCGCTCACCTCGGGGATGTCCTCGCCGAAGGCGCGGGTGTGCGCGCGAGCCCGCAGTCGAGCCAGCTCCATCTCCTGCCGGAGCGGGCCGTGAGTCGCGGCGAGGCCCGGCACCCGGTCGATCACGTCCATGACGAGGTGGAAGCGGTCGAGGTCGTTGAGCATGACCATGTCGAACGGCGTGGTCGTCGTGCCCTTCTCGAGATAACCCCGCACGTGCAGGTGGTCGTGGCCGGTGCGCCGATAGGTGAGCCGGTGGATGAGCCACGGATAGCCGTGGTGCGCGAAGATCACGGGGCGGTCGGTCGTGAAGATCGCGTCGTACTCCTGGTCGGTGAGACCGTGCGGGTGCTGGTCGCGCGACTGCAGCCGCATGAGGTCGACGACGTTGACGACGCGCACCGCGAGGTCAGGAACACGTTCCCGCAGGATCGAGGCCGCAGCGAGCACCTCGAGCGTCGGGATGTCACCGGCGGCCGCGAGGACGACGTCGGGGGCGCGGCCGTCGACCTCGGTGCCGGCCCACGGGAGGATGCCGACGCCGCGCGTGCAGTGCTCGATCGCCTCGTCGACGGTCAACAACTGGGGCGACGGATGCTTGCCGGCGATGACGACGTTCACGTAGTCGACCGAACGCAGGCAGTGGTCGTAGGTGGACAGCAACGTGTTCGCGTCGAAGGGGAGATACACCCGCACGACGTCGGGACTCTTGTTCACGACGACGTCGAGGAACCCCGGATCCTGGTGGCTGAACCCGTTGTGATCCTGCCGCCAGACGTGGCTCGACAGGAGGTAGTTGAGGCTCGCCACCGGCTGTCGCCACGGGATCTGCCGCGACGATTCCAGCCACTTCGCGTGCTGGTTGAACATCGAGTCGACGACGTGGATGAACGCCTCGTAGGAGTTGAAGACCCCGTGGCGACCGCTCAGCAGGTATCCCTCGAGCCACCCCTGGCACAGGTGCTCGCTGAGGACCTCCATCACCCGACCCGTCGGCGCGAGATTCCGGTCCACGGGGTGGGTGTCGGCGTTCCACTGCTTGTCGGTGGCGTCGAAGACCGCCGGGGCCAAGCGATTGGACGCCGTCTCGTCGGGACCGAAGATGCGGAAGTCGTTCGGGTTCTCGCGAATCACCTCCGCGAGCCAGCGGCCGAGGACGGCCGTCGACTCCGCATCCGTCTCGCCGCGTGCGTCGGGGTCGACGGCGACGCCGTGGCCGCGGAAGTCGGGCAGCCGGAGTGCGCGACGTCGAAGCCCGCCATTCGCGACCGGGTTGGCGCTCATGCGTCGTTCGCCGGTCGGCGCGAGCGCCGAGACGATCGGAGTGGGCGCCCCCGACTCGTCGAACAGCTCCTCGGGGCGGTAGGACCGCATCCACTCGTCGAGGATCCTCAGGTGCTCGGGGGTGTCGCGGGCCTGAGCGAGCGGCACCTGGTGGGCTCGCCACGTGCCCTCCACGGGCACCCCGTCGATCACGGCGGGACAGGTCCATCCCTTCGGCGTGCGCAGCACGATCATCGGCCACGCCGGACGGCGAGTGTCGCCCGCACCGGCGGCGGCTTTGATCTCGGCGATCCGGTCGAGCACGGCGTCGAGCGTCCCCGCGAGCCGTGCGTGCACCTCGCGGGGCGGCTCCCCGTCGAACCCTCCGCTGACGACGAACGGCTCGTGACCGTACCCGCGGAGGAGATCGAGCAACTCGTTCTCGGGGATGCGGGAGAGCACGGTGGGGTTGGCGATCTTGTAGCCGTTCAGGTGGAGGATCGGCAGCACGACGCCGTCCTGCCGGGGGTTGAGGAACTTGTTGCTGTGCCAGGCGGCCGCGAGGGCGCCGGTCTCCGCCTCTCCGTCGCCGATGACGCACGCGACCACGAGCCCCGGATTGTCGAACGCGGCGCCGTAGGCATGGGCGAGCGAGTACCCCAGCTCACCGCCCTCGTGGATCGACCCCGGCGTCTCCGGACTGGCGTGACTCGGGATGCCGCCGGGGAAGGAGAACTGGCGGACGAGGCGGGTCAGACCGGCCACGGAGCGGTCGACCTCCGGGTAGATCTCCGAGTACGTGCCGTCGAGCCAGGCGTTCGCGACCATCCCCGGGCCGCCGTGGCCGGGCCCGGCGATGTACAGCACGTCCAGGTCGCGTTCGAGGATTGCCCGGTTCAGGTGCGCATAGAGGAGGTTGAGTCCGGGTGTCGTGCCCCAGTGGCCGAGCAGGCGCGGCTTCACGTGCTCCGGGAGCAGAGGCTCGCGCAGGAGTGGATTCGCGAGCAGGTAGATCTGCCCGATGCTGAGGTAGTTCGCGGCTCGCCACCACGCGTCGACGCGGGCGAGCGTGATGTCCGTCTCGTCGCTTCTCATCTGCCGATGGTGCGTCGAATGCGGCTCGGCGGCAAGGTCTCGACAGGGTCGTCGAACAGGCCGAGGACGACGAGCACGAAGCCGATCTCTGCCAGACCGGCGACGACGTACGCGGCCTGGAGGAAGCTGAACGGGATGACCGTCATCTGGACGAAGATCCAGACGAGTACGCCGAATCCGGCGACCGTCGCGATGAGGTAGCGGTGGCGCGGCGAAAGCTCGGCGCGGGCGCCTCCGCCGGAACCACGCACAGCGCGGCATCCGAGTGGCGAATCAGGTCCTGTCCGACCGACCCGAAGAAGAGTCCCACCACCGGACCCCGTCGGTGCGACCCGATCACGATCAACTCGCACCTGCGGCGAATGTCGGCCAGACCGTTGGCTGCGGGTCCCTCGAAGAGGGTCTCCGTGACGGTGAGGTCCGGATGACGTTCCCTGACCCGCTCCGCCGCGTTCGAGAGATGTCGACGGTGGACCTCCCGCTCGTCTCCGGCGCCCAGATAGAGCGTGACCGGGTCCGACGGCGGATCGGGGCGCATCCAGGCGTGCAGAATCTCGAGGTCGCGTCCGGTCGCGCGTGCGAACTCCGTCGCCCACTCGAGGGCCGAGTCGCTGCTGTCGTCCTCGGCGAGACCGACGGCGACCCGGCCGTCGCGAGCCTGCCAGTCATCGGGGACGATGACGATCGGGCAGCCGGCGAGGCCGGCCATGCGCGCCGGCAGGTTGCCACTCAAAACCGACCGCCAGTGCCGCGAGCGATGCGACCCGATCACGAGAAGGTCCGACCGTTCCGAGTACGTGCGGAGGGTCTCATGGATCGAGCCTTCGACCGCGACCGGTGTCACCGCGACGTCGGGCAGCGCCTTCTCGACTCGCTCCGCCTCCCGACGCACCCGCTCCTCCTCCTCGACAGGCGCCACGAGAAGCATGTCGAACGCGCTGAGCAGCGTGACGTCGGCCGGGATGGTGCGGGCGAATCGGATGGCCCAGTCGACGGCCACTGCCGCGGCATCCTCGGCGTCGACGCCCACCGTGATCTTCACCTTGTCGGTCATGCCGGCGACTCTTCTCCGGCGCCGGCGACCGGGGGAGAGTCGAAAGTCCCCCGCGTCGCACGATCGGCGACCGGGACGTCCTGAGTCGACATCTCGGGACCAAGGACCCTGGGCGACCGCAGGTCGACGCAGAAGAGTCGGTCCATGACCCTCATCGCACTCGCCGTCGACGGGCAGCCGAAGACGGACGCCGCCATCCGCTGGACCGCGCAGCGCGCTGCCGCCGACGACTCGACCGTGAATCTCGTCTCCGTCGCCGTCGATACCGGGCAGGGCCACGTCGCCGCCCAACGAGCAGTCGAGGCGGCCGCGTCGGAACTCACCCGGCTCGAGCCCTCGCTCACCGTCGCCACGTCGGTGGCGTCCGGTGACCTGTTCGACGAGCTCCACCTGCTCTCCGGGGCCTGCGACCTTCTCGTCGTCGGCAGCGACCGCCCCGATCCTGTGCGTTCCACCCTCCATGCCACGCTGCCGATGCGTCTGGCCGGCCGAGCACGATGCGACCTCGTCGTGGTCCCCGCGGGGTGGAGGGGTCATGCGGCGGGGAAGGTGGTCGTCGGGTGGAGTGAGGACGCGGCCGGCGCCGCGGCCCTCGATCGTGCCGCCCGCGAGGCGGAGGCGACCGGACACGCTCTCACGATCGTCTACGCGTGGGCGCCGAGCGCCGCGTCCTCCCCCTTCGACGCCGATTCCACCGGCGCGTTCATCACCGCGATCCGGGACGACGCCGAGCGTGCCCTCCGAGAGGCCGCGGCGATCGCACGACGCGACCACCCCGACCTCGAGGTGCACACCGAGCTGCATCTCGGAGGCGCCGTCGGCGGCCTGACGACTCAAGACGATGCCGCGCTCATCGTCGTCGGGACTCACCGGCACACGCTGCTCGGAGAGATCCTCCTCGACCCCACGGACGACGCGCTCATACGCGCCGTTCACGACGTCCCCCTCCTCATCGCGAGCGACGTCACGCGCGCGGGAGCACCGCAGACAGAGGTCTCCCGACGTGGCTGACACCACGCCCGAGACCGCCCCGATGACGTTCGGCGCGGCGATCACCACGGTGTTCCGCAAGTACGCCGACTTCACGGGCACGGCCAGCCGCGCGGAGTTCTGGTGGTTCGCGCTCTTCAGCACGCTCGTCGGCATGACGCTTCGGGGCGTTCAACCTCGTGACCCCTGAGGGCGTCATCACCCTCGGATCGAGTCTCGCCGGCGCCTGGTCGATCGCCGTTCTGCTGCCGAGTCTGGCCGTCGCCGTGCGACGACTCCGCGAGGCGGGCCGGTCGTGGGCGGAGCTCTTCTGGCTCCTCCTCCCCGTCGCGGGCCTCATCGTCCTCATCGTCCGGCTCGCCGAGCCGCCCATCCGGAAGGAGAAGGAACAGTGAACACGACCGAACGCAGGGTGACCGTCGTCGAGCGTGCGGGGCCGTGGGGCCTCGTCTTCCTCATGGCCTACATCGGGGCGGCGATCTACTTCGTCTCCCGCTCCGACGGAGGATTCTGGTCGGTCGTCCTCGGTCTCCTGCAAGCCGCGGTCTGGCCCGTCTACACCGTCTACCACCTCCTCCAGGCATTCGGAGCGTGACGAGATGATCGCCGAGGATGCCATCGAAGAGATGGCGGAAGACGCGTGCTGGGCGGCGCTCGAGCGGGCCCCCCTCGCGCGCATCGCGGTCTGCGCCGCAGGCGAGGTGGACGTCTTTCCGATCAACATCGTCGTCGACGACGGCTCGGTGCTGTTCCGTACCGCACCGGGATCGAAGCTGCTCGGGCTCGTCGCGCATCCGGGCGTCGCCGTCGAGGTCGACGGGTACGACGACACGTCGGCCTGGAGCGTCGTCCTCAAAGGGGAGGCTGAGCGGGTGGAGCTCCAGTCGGAGATCGACGCGGCGGAGCAGCTTCCGTTGCTCCCGTGGATCCCCACTCTCAAGTACCGCTGGGTGCGGGTCAGGGCGACGCGGGTCACGGGACGGCGGTTCCTCCGCGGCCCGGAGCCGGACCGCTTCTGACCTCTGACCTTCCGGGAGCGCCGACCGCGGCCTCGCCGGCGGCGAGCCGAGCGGCGCCGCGATCACGGAGCGGGTGTCGATCGTTGCGCAGCGTGCAACTCGCGCAGGAGCTCGAGCTGCGTGCGATTGATCTCCATGAGCTCCTCGATCTCGCGCTTGGCGGCGAGGTTCGTCTCGTAGTCGTGCTGCGCGAGCGCCGCGGCGATCGCATCCTGACGTTTGGTGGCGATCAGGAGGATGGCGCCCTGAAGCCCGGCAAGCATGCTGAGCACCAGGTTGAGGAAGATGTAGGGATACGGATCCCACCCGGCGCTCGTGGCATTGGCGATCGCCCAGACGGCCATCACGACGCCGAAACCGGCGACGAACCCCCACGAACCCATGCCGTTCCGAAGCAGGTCGGCGGCGCGTTGCCCACGCGTCCGGGTGTCGTGCTCCTCCTGGTGCCAGTTCGCCGTCGGGCGGCCTGAGCTCGTCTGACGCATGACCGAGAACCTCCGACGACGCGGGTGATCAGACAGCGGACCAGCCACCGTCGTCGGCGAGGATGACACCGGTCACGTTCGACGAGTCGGCGCTCAGCAACCAGGTGATCGCCGCCGCGAGCTCGGACGCCTGCGCCACCCCCGGGACGACGGTCTGGAGGAGCGGCCCCAGTCGCTCTCCCGCCCACGCCGAGCGGAACGGCGCCTCGATGTTCGTCGCGACGGCTCCGGGGGCGACGGCGTTGCAGCGGATGCCCTTGGGTGCGTAGAAGAAGGAGGTGCTCTTCGTGAAGCCGTTCACCGCGTGCTTGGACGCCGTGTAGGCGACGCCCGCGCACGAGCCGCGCAGCCCCGCCTCGCTGCTCACGTTGACGATCGAGCCGCGCCCCGCCTCCAGCATCCGCGGCAGCACGGCACGGGTCAGTCGCATGATCGCGGTGACGTTCACCGCGAAGACGCGCTCCCACGTCTCGTCGTCGACTTCGGCCGCGGGGAGAAAGCCGTCCATGATCCCGGCGACGTTGGCCAGACCGTCGATCCGCTCGCCGGCCGCCTCGAGGATGCGCACGATCGTCGACTCCTCGGCGACATCCCCGGCCACCGTGACGACATCGACCCCGAGCGCCGCCTTCAGTTCGTCGAGACGAGACTCGACGACATCGGTCGCGACAACACGGCCCCCCTCGGCCACGATGCGCTCCGCCGTCGCGCGTCCGATGCCCGAACCGGCCCCCGTGACGATGATCGTCGAGCCGGCGAAGCGTGCGTTCTGGTCGATGGTCTCGGTCATCTCTGCTCCTCGATCGGGATGGACGACGCCAGTACACGCGCTGGGGCGGACCCGTGGGAGGGCCATTGGTCCCTCGGAGGCGGTCTGCCGACCCCGCGCCCGGAGCCGGACCGCCGGTCGATCAGGGCGAGGTTCGGGGCGCGCGGCGTGCCGCGCCGTAGACGGCTGCTTGGGTGCGTCGCTCCATGCCGAGCTTCGCCAGCAGCTCCGAGACGTAGTTCTTCACCGTCTTCTCGGCGAGGCCGAGCCGCTCGCCGATCTGACGGTTGGTGAGTCCTTCGGCGATGAGGTCGAGCACTTGACGTTCGCGAAGCGACAACACGGCGCCCTGTTCGCCATCCGCGGTGCCGGGGTTCGCACTCAGCCGTTGACGCACCCGTGCCTGCACGGACGGGCTGATCAGCGAATGGCCCCCGGCGACACGACGGATCGCATCCACGAGGCCCTGGCCGCGGATGTCCTTGAGCACGTAACCCGACGCACCTGCCACGACCGCCGCCAGGGTGGCTTCGTCGTCGTCGTACGCGGTGAGCATGAGGCACGGCAGCTGGGGATGCTCCGACCGGATGGTTCGGCACAGGTCGACCCCGCTGCCATCCGGGAGCTTGACGTCGAGCACGACGACGTCCGGCGAGGTCGCGGTGACGCGACCGGGTGCGTCGCGGACCGTGCCCGCCTCTCCGACGACCTCGAGATCGCGCTCACGTTCCACGAGCTCGGCGATCCCTCGGCGGACGATCTCGTGGTCGTCCACGAGGAACACCTTGATCACGATCCGATTCCTTCCGTGGATGCCGTCCACTCCAGTCGGGTGCCGCCGTCCGGTCGGCCCTCCAGGATGAACCGGCCCCGATACCCTTCTGCCCGCTCCCGGAGGTTCGCTGTCCCGCTTCGGCGATCCTGCGTGTCGGGGAGCCCGCGCCCGTCGTCCTCGATGACGACGCGGACCGTCCGGTCATCGGCGACGACCTCGACGGTCGTCTCGCGAGCGTCCGCGTGACGGGCGACGTTCGACAGCCCTTCGCGCACCACGGCGAGCACGTCGTCCGCTAGAGCTCCGCTGACGGCTAGGTCCACCGCGC
>CAMLMQ010000101.1 GCA_946481135.1 uncultured Microbacteriaceae bacterium
CGCGACAAGGGCAACACGGTGCTCGTCGTCGAGCACAAGCCCGAGACCATCGCGATCGCCGACCACGTCGTCGACCTCGGCCCGCGCGCCGGCATCCACGGCGGCGAGATCCAGTTCGAGGGCACCGTCGCCGAGCTGCGCGCGAGCGGCACCCTCACCGGCCGCCACCTCGACGACCGCGTGCACCTGAAGGATGCCGTGCGCACCCCGAGCGGACACCTCGAGATCCGCGGCGCGACCCGGCACAACCTCAAGAAGGTGGATGTCGACATCCCCCTCGGCGTGCTGTGCGTCGTCACGGGCGTCGCCGGATCGGGCAAGAGCTCCCTCATCCACGGATCGATCCCGAAGGGGGCGGGAGTCGTCTCGGTCGACCAGGCGCCGATCAAAGGCTCCCGGCGCAGCAACCCGGCGACCTACACCGGGATGCTCGACCCCATCCGCACCGCGTTCGCGAAGGCGAACGGCGTCAAGCCCGCCCTCTTCAGCGCGAACTCCGAAGGCGCGTGTCCGGTCTGCAACGGCAACGGCGTCATCTACACCGACCTCGGCGCGATGGGGTCCGCAGCGACCGTGTGCGAGGAGTGCGAGGGCAAGCGGTTCCAGGCCGCGGTGCTGGAGTACCGGCTCGGCGACAAGAACATCAGCGAGGTGCTCGGCATGTCGGTCGTCGAAGCGGTCGAGTTCTTCGCCGCCCCCGACTCGAAGGTGCCCGCCGCGCTCGCGATCGTGCAGCGGATGGCCGACGTCGGGCTCGGCTACCTCACGATCGGGCAGCCGCTCACGACCCTCTCCGGCGGTGAGCGTCAGCGCCTCAAGCTCGCCATCCACATGGCCGACACGGGCGGCGTCTACGTGCTCGACGAGCCGACGACAGGCCTCCACCTCGCGGATGTCGAGCAACTGCTCGGCCTGCTCGACCGCCTCGTCGACGCCGGCAAGTCGGTCATCGTGATCGAGCACCACCAGGCCGTCATGGCGCACGCCGACTGGATCATCGACGTCGGGCCGGGCGCCGGCCACGACGGCGGCACGATCGTCTTCGAGGGCACCCCCGCCGACCTCGTCGCCGCCCGCTCGACCCTCACCGGGCAGCACCTCGCCGAGTACGTCGGAGGCTGACGCCCGGGCTACGGGTCGTTGCGGCCCGCCGGTCCCGTCGAGGCGACACCGCGGTAGCCGTCGAGGATCGTCGGCGCACCGTCCGGCGCCGCGATCACCTCGATCGGATCGCCCGCCCGCAGGCGCCCCGTCTCGAGTACGCGGAAGTAGCTGCCGAGCCGGCGCGCGTCGGAGAACCGCCGCACCCAGCCGTTCGACTCCTCGCCCATCCAGCGGGCGAAGGTCATGCACGGCGTGCGCGCGTGCGTCACCTCGAGCAGCACGGCGTCGGCGCCCGACCCGATCCGCCACCGCTCCCCCACCCGCACGTTGCTGACGTCGAGACCCGAGACGCGCAGGTTCTCGCCGAACAGACCGGGCGGAATCTCGCGTCCCAACTGCTCCGCCCACCAGTCGGCATCCTCGTCGGAGTACGCGTACACGGCCTGGTCCACGCCGCCGTGATGCTTCCGATCGGCCTGCACGTCGGCGTACAGCCCGAGCTTCCCGACCCTCACCGGGCCGTCGACGGGCCGCTTGTCGATCGCCGTCGTGCCGACCGTCCCCGGGTCATCATGAAGCCGTGTGACGACGCAGACGGCGCGAACGCGAGCGGGCATGACCCCCACCCTAAGCTGGCGCTCGTGTCTCGTACGACTCCCCCGTTCCGCGCCGACCACGTCGGGTCGTTCCTCCGCACCGACCGCATCCACGACGCCCGCGCGCGCCACGACGCGGGCGACCTCGACGACGCGGGACTGAAAGCCGTCGAAGACCGCGAGATCCTCGACCTGATCCGCCACCAGGAGGCGGCGGGACTGCAGCTCGCCACCGACGGCGAGTTCCGCCGCGCGTGGTGGCACTACGACTTCCTCGGCCTGCTCGACGGGGTCGAGATCCGCGAGATCGACCACGGGCTGCCCTTCCACGGCGTGCAGACCAAGCCCAAGGCCCCCGTCGTGAGCGGGCCGATCGGGTTCCCGGCGGATCACCCGTTCCTCGACCACTTCCGCTTCCTCGCCGCGAACACGACGGTGACGCCGAAGATGACCATCCCGTCGCCGACCGTGCTGCACTGGCGCCTCGAAGCCGACGGCGTGCAGGCGGCCGGCTATCCCGACCGGGATGCCCTCCTCGAGGACCTCGCCGCCGCCTACCGCGCCGCCGTCGCCGCGTTCTACGACGCCGGATGCCGCTACCTCCAGTTCGACGACACCGTGTGGGCGTACCTGTGCTCCGACGCCGAGATCGAACGCGCCGCCGACCGCGGCGTCGCCGTCGACGGGATCGCCGACCGCTACGTGACACTCATCAACGACGCGCTGCGCGACAAGCCCGCCGACATGGTCATCACGACGCACGTGTGTCGCGGCAACTTCAAGTCCACGTGGATCTCCTCGGGCGGCTACGAACCGGTCGCCGAACATCTGCTCGCCCGGTGCGACTACGACGGCTACTTCCTGGAGTACGACACCGAACGCGCGGGCGGGTTCGAGCCGCTGCGGTTCCTGCCGCGCGGCGACAAGATCGTCGTGCTCGGCCTCATCACCTCCAAGAGCGGCGACCTCGAAGACCCCGACGACGTGCGGCAGCGCATCCGCGAAGCCGCCGAGTTCGCGCCCCTCGACCAGCTCGCCCTGAGCCCCCAGTGCGGGTTCGCCTCCACCGAGGAGGGCAACATCCTCACCGAGGACCAGCAGTGGGCGAAGATGCGCGAGATCGTCGACCTCGCGCACGACGTCTGGGGCTGATCCGCCCGACCCGGCTCAGGGGAGGCGGAACCGCACGAGGTGCAGCCGATAGGGCAGGTCGATGCCGCCGTCGGCGTCCGCCACCCGCTCCCCCAGCGTCCGCACCTCGCCGAGCAGCCGCTCGCGCTCGTCGGGGGTCGCCGTGATCGCGAACCCATGCGTCGCGATCAGGTCGACGAGCGTCGGCACGTCGATGCGCGACACCCAGGTGAGGATCGTCGCGTCGTCGTAGACGAGCGGGTCCGTCACGACCGGACCGCCCGCGGCGAGCATGAGCTCGTCGGCGCTGCGGTGTCCGACGAGGTCGGCGAGCTCCGCGACCCACGGCTCCCGGTCGTCGCGGATGTTCCAGAACAGTCCGAGCACCCCGCCCGGCCGCAGCACGCGCGCCACCTCGGCGCTGCCGCGCGGCGGATCCACCCAGTGCCACGACTGCCCGAACACGACCGCGTCGAAGCGAGCGTCGGGGAACGGCAGATGCTCCGCCGAGGCGACGACCGTCCGCACCTCGGGGTGTTTCGCGGCGAGCACGGCGAGCATCCCCGGGTCGGGATCGGCCGCCGTCACGTGCCGACCGGTCGCGACGATCGCGTCGGAGAGCTTGCCCGTGCCGACCCCGCAGTCGAGCACCTCCCGCGCGGACTCGGGCAGCATCCAGTCCACGGCCTCGGCCGGGTAGCCCGGGCGCACGCGCTCGTAGAGCTCCGCGATCGGGCCGAAGCCCTGCGAGCGCTCCGACGACCAGGCCATGAGCCCATCGTGGCCCGTCAACCTCGGAGTGCGCTCAGCGCTCCGACGGTCAGCGCTTGCGCTTCTCCCGAACACGCATGTTCACGACGATCGGCGTGCCCTCGAAGCCGTACACCTCGCGCAGGCGCCGCGTGATGAACCGCCGGTAGCCCGGGTCGAGGAAGCCCGTCGTGAACAGCACGAACGTCGGCGGGCGGGTGGCGGCCTGCGTGCCGAAGAGGATGCGGGGCTGCTTGCCGCCACGCACGGGGTGCGGGTGCTCCGCCGTGAGCTCGGCGAGCAGCGCGTTGAACTTGCCGGTCGGGATGCGGGTGTCCCACGAGTCGAGCGCGACCTCGAGCGCGGGCACGAGCTTCTCCAAGTGACGACCGGTGCGCGCCGAGATGTTGACGCGCGGCGCCCACGACACGTGCGCGAGATCCTGCTCGATCTCCCGCTCCAGGTAGCGTCGGCGCTCGTCGTCGAGCAGATCCCACTTGTTGAACGCGAGCACGAGCGCGCGACCCGATTCGAGCACGAGCTCGATGATGCGCAGATCCTGCGTCGAGAGCTCCTCGGTCACGTCGAGCACGACGATCGCGACCTCCGCCTTCTCCAGCGCGGCCGCGGTGCGCAGCGACGCGTAGAAGTCGGCGCCGTGCTGCAGGTGCACGCGCTTGCGGATGCCGGCCGTGTCGACGAAGGTCCAGATGCGGCCCGCGAGCTCGATCTGCTCGTCGACCGGGTCGCGGGTCGTGCCGGCGAGCGGGTCGACGACGACGCGCTCCTCGCCGGCGGCCTTGTTGAGCAGCGAGCTCTTGCCGACGTTCGGCCGGCCGAGGATCGCGACGCGGCGCGGTCCGCCGATCTCCTGCTTCGCGACGGCCGACACCTCGGGGAGGATCTTCATGACCGCGTCGAGCACGTCGGCGACCCCGCGTCCGTGGATCGCCGAGACCGGCCACGGCTCGCCGAGACCGAGGCTCCACAGGGCGGCCGCCTCGGGGTCCTTGATCGCGTCGTCGGACTTGTTGGCGACGAGGATCACGGGCTTCTTCGACGCACGCAGCATCCGCACGACGTGCTCGTCGGTCGCGGTCGCGCCGACGTTGATGTCGACGACGAACAGCACGGCGTCGGCGAGATCGACCGCGACCTCGGCCTGCGCAGCGACGGACGCGTTGATGCCCCGCGCGTCGGGCTCCCACCCGCCCGTGTCGACGAGGGTGAAGCGACGCCCCAGCCACTCCGCCTTGTACGCGACCCGGTCGCGGGTGACGCCGGGCACATCCTCGACGACCGCCTCGCGGCGCCCGAGGATGCGGTTGACGAGCGCCGACTTGCCGACGTTGGGGCGTCCGACGATCGCGAGCACCGGCAGCGCGGGCAGGTAGGTGATGCCGTCGGGGCCGGCTTCGGAGACCTCGAGCAGCTCGAGGTCCTCCTCGTCGAGCTCGTAGTCGGCAAGACCCGCGCGCAGCGACGCGGCGCGCTGCTCGGCGAGCTGGTCGTCGAGTGCGTCGAGCCGACCCGCGAGTTCGGGGTCGACCTCCGCGTCGAAGTCGTCGTCGGGAACGTCGGGCGTGATGTCGGTGGTCATCGTGCGGCCTCCACCAGGTCGAGGACCGCCTGCACGGTCTGTTCGAAGTCGAGATGCGTCGAGTCCACGGTCGCCACTCCCGGGGCGGCCGTCAAGAAGTCGACGACCGCCGCATCCTTGCGGTCACGGTCGCGCAGCGCGGCGGCGGTCGACGCCGACTCGGGCGCGAGCTCACGCGAACGACGCGCGATGCGCACGTCTTCGTCGGCGGTGAGCAGGATGCGCACCTCCGCGTCGGGGGCGACCACGGTCGTGATGTCGCGGCCCTCCACGACGATGCCGGCGGCGCGGCTCGCGGCGATCGTCGCGCGGAACATCGCGGTGAGCGCGACCCGCACCTCGGGGATGCGCGCGATGTCGCTCACGACGGCGGTGATGCGCGGCTCGCGGATCGCGGCGGTCACGTCGACGCCGCCGGCGCGCACGATCGTGCCGTCGGGGCGGGCCTCGGTGACGTAGCCGAGGTCGTCGACGAGCGCGATGACAGCGTCGGCGTCGGACGGATCCACGCCGCGCTCGAGCGCGAACCAGGTGAGCGCGCGATAGGCGGCCCCCGTGTCGAGGAACTCGAAGCCGAGCCGTGCGGCGGCGGCCCGGCTCACGCTCGACTTACCGCTGCCGGCCGGGCCGTCGATCGCGACGACGACGCTCATCGGGTCTGCTCCGCGAGCGACCAGCCGCGGGCGGTGAGCGCCTCGGCGAGGGCGTGCGCCCGCTCGGGCACGACGGCGATCTCGGCGAACCCGACCTGAGCCCCGGGCGAGTGCTCCAGCCGCAGATCCTCCATGTTGACCCCCTCCTCGCCGATCTCGGTGAGCAGGCGGGCGAGCTCGCCGGGACGGTCGGCGACCTTGACGACGAGCGTCGCGAAGCGCTGATCCCGCCCGTGCTTGCCCGGGATGCGGGCGACCCCCTGGTTGCCGCGGGTGAGGGCGGCGGCGATGCTCGACGGCGCGCCGGGCGCGTCGGGGTCGCGCAGCGCCGCGATCATCGCGTCGAGGTCGGTGCGGAACGCTTCGAGCACGTCGGTGACGGGGGCGGCGTTCTGCGCGAGGATCTGGATCCACAGCTCGGGGTCGCTGCCCGCGATGCGGGTCGTGTCGCGCAGGCCCTGCCCCGCAAGGGCGGGAACCGCCTCCGCGGCGGTGAGAAGTCGCGCCGCCAGGAGCGACGAGACCACCTGCGGCACATGCGAGATGAGGGCGACGCCCCGGTCGTGCTCCTCGGGCGTCATCCGCACCGGAACCGACCCGAGGTCGACCGCGAGGTTCTCGAGCGCGAAGAACTGGGCGTCGGTGCTCCGCGCGTGCGGGGTGATCACCCACGGTCGTCCGAGGAAGATGTCCGCCCGCGCCGACATCGCGCCGCCGCGTTCGCGCCCCGCCATCGGATGCGAACCGAGGTAGCGCGTCACATCGGCGCCGCGCGCCAGCAGATCCGTGAGGATGCCGCCCTTGACACTCGCGACATCCGTCACGAGCGCGCGCGGAAAGGCTGCGAGCTCGGCGGCCACGAGGTCGGCGGTGGAGTCGGGCGAGACGGCGACGACGATGATCGCCGGCTCGTCGCCGTCGGCGGCCGCCCGTCCCGCGCCGTAGTCGATCGCGAGGCGCAGGGCGGCGGGCGAGCGATTGGCGAGGATCACGTCGAGACCGAGCGCACGCAGTCCGAGCCCGATGCTCGTGCCGAGGAGCCCGGTGCCGACGACGCGCACCGGACCGGTGGTGCGGGCGGCATTCATCGGAGCTAATCCTGACGGTCGGAGGGAGAGGGGGGCGTGCGCGCGAGAGTGAGCAGCTGGCCGAGTTCCAGCTTACCGAGGTCGCGTGTGCGCCCCGACGCGAGCGTTCCGAGGTGCAGCGGACCGAACTGCCGCCGCACGAGCTGCTCGACGGGGTGGCCGACCGCGTCGAGCATGCGCCGCACGATGCGGTTGCGTCCCGAGTGGAGGGTGAGCTCGACGATGCTGCGGCCCCGCGAGGGCTCCCCCACGAGTCGCGCGCGGTCGGCGGCGATCGGCCCGTCGTCGAGTTCGAGTCCGTCGCGCAGCTTCTTGAGGGTCGGCGGCAGCACGACGCCGCGCACCGTCGCGATGTAGGTCTTCTCGACCCCGAACGACGGATGCGCGAGCACCTGGGCGAGTTCGCCGTCGTTCGTGAGCAGCAGCAGCCCGCTCGTGTCGGCGTCGAGCCGACCGACGTTGAACAGCCGCTCCGGGTAGTCGCCGACGAACTCGCGGAGATCCCGGCGGCCCCTCTCGTCGGCCATCGTCGAGACGACGCCGGTCGGCTTGTTGAGCATGACGTAGCGCTTGCCGACATCCAGCTGCACCGCGACGCCGTCGACGGCGACGTGGTCGACCGCCGGGTCGACGCGCGAGCCGAGCTCGGTCACGACGACGCCGTTCACCGACACGCGCCCCTCGACGATGTACTGCTCGCACACCCGGCGCGAGGCCACCCCGGCGGCGGCGAGCACCTTCTGAAGCCGCTCGCCGTCGTCCCGCGCGGGGGCGTCGGAGGTGGGGTCGCTCACAGGTCGTCGAACCCGTTCGAGCCGTCGGGCAGCAGCGGCGAGATCGGCGGCAGCTCGTCGAGCGAGTTGATGCCGAGCGACGTGAGCAGCAGCGGCGTCGTCTCGTAGTGGATCGCGCCCGTCTCGGTGTCGGTGTACGCCTCGCGGATGAGGCCGCGCCCGAGCAGCGTGCGCACGACCGAGTCGACGTTGACGGCGCGGATCGCCGCGACCGCGCCGCGACTGATCGGCTGCTTGTAGGCGATCACCGCGAGGGTCTCGAGCGCCGCCTGCGAGAGCTTCGTCGGGTTCTGGGTGAGCACGAACTCCTTGACCACGTCGTCGTACGCGGCGCGCACGTAGATGCGCCACCCCCCGCCGACCTCGCGCAGCTCGAACCCGCGCACCGGCCCGCCGCTCTCCCCGTCGTAGTCGGCGACGAGGCGTTCGACCGACTGACGCACCGCCGCGATGGGCGCGCCGAGCGCGGTCGCGAGGCTCACGAGCGGCATCGGCTCGTCGGCGACCATGAGGATCGCCTCGAGCGCGCGCTCCAGATCGACGGGCGGGCGGGGCACCTCCGTCTCGACGGCGGCGGTGTCGGCCTCCGGCGCGGTCTCGGTGTTCGGCGCGGTCTCGGTCTCAGGCGCGGTGTCGGTCTCAGGCGTCATAGTCGGCTCCCAGGCTCGCGAGTGAGTCGTCGCTCCAGTGCTGCGCCGACCAGGTGAGGGTCAGTTCGCCGAGCGGTTCGACCTGCTCGAAGGTGATCGCGGCGTGCCGATACAGCTCGAGCACGGCGAGGAAGCGGGCGACGACGACCCCGCGCTGATCCGCGCCGGCGATGAGCTGCCGGAAGGACACCGGGCCGCCCCCGCGCAGGAGCGCCACCACGTGGGCGGCCTGCTCGCGGATGCTGACGAGCGGGGCGTGCAGATGGTCGAGCCCGACGGTGGGGATCTCACGCGGCGCGAACGCGAGCGCCGCGAGGGCGCCGAAGTCGTGGAGACTGAGCGTCCAGACGAGCTCCGGAGTCTGCCGACGGTACTTCTCCTCGAGCCGCACGGCCCGCACGTGGCGGGTCGCCTCGGCCTCGAACCCGCGCGCGAACCAAGCGGCGGCCTCCTTGAAGGCGCGATACTGCAGCAGCCGGGCGAAGAGCAGGTCACGCGCCTCGAGCAACGCGACGTCCTCGGCATCCACGAGCTCGCCCTGCGGCAGCAGCCCCGCGACCTTGAGGTCGAGCAGGGTCGCCGCGACGACGAGGAACTCGCTCGCCTGATCGAGCTCGTCGGGGCCGTCGAGGTCGCGGAGATAGGCGATGAACTCGTCGGTCACCTTGCTCAGCGCGATCTCGGTGATGTCGAGTTCGTGCTTCGCGATGAGCGAGAGCAGCAGGTCGAACGGACCCTCGAAGTTCGACAGGCGGAGGCGGAACCCTCCGGACGACCCGGGCGTCTCCGGCGTGGGAGCGGGGGCGGCATCCTGCACCGTCGTCGCGCCGTCTCCCATGTCACGCGAGCCTACCGTCGCCCGAGCGGTGCGGTCCGCGCCGGTAGGGTCGGACCATGCCCCACCGCGCCAACCGCACGTTCGTGACGAACTCGGATGCGCTCACCGCGTGGGCCCCGGTCGCCCGGGAGCGGCTGCTCGACGCGGCGCGCACCTACCGCGCGACCGTCTCCGTCGCCGACCTGGCCGACGCCGTGCAGGAGGCCACCGGCATCCGTGCCGACTCGCCCGCCGAGACCTGGATCGGCAAGCTCCTCGACCGCGTCGCGCGCGACAGCGCGAACCGCGACGAACCGCCGCTCGCCGCGCTGTGCATCACCGCCGACGACACCGACGTGCGCTCGACGGAGCGGTTGCTGTGCTACCGCGCATACGCCGACGACCTGCCGTCCGACGGAGGCGTCGCCGCACCCGTCGTGCGCGCATCCCTCCCCCGTCGCCGCGCCGCCGCGCCTCGCGTCGAGCGCCGACCGGTGACCCCCCAGAATCAGCTGCGCGAGGTCACCTGCACGAACTGCTGGATGATCGTGGCAGCCCGGGAGACGTGCTCCAGCTGCGGCGAGCCCCTGCCGACGTCGTGAGGCTCAGGCTCCCCTGAGGCTCAGGCGACCGCACCGCGCGCGATGAGTTCGCGGGCGAGTTGACGGTACGCATCGGTGACGGCGTGCTCGGGCGCGAAGATCGTCACGGGCTCCGCCGCGACCGACGCGTCGGGCAACTTGACGCTGCGCCCGATCACCGTCTCCAGCACCTGCGGCCCGAACGCCTCGACGACGCGCTGCAGCACTTCGCGCGAGTGCAGGGTGCGGGCGTCGTACATCGTCGCGAGGATGCCGTCGAG
>CAMLMQ010000102.1 GCA_946481135.1 uncultured Microbacteriaceae bacterium
ACGACGGCACCCGCTACCTCGACTTCTCGAGCCAGCTCGTCAACATGAACATCGGGCACACCCACCCGAGGGTCGTCGCGGCCATCCAGCGGCAGGCCGCCGAGCTGCCGATGGTCGCCCCGGCCCACGCGAACCTCGCCCGCGGCGAGGCGGCGGCCCGCATCCTCGAGAAGGCCGGCCCCGAGTTCGGGAAGGTGTTCTTCACCAACGGCGGCGCGGATGCCAACGAGAACGCGATCCGGATGGCGCGTCTCACGACGGGCCGCGACAAGGTGCTCTCGACCTACCGGAGCTACCACGGCAACACGGGCGCTGCGGTCGTCGCGACGGGCGACTGGCGGCGGGTGCCGAACGAGTATGCGCGCGGGCACGTGCACTTCTTCGGCCCGTTCCTCTACCGCTCCGAGTTCTGGGCCGAGACCCCCGAGCAGGAGTCGCAGCGCGCCCTGCGCCACCTCGAGCGTGTCATCCAGGCCGAAGGGGCGTCGTCGATCGCGGCGATCCTGCTGGAGGGCGTCCCAGGCACCGCCGGGGTGCTCCTGCCCCCGCCCGGGTACCTGACGGGCGTGCGGGAACTCGCCGACCGCCACGGCATCTTGCTCATCCTCGACGAGGTGATGTCGGGGTTCGGGCGCACGGGGTCGTGGTTCTCGTGGCAGCATCCCGAGATCAATCCCGACGACGTCGTGCCCGACCTCGTCACCTTCGCGAAGGGCGTCAACTCCGGGTACGTGCCGGTGGGCGGCGTGATCATCTCGGAGTCGGTGTCGGCCGCGTTCGACGATCAGGTGTTCCCCGGCGGTCTCACCTACTCGGGGCATCCGCTCGCGGCCGCGTCGATCGTCGCGTCGATCGACGCGATGGAGGAGGAGGGCATCGTCGAGCACGCCCGCCGCATCGGTGAGGATGTGCTCGGCCCGGGCCTGCGCGACCTCGCCGAGCGGCATCCGATGATCGGCGAGGTGCGCGGCATCGGTGTCTTCTGGGCGCTCGACCTCGTGCACGACCGCGACACCCGGGAGCCGGTCGATGCGACGACGATCGGGCGGCTCAAGACGGAGCTGATGAGCCACGGCTACCTGCCGTTCACGGCCGACAACCGCCTGCACGTCGTGCCGCCGTGCGTCATCACCGAGGAGGAGGCGCGGCGCGGACTCGCGATCGTCGACGAGGCGCTCACGGCGATCGGCGGCTAAGCCTCCGGGGCGCGGTTGCGCGGGTTGCGGGACGCGAGGATCTCCCGCAGCGTCGGCAGCACGCGCTGATCCTTGGGGCGGTTCGCGGCCTGCTTCGAGCGGATGACGTCGGCGAGCGACGCGACCCGCACCTCGATGCCGCGGATCGTCTCATCGGATGCGTCGCGATTGAGGTCTTCGAAGCCCGTCGTGCCGTTGGGCACGAACGAGATGTCGAGGTCGCCGTGCGTCGTGCGGAGGTTCCACACCGCGGCGTCGCCGAGCGTTCGTCCGGTGTGCGCGAAGTCGAACGTCTCATCGTCGGCCCGCACCTGAGCTCCGAGTTCGTCGAGCGCGGCCGAGAGTCGTTCGAGGTTGGCGAGGCTTCGTTCGGGAGTGATGTCGACGTCCCAGGTGAGGAACGGCGAGCCCCAGTGGATGGTGGCGAGCCCACCGATGAGCACGTAGTCGACTTCGTGGCGGCGGAGCACCCCGAGGATCGCGGCGATGTCGAGTTCAGGCGGCGTGGTCACGGATCAGTGATACCTGTTCTCGGAATCGGTCGTGGAAGTCGTGGCGCTGGTCTGGGGAGAGGGCGAGCGTGCGCTGCGCCTGCGCCCAATCGGAGTCGTCGCGCTCGACGAGCATGAGGTCGAGGTCGAGCCCCATGAGGCGCAGGTAGCGCAGCACGTCGTCGAAGGCGGGGGAGGTGCGGCCCGACTCCAGGCGTGCGATCGCCGACTGCGTCGTGCTCGCGGCCTCCGCGAGACGTGCCTGCGTCCAGCCGACGCGACGCCGCGCCTCGCGCACGAGGTCGTTGCCGATGCCCTTCATTCCCTCATGATATCGCGTTCACGCTATATAGCACGGACGCACTACCCTGCATGCAGCAGGATGCGGGCGGCCCGCGTAAACTCCCCAGACGTGTCCGCCGCATCCCCGTACGTCGTCAACGTCCGCGACCTCGTGCACCGTCCCGGCGAGATGCGGGAGCGCGACCTCTCCTTCGATGCGCCCGAGAAGCTCGGCGAGGGCGCCGCGTCCGTCGCCGCCGGTGAACCGGTGGGGATCCGCCTGCGTCTGGAGGGTCTGCACGACGGCGTGCTCGCCACCGGCGAGGTCGACACCGTCGCGCATGCGGAGTGCGTGCGGTGCCTCGACCCGGTGACGATCGACGTCGAAGTCGATTTCCAGGAGCTTTTCGCGTATTCTGCGACGGAAGCTTTCGACTTCGTGGTTCGAGACGACCAGCTGGATCTCGAACCCGTCGTGAGGGATGCGGTGGTGCTGTCGCTGCCGTTCCAGCCGGTGTGCCGCCCCGACTGTCCCGGCCTCGACCCCGTCACCGGGGAGAGGCTTCCGGATGGGTACGAGCGGCCGGTCGAGCAGGAGCTCGACCCCCGGTGGGCGGCCCTGGAAAGCTTCCGCGCAGACTCCGACACCAACGAGAAGAGATAGATCATGGCCGTTCCCAAGCGCCGTCAGTCGCGGGCCAACACGCACGCCCGCCGTTCGCAGTGGAAGGCGACCCCCGTTCAGCTCGTCAAGACGATCGAGAACGGCAAGGTCACCTACTCGCTGCCGCACCGCGCGAAGGTCGTCGAGGACTCGGCCGGCACTCCGCTGTACCTGGAGTACAAGGGCCGCAAGGTCGCCGACGTCTAAGTCGCTCCCCGTGGGCTCCGCGCACGCCGACGCGTCAGAGCTCGCCGCTCAGCTCCGGATCTCCGTCGATCCGGAGCTGCTCGAGCTGGCGCTGACCCACCGCTCGTACGCGTACGAGAACGGCGGCATCGCGCACAACGAACGGCTGGAGTTCCTCGGCGACGCCATCCTCGGACAGGCCGTCACGGTCATGCTCTACCGCGAGCACCCGGATGTCGACGAGGGGGAGCTCGCCAAGCGCCGCGCGAGCCTCGTGTCGTCGGCGGCTCTCGCGGAGATCGCGGGTCTCATCGGGCTCGGTGCGCACCTGCGGCTCGGGCGCGGTGAGGAGCTCACCGGAGGCCGCGAGAAGTCGAGCATCCTCGCCGATGCGCTCGAAGCCGTCATCGGTGCCGTCTACCTCTCCGCCGGGCCGGACGCGGCGACCGCCTTCGTGCTGCGCCTCATCGACCCGCTGCTCGCCGACCCCGAGCGGTTCGGCGCCGCCATGGACCCGAAGACGAGTCTGCAGGAGCTCTCGACCCGTCTCGGCAAGGGTCTGCCGCAGTACGACGTCACCGACTCCGGTCCCGACCACTCGAAGCGCTTCCACGCCGTCGTGTCGCTCGTCGGCGACGAGATCGCGTCGGGCGACGGCACGAGCAAGAAGCAGGCCGAGATGGCGGCGGCCCTCGCGGCGTGGTCGGTGCTCCACGGCACCGAGCGCAGCAGGCGTCGGACGTAGATGCCGGAACTGCCCGAGGTCGAGGTCGTGCGTGCGGGCCTCGAACCCGCGGTCGACGGGGCAACGGTGACGCGCGTCGAGGTGCTCGACGACCGGTCGCTGCGCCGCCACGTCGGGCCTGCGGAGGACTTCGTCGACCGCCTCACGGGTGCCCGCCTCACCCGGCCGCAACGCCGCGGCAAGTTCCTCTGGATCCCCGTCGCGGCCGAACCCGCCGAGGCGGTCGTCGTGCACCTCGGGATGTCGGGCCAGGTGCTCCTCCGCGACCGCGACGCGCCGCGCGACCGGCTGACGCGCATCGTGCTCGACGTCGAGCACCCGACGCACGGGCCACTGCGGGTCGACTTCGTCGACCAACGCATCTTCGGCTCGATGGCGCTCGACGCCCTCGTGCCCGCCGCCGACCGCCCGGAGCAGCGCATCCCGAGCCAGGTCGCGCACATCTCACGCGACCCGCTCGATGAGTTCTTCGACGACCGGCTGTTCCTGCGTCGCCTCGCCGCGAAGGACACGGGTGTCAAACGCGCACTCCTCGACCAGACGCTCGTGTCGGGCATCGGGAACATCTACGCCGACGAGGCGCTGTGGGCGGCCCGCATCCACTACGACCAGCCGACCCGCACCCTGAGCCGTCCGCGCGCGACGACCCTGCTCGCGGAGGTGCGGCTCGTGCTCGGCCGCGCGCTCGCCGAGGGTGGCACGTCGTTCGACGCGCAGTACGTGAACGTCAACGGCGCGTCAGGCTACTTCTCGCACTCGCTCAATGCGTACGGGCAGCACGGGCGTCCGTGTCCGCGGTGCGGTCGGCCGATCGTGCGTGAGACCTTCATGAACCGCGGCTCGCACTTCTGCCCCCGCTGCCAGCGCCTCCGCGCGCGCTAGAGCTTCTTCTGCCAGGCGCCCTCGTAGGTGAACGGAACGAACCCGACCGCCTCGTTGACGTCGAGCATCGGACGGTTCTCCTCGGCGTTGAACGTGACGATGTCGGGGCGGCCGGGGTAGCGCTCCTCGAGGAAGGCGATGTTCGCGAGCTTGAGCAGCATCCCGAGCCGGTGGCCGCGGTGCTCCCGCATGACGATCGTGTCGCCCTGATCGACGTGCCGGTCGACCTCGGGGGGCACCGAGAGCTCGCTGTAGCCGACCAGGCGGCCCGAGGCGATGTGCTCGACGGCGGCGAACAGGATGACGCGGGGCGAGTCGGTCTGCTCGCGCTCCTGGTCGCGCCACCGCTCGACCGTCCAGACGTCCTCCTCCTCGTCGAGTCCTCCCGACGGGGCGTCGGTCGACATCCGGGTCGCGAGCATCGCCAGATCCTCGATCCAGCGCTCGGGCGCGTAGCGCTCCCAGCGATGCACGCGGTAGCCCGCGGCGTGCGCCTCGGCGACGGCGAGCCGCTCGGCGAAGAGCGAGGGCTCGACGGGAAGCGGCAGTCGGCTGCCGCGGGTCACCTGTTCGAGCGTGTAGCCGCGAGAGATCAGGAACCGCACTTCGCGTGCGTCGGCGGGCAATGAGCCGTCCCCCGTCGGCGGCTCGATCCGCGGACCGTCCATCGGTGGCGCGCCGGCGTAGACGTGCACCTGGGTGCGACCCTGCTCGCGGGCGAGGTGCTCGACGCGGTCGGCGAGCGCGCGACCGATCCCGCGGCCCGTGAAGTCGGGGTGCACCTGCACGATCGACCACGCCGTGTTCGAGGCGTCACCCTCGGTCGGGCTCTCGTACGTGCCGCGCGCGACGATGCGTCCGTCGACCCGGGCGCCCACGAGCCGGCGCTCCTCGTGGACCGAGGGGCGCCAGCCGGGGAGCAGCTCCTCGGCGGTGAACGAGAGGGCGATGCCCATCGTCGCGGCCTCGGCGGCGTTGCGGGCGGCCACGCTGTCGACGAAGTCGCGCGCTGCAGGGGAGTCGTCGATGCGCTCGGGGATCGCGAGGTCGACGATCTCGAAGCCGGCCATCAGAGGTCCTTTCTCCACGCGCCCTCGTACCCGATCGGCACGAAGCCGACGGCCTCGTTGACGTCGAGCATGGGGCGGTTCTCCTCCGCGTTGAAGGTGAGGATGCTGGGGTGCCCCGGTGCGTACGCGGCGAGGTGCGCGAGGTTCGCCGCCTTCACGAGCATCCCGAGCCGCCGCCCGCGATGCTCGCGGAGCACGAGCGTCGCGTACTGCATGACCGCCCGGTGGCGCTGCGCCGGAACCGACAGGTAGCTGAAGGCGACGAGCCGCCCGGTCGCCACGTGCTCGGCGGCGGCGAAGAGGTGCCGGCGCGGATTCGTGGCGCGGCGGGCGTCGGCGTTGCGCACCCGTTCGATCGTCCACACGTCTTCGGGCTCGTCGAGCCCGGCCGAGGGGGTGTCGGTGCTCATCCGTGTGGCGAGGACGGCACGGTCTTCGAGGAACCGCTCCGGGGTGCGGTCGACCCAGGTGTGGGTGCGGTAGCCGGGTCCGCTCGCGGCCTCCGCCGCCCCGAGGCGTTCGGCGACGCCGGCGACCGGAAGGGCGAGGCGGCTCAACCGCTCGACCTGTTCGAACCGGTAGCCCCGCGCGTCCAGGAAGCGCGTCGAGCGCGCGTCGTCGGAGATCGAGCCGAACCCGGTCGGCGACGGCCGGCGCGAGCCGTCGAGCGCATGTCCCGGCACGTAGGTGACGATCCTGCGGCGTCCGTCGGCGCGCGCGGCCTCCTCGACGGCGTCGGCGAGCGCGCGTCCGACGCCGCGGCCCTCGGCCGCCGGATGCACGGCGAGCATCGCCCAGGCGAGGTCGAATCCGTCGTTCGCCGACGACTCGATCGTCGCCTGCGCGACGATCCGGCCCCCGGCGCGCGCGACGAGGAGACGCTTCGGCTGGTACGGATTGTGGAACTGGGGCAGTTCCTCGTCGGGCTCGTACGTGAGGTCGGGGGTGCCGTAGGCCCGCGTCCACGCCTCGTTGCCGACGCGCACCGCCTCGACGACGTCGTCGGCTCCCGGGCCGTCGAGCGTCGCCGGAACACGCAGTTCCTCGATCGTGATCGTGCTCACGGCGGCGCCGTCCTTCCGCCGCCTCGTGAGCAGCCGACCAGACTAGCCCCGCGTCCCGCGCATGCGCCACCTCGGCGTCGCCCAGTCGGGCGCAGAGGGTCGGGTACGGTGGGGGAGCAGCCAGCCTGGCGTGGGTCGAATAGCGGCTGCGCCGCGTGTCGAGACCGGGGAGTCGCGTGTACCTGAAGAGCCTGACCCTCAAGGGGTTCAAGTCCTTCGCGACCCCCACCACGTTCGCGTTCGAGCCGGGCGTCACATGCGTCGTCGGACCGAACGGTTCGGGCAAGTCGAACGTCGTCGACGCGCTCGCCTGGGTGATGGGCGAGCAGGGGGCGAAGACCCTCCGCGGCGGCAAGATGGAGGACGTCATCTTCGCCGGCACGGCGACGCGCGGACCGCTCGGTCGCGCCGAGGTGACGCTCACGATCGACAACGCCGACGGGGCGCTGCCGATCGAGTACTCCGAGGTCACGATCTCGCGCACGCTGTTCCGCAACGGCGGCAGCGAGTACGCGATCAACGGCGAGCAATGCCGCCTGCTCGATGTGCAGGAGCTGCTCTCCGACTCGGGCCTCGGCCGCGAGATGCACGTCATCGTCGGGCAGGGCCAGCTCGACGCGGTGCTGCACGCGACCCCCGAGGACCGCCGCGGCTTCATCGAGGAGGCGGCCGGCATCCTCAAGCACCGCAAGCGCAAGGAGAAGACCCTCCGCAAGCTCGAGGCGATGCAGACCAACCTCACGCGCCTCTCCGACCTCGCGGGCGAGATCCGACGGCAGCTCAAGCCGCTCGGGCAGCAGGCGGAGGTCGCGCGCGAGGCGGCGCAGATCCAGTCGACGGTGCGGGATGCCCGCGCCCGCCTGCTCGCCGACGAGGTCGTCACGCTCCGTGCCGCGATCGACGACCTCGGCCGTGGCGAGAGCGCGCGCAAGACCGAGCGCCTCGTGCTGCAGGAGCAGCTCGACCAGGCCCGCCTGCGGCAGGGTCGCCTCGAGCAGGCGATGGTCGGCGATGCCGTCGACGAGGCCCGTCGCATCGCGTTCGGTCTGGAACAGGTGCAGGAGCGGATGCGCTCGCTCTTCACGCTCGCCAACCAGCGTCTCTCGCTGCTGGGTCAGCAGGCGGAGCTTCCCGGGATGTCGGCCACCGTCTCCCCGCGCATGGTCGAGGATGCCCGCGCCGAGGTCGAGCGGCTCGGCGCCGGGGTGGCCGCGGCCGAGGAGGCGCTCGGTCGGGCGAGCGCCGCGACGGCGACGGCGCGGGGCAGCCTCGACTCGCTCGACGAGGAAATCAGCGCGCAGAGCGCCCTCGTCTCGGCACACGATCTGGAGCAGGGCCGGCTCGACGGTGTCGTCGCGGCGGCCGAGTCACGACTCGCGGCGACCCGGGCCGAGGCGGAGCGTCAGCGTGCCGCCCTCGCCCAGGCGGAACAGCGCCGCGACACGGCCCGCGACGAGTTGCTCGCCCTCGAGGGCGACCCGGAGGCGGTGCGGGAGGACGACTCGCTGCTCGCCGCGGTCGCCGCCGCCGAGCAGGCCGTCGAGGGGCTGCGTGCGGAAGTCGAGCAGTTGCGCGAGGAGCTGCACACCTCCGAGCGCGAACGCGACGCCCTCGCGGCGCGCACGGGGGCGCTCTCGCTCGCCCTCGACCAGCGCGACGGGTCGGGCGCGATCGTCGGGGCCACCGGCATCCGGGGGCTCGTCGCCGAGCATCTGCAGGTGCGACCGGGCTTCGAGGCGGCGATCGCCGCGGCCCTCGGGTCGCTCTCCGACGCCGTGCTCGCCGACTCGCGGGAGGCGGGACTCGCGGCGCTGGAGTCGGTGCGCGACTCCGAGGTGGGTCGCGTCGAGATCGTCATCGCGGATGCGGCCGACGCGGTCGTGCCCGCGGGGCTGCCCGCCGGGGTCGAGTCGGCGGCCGAGCTCGTGACGGGCCCCCCGGGGGTGCGCGGCCTGCTCGCGTCGGTGGTCGTCGTCGACGACCTCGCGACCGCGCGTCGTACGTGGTCGACGATCGCCGGGATCGGTGGGTTGACGATGATCACGCGCGACGGCGACGTGCTCACCGAGCACGTGCTGCGCGGCGGCTCGGGGGGACGGTCGACGATCGAGCTCGCCGCCGAACGGGATGCCGCCCAGGCGCGCCTGACCGAGGTCACCACGGCGATCGAGCGGCAGCGCTTCGCCCTCGTCGGCAAGCGCGAAGCCCTCGACCTCGCCCAGATCGACGCCGCGACCGCCGCGACGGCGCTCAAGGAGTTCGAGTCGAAGCTCGCCGAACGCAGCGAGGCGCTCGGTCGCTCCCGCGTCGCCCTCGAGGCCGCGCAGGCCGAGGGTGAGCGTCTCGCGGCGTCGCTGCGCGAACTCGGTGCGGCGTTGGAAGAGGCCGAGGCGGCCGTCGAGGCGGTGCGCGGCGAACGCGACGGCCACGCCGCGACGCCGCGGCCGATGCTCGACGTGTCGGCGCGCGACGGTCTGCTCGCCGAGCTCGAGGCCGCCCGCGCCGCCGAGGTGCAGGCACGTGTCGATCTGGAGACCGCGCGCGAGCGCGTTCGGTCGCAGCGGGCCCAGGCCGACTCGCTGCAGCAGCAGCTCGAGTCGGAGCGGGCCGCCGCCGAGGAGGCCGCCCGGCTCGCCGTGCTGCGTCAGCACCAGGTCGAGGCGGCGCAGCGGGTCATCGCCGCACTCCCCGCCGCGCTGGATGTCGCCGACCGATCGGTGAGCGAGGCCCGCGTGGCGCTCGCCGCGGCGGAAGCGGACCGGGCGAAGCAGAACGAGGAGCTGAGCGAGCTCCGCCGTGCGGAGAGCGGTCTGCGCGAGCGCCTCGCCGCGCTCAACGAGAACGTGCACGGCCTGGAGATGCAGGCCTACGAGAAGAAGCTCCACCTGTCGTCGCTGCTCGAGCGCGCGGCCGAGGAACTCGCCCTCGACGAGGACGTGCTCGTCGCCGAGTACGGCCCCGACGTGCCGATCACGGAGACCTCGGAGGTCGACGGCGAGGACGTCATCACCGAGAAGCCGTTCGTGCGCGCCGACCAGGAGGCGCGTCTCGCGGCCGCGGAGCGCAAGCTCGGCCAGCTGGGCCGCGTCAACCCGCTCGCCCTCGAGGAGTTCGCCTCCCTGGAGCAGCGGCACAAGTTCCTCACCGAACAGCTCGCCGATCTCACGGCGACCCGCAAGGACCTCCTGACGATCATCGAGGAGATCGACGAGAAGATGCAGGACATCTTCGCGTCGGCCTTCGAGGACACGAAGGCCGCGTTCAACCAGGTCTTCCCGGTGCTCTTCCCGGGCGGCTCCGGCAGCATCCATCTCACCGAGCCCGACAACCTGCTCACGACCGGTATCGAGGTCACCAACGCCGCGGTGTCGGTGCTCGACGGCCTTGGT
>CAMLMQ010000103.1 GCA_946481135.1 uncultured Microbacteriaceae bacterium
CCGAGGATGCCGGGCTGCGGCGCGAGCTGCGGGTCGCCCTCGACGCGGCGTGGGCCCGATTCCGGCGCGGCGACGCGGCGGGCGCCCGGGCGGCGCTCGCCCCAGCGCTCGCCTCCCCGTCGGCCGACGACTTCACCTACTCGGCGGTCGGCCACGGGCACCTCGACATGGCGTGGCTGTGGCCGCTGCGCGAGACCCGCCGCAAGGCCGCCCGCACCTACGCCCGCGCGCTCAACTCCATCGAGGACCGGCCGGGCTACGTCTACGGCACCTCCCAACCGCAGCAGCTGGAGTGGATGCGGCAGCGGCATCCTCAGCTCTTCGACCGGATCCGCGACGCCGTCGCCGCCGGGCGGCTCGAACTGCAGGGGTCGTTCTGGGTGGAGACCGACACCAACCTGCCGGGCGGCGAGTCGCTCGTGCGGCAGGCGGTCGTGGGTCGCCGCTATCTGCAGGAGCA
The DNA here is from genome assembly GCA_946481135.1 of uncultured Microbacteriaceae bacterium. Next base: position 461 of record CAMLMQ010000103.1, read on the forward strand.
CTTCGGGCTCACCGACGAGCAGCTGCGGCTGTGCTGGCTGCCCGACACGTTCGGCTACTCGGGCGCCCTGCCGCAGATCCTGCGGGGCACCGGGATGGACTGGTTCCAGACGATCAAGCTCGCGTGGAACACCCTCAACGACCACCCGTTCCGCAGCTTCCACTGGGCCGGCATCGACGGCTCGACGGTGCTCGTGCACATGCCCCCCGAGGGCGACTACAACTCGCGCGGCGCGGCCGACGGGTTGCTCAGCGGTCTGAAGCGCTACCCCGAACGCGACCTCGGCGCCGCGCTGCTCGTCTACGGGTCGGGCGACGGAGGGGGCGGCCCGGGCGAGATCCACCACGAGGTGACGAGCCGCGAGCACGACCTGCGCGGCCTGCCGAAGGTCGAGTACTCGCGGGCGGGCGACTTCTTCCGAGAGCTCGAGACGCTCGACGTCGAGCATCGCTACGACGGCGAGCTCTACCTCGAAGCGCATCAGGGCACCTACACGACGAACGCGGCCGTCAAGAAGCACAACCGCATCGCCGAACGGAAGCTGCACGAGGTCGAGGCGCTCGCCGCCCTGACCGGCACGCACGTCGACCTCGAGCCGCACTGGCGCGACGTGCTGCTGCACCACTTCCACGACATCCTCCCGGGGTCGTCGATCGCGCGGGTGTCGCGCGAGGCGGTCGACGAGCTGCGCCGGGTGTCGGGCGCCCTCGACGACCTCGCCGCGCCGCTCGTCGCGGCGCTGCCGCGCGACGGCGACACGCCGGGCGCCGTCAACCTCTCCCCCGTCGCGCGCGACGAGCCGCTGCGGGTCGGGCGCTCGTGGTTCCGGGCCCGGCTCGAGCCGTACGCCGCCGCAGCGCTCGACCCCGAGCCCGCGCACCCCGAGCTGCGGGCGGATGCCGACACCCTCTCGAACGGGACGCTCACGCTGCGGTTCGGCCGGTCGGGCGAGATCGTCTCGTGCCGCGACGCCGCCGGCACCGAGCACGCCCGCGACGGACTCAACCGGCTCGTGCTGCACCGCGACCCGTACCAGTGGCCGTGGGACGCGTGGGACATCGGCATCCGCTACCTGCGCCGACGGCCGCGCGTCCTGCGTCCACGCGACGTGACGTGGGAAGTCGATGGCCCCACCGCCGTGCGGCGGCACGTGTACCGGTTCGGGCGATCGACGATCGAGCAGCGTGTGATCGTCGAGGCGGGGTCGGAGCTCGTGCGGTTCGAGACCCGCATCGACTGGCGCGCGACCCACCGCATGCTGCGCGCCGACTTCCGCCCGACGCGCTACGGCGACGTCTCGAAGAGCGCCATCCAGTTCGGGCACATCGCCCGGCCGACGACCGAGGCGACCGCGGTCGAGCGCGCCCAGTTCGAGATCTGCGCGCATCACTGGATCGCCACCGACACCCCCGACGGGGGTTTCGCCGTACTCAACGACTCGAAGTACGGGCACCGGGCGAAGTCGGGGCTGCTGTCGCTCACGCTGCTGCGCTCCCCCACGTTCCCCGACAAGACCGCCGACCGCGGCATCCACGAGTTCGTCTACGCGTTCCGGCCGTTCGCCCCGGATCGGCTCGCCGACGTGATCCGCGACGGCTACCGGATGAACCACCCCCTGCGCGTCGAGCCCGGGATCGCGTTCCCGGCGGCCGCGACGACGAGCGATCCGGGGGTCGTCGTCGAGACGCTCAAGCCCGCCGAGGACGGCGACGGCGTGATCGTGCGGCTCTACGAGAGCCTCGGCCGCGCCACCACGACGGCGCTGCGCACCACCATCACGCACCACCGCGCGAGCCTCACCGACCTGCTCGAGCGGCCGCTCGGCGACGCCGACCTCGACCGCCTCGAACTCGGTCCGTTCCAGATCGTCACGGTCAGGCTCACGCCTCCCGCTCCCTCCGCGGGTTGAGGAGCGCGCCGCGCAGCGGCACGCGTCTCGAAACCCCGAGTGTGCGCTCCCGGTTTCGATACGCGTCCGCCTGCGGCGGGCGCTACTCAACCCGCGATCGGACGCCCTAGGCTGCGGCCATGACAGAGCCGTCGCGCCGGGCCCAGAGCGTCGCGATCGTGACCGCGGCCTTCGGCCAGAACCTCGTCTACGCGACCATCACGACGTTCCTGCTGCTCTACCTCGTGCAGTACGTGGGCCTGTCGACCGCCGGCATCGCGGTCGTGACCGTCGTGCTCACGGTCGCCCGCATCGTCGACGCGATCGCCGACCCGGTCGTCGGCAGCATCATCGACATGACGCGCACGCGCTGGGGCAAGCTGCGGCCGTTCGTGCTCTTCTCGGCGGCGCCGGTCGCGCTGTTCTCGATCCTCGTGTTCGCGGTGCCCGACGTCGACGAGACCGCCCAGCTCTGGTACTTCGCCGTCTGCTACCTCGTGTGGGGCCTCGTGTACGCCGCATGCGACGTGCCGCTCTGGGGCCTCATCGGCTCGGCGTTCCCCGAGCGCGACCTCCGCGCCCGGACGATCGGGGCGGTCCGCGCGTTCGGGGCGATCGCGCTCGGACTCGCGACGCTCGGGATGCCGTACCTCGCGAACGCGCTCAGCTTCGGTGCGCAGACGACCGGCGATGGGTGGACGCGCGCCGTCATCGTCGTCGCGGTGCTCGGGATGGGGCTGTACCTGCTCGCCTTCTTCGTGCCGCGCGAGCGCGCGATCACGACCGATCCGCTCAGCATCCGGCAGCTCTTCGCGGCACTCTTCGCGAACCGGCCGCTGCTGCTCGTGCTCGCCGGCTCGATCCTCGGCGCGGGGCGCTACATCGTGCAGTCCGGCGGCGCCGTGTTCGTCGTCATCGCCTACGCCGACGAGACCGTCTTCACGATCGTCGGGGCGGGCATCATCCTCGGCATGGTGATCGCGTCGTTCACGACGCCCCTGTTGCTGCGTCGGTTCACCGGGCGCACCCTCATCCTCGCGTCGTCGTTCGCCTCGGCCGGCGTGTACGTCGCGATGTACCTCGTCGGGTTCGCCGACCTCGTCGTGCTGACCGCGTTCATCTTCGTCACGGGACTCGCGCTCGGGGTGTTCCTCGTCTCGCAGACGACGATGATCGCGGATGCCGTCGACGACGCCGAGGAACGCACCGGCGTGCGCAACGACGGCATCTCGTTCGCCACGCTGACGTTCGTCACGAAGGTCATGAGCGCTCTCTCGGTGCTCGTCTTCGGGCTCTTCGTCGTGCTCGCGGGCTACGAGGAGGGCGTCGTCGTCACGCCGTCCATGCAGCAGACGGTGTGGATCGCGATCACCCTCGTGCCCGCGGCGTCGTGTCTGCTGTCGGCTATTCCGTTCGCGTTCTACCGGCTCGAGCCCTCACCGCGACGAGGAGCCCCCCGAGCGCGAGCAGCGCGAGCCCGACGGGGAGCAGGGTCGTCTCGGCGCCCGTGACGGCGAGCCCCCCGCCGCCGGACGGAATGGACACGACTCGCAGCAGCACGTCCGCGCCGTCGGGCACGACGTCGAATTGGACGCCGCCGGCCGACACCTGCGTCGCGGTGATCGGGGTGCCGCCGTCGGGGGCCTCGATGATGCGGAACTCGTCGCCGATCGCGGGCGTGAAACCGCCCACGAGGACCGGCACCCAGGTCACCGTGCCGAGGTTCTGCGTCGTGGGGCGGATGCGGTCGAACTCGGTGCACGGGGTGTCGCCGCCGATCTCGGCCACGATCTCGCCCGAGCCCGTGAGGTCGCCGAGCGCCGTGAAGCAGCCCGGGGAGCCGCCGGCGGCGAGGCGGCCGCCGTCGAGCACGAGATCCCGCACCGCGCCGACACCGCGGAGCTCCCCCTGCACCGTCACGGTGGTCAGCGGCAGGTAGCCGTCGACCCGCACGACGCCGTCCGCGACGATGAGGTCCGATCCGGCGGCGGCCACGGTCCAATCGGCGAGCAGGTGGAGCGAGCCGCTGCCCTCGTGGTGCAGGGTTCCCCCACCGACGATCTCACCGTTGAACGCGGTCGCGTCGGCGCCGACGATGTGCAGTCCCGACTCCGCGGCCACGAACTGCAGCGTGCCGACGGTGCCGGTGAGCGAGCGGACCGCCTCGTTGTCGTTGAGCACGAACGACCCGGCGCCGGTGAAGGTCACCCCGGCGGTGTCGGCGATCAGGTCGTGGAGGTCGACGGAGTTGGTGTGCAGCGTCGTGACGGCGGCATCCACGATCACGAACTCGCCCGGGATCGCGAGGTCGCGGTCGAGCTGCACGGATCCCGTGGCCGCGACGGTCGCGCCCGTGTGCGCGCTCACGCCGGTGCTGTCGATGATGATGGGCGCGTCGGAGCCGAAGCTCGCGAGCGTCACCGTCTGGGCGCCGCCCGTGAGATTCTCGATCACGAGGCTCGACGCCGAGGCCCGGGTCTCGAAGCGCACCTCCCCGCCGAAGGCGACGTCCTCGAGCGTGAGGGACGCTCCCGAGGTCAGCGCCGCGACGGTGCCGCCCGCCACCTCGAGCGACTCTCCGAGGGAGATCACCGAGTTCGTGCCGAGCACCGCCCCCGCGGAGACGATCGTCGGGGCGCTCGCCACCGGGCCGAGGGCGAGGGCGTCGTCGGCGACGAGGAGGGACCCGGATCCGGTCACCTCGGTCGTCCCGAGATGGCCGAGTTGACCCTCGTCGATCACGAGTGCGCCGGACTCGGCCGCGGACCCCACTCGCAACGTCGCGTCGGGCGCGCTCGTGACCTGGGCGAACCCCGGCACGGTCGCGGAGCCGAGCACCGTGAGGTCATGGGAGCCGAGCGAGAGACCGCCCGTGAACTCGAGTTCCGAGCCCACGGGTCCTCCCCGCACGACGGCGGTCGCCCCGACCGTGACCGGATGCGCGAAGTCGAGCGCGAACCCGTTCGCGTCCACCGCGGGAGACGCGGTCGAGGCGATCGTGACGGGCCGCGGGAAGGTCGTGGCGGCGGTGAGCAGGAGAGACGACCCGTCGAGGAGGGCGAGGGGATCACCCGCGCCGCCACAGGTGACGGGCCCGCCGCAGCGCAGCTGCACGACACCGGCGAGCTCGACCGCACCGGGGTAGAGCAGGTTCGAGAGCTCGACGGTTCCTGACCCGGCGATGCGCAGGGTCTCGGCGTCGCCCGCGAAACGCGCATTCAGAACCGCTCCCGCGAGCACGAACTCGGCCGTCGACCCGGCCGCCTGCTCGAGGTCGATGGCGAAGAGCGCACCGAAGGAGAGGTCGCCCGCGATCGGGAACGTGCTCGTCCCGGCGGGCACGACGAGCTGCAGGTCGGCGTCCATCGTCGTGGCGCCGCCCACCGAGAAGCCCGCCGTGCGCACGGGTGACCCGGTGACGGAGTAACCGGCGCCCGCGAAGTCCACCGACGCCAGCGTGACCCCGACCAGGTCGTTGGTGGTCGCGAGCACCGCCGGCCCGTCCGGGAACGTGAGGTGGTCGTCCTCACCGGGAGCAGCCCCGGCGCAGTCCGCCCAGTTGGCGGAGGTCGACCAGTTGGCATCCGCACCGGCTCCCGTCCACACGCACTCGAGCCCGACCGCCCGCGCCGGGGCGGCCGTGAGGAGCGATGCGGCGACGAGTCCCGCGCCCAGGAGCGCGGAGATCGTCAGGAGCGGTCGGCGGGCAGGCGTCATCGAGGTCACGGCACGAGTGTGGGCGACGGAGCGGAGCCCGGGCTATGGGGGTTCCTACGCAATCCACAGGCAGAACGGTCTCCGGATACGGTGTCCCCCCGGGTATCTCCTACCCTGTCCACCGAGGTGGTGCGAGATGGGCGACGAAGGGTGGGACCGACTCCTCGACGAGGAGTGGCGGGCGCTGCGCGAGGGGACCCTCGTCGATCTGGCGCAGGGCGACGCGGCACAGGCTCTCCTGGCGTCACCGCACCCCGGGGCGCTCGTGCGGCTCGCACGCTACGAGCAGCTCGCGGGAGCCGACCGCCGGGCCCACGATCGCCTGGACAGCCTGCTGCGCGAGCGTCCCGTCCCGCCCGGCGCGCAGGATCAGCGCGCCCTCGGGGTCGCCTTCGAGCCGACCTTCGCCCCGCACGACTGGTCGACCGACGTGGGCGAGGAGGTCTCCCTCCGGTACCTCCTCGCGGTGATCTACGCGCGCCTCGCCCGCGACGGGATCGAACCCGCCACGGGCTGGGCGGGGCCGCCGTCGGCGGATTCGTGGGATGCGCAACTCGCACTCGTCGAGCGCTTCGACGCGCGCATGCGGGCGATCCTCGAGCGGGCCGACCCGGACGAGCTCGCCCATCACGTCGACATCGCCGTGTACGCGCCGCATGTCTTCCTCGCCCACTCGTTCGAGGACCGAGCGATCGTGTCCGCCGAGGCGGTGCGGACGGCGTTCCACGGCGTCGGCACCCGCGCCCTGGACCCGTATCTCGACTACGCCGCGGGCGTGTCGCTCACCGCTGCGGCCCGGATCGACGAGGCCGCGGGGCCGCTCGAGGCTGCGGCGCGCGGCTTCCGGACGGTCGGCAACTCGGGATGGTGGCTGACAGCACGCGGCACCCAGTACCTGCTCTCGGTCATGACCCACACGAGTCCCCCGGACGAACTGGAAGAGGTGGAGACCGAGCTGCTCACCGGCGACTGGCGTCGCAACCGTCGCATGCACGGGCACGGGATGATCTCGGCCGCCGCCGTCATGCTCGCCGGCCACGGCGACCTCGACGCGGCCCGCCGGGTCGCGACCTCCGAGGGCGGACTCGACGAGCTCTACTTCACGCACAACAACCGCGCCTGGGTCGCGGAGGTGCTCGCGACCGCAGCCCTCGCCGACGGCGACGCCGAGACCGCCGCGCGGATGGAGCGGATCGTCGCCCACATGATGCCCTCGCCGTGGCAGCGGGCGATCGCGGAACGGCTGCGTGCGCTGCGGGAGTCGGAGGATGCGACCCCGGTGCGCGAAGCCGACGGCGGTATTCACTTCGAGGTCATGCGCACGCGCTGGCTGTCGCTCGCCCGGGCGGTCGAACGCGGCCACCGCCCCGGCGCGTACGACGCCCTCGCCGAGGTCGAGGAGTTCGCGACACGGGCACGGGTCGCGGCGCTTCGCGTGCGGGCCGTGCAGCTCTTCCGGCCGCCGGATCCCGAGGGCGGCATCGAACTCTCCACGCGCGAGCTCGAGGTCGCGACCCTCGCCGCCGCGGGGCTCACCAACCGCGAGATCGCGACCGAGTTGTTCCTCGGCGTGCGCACGGTGGAGGGCTATGTCGCGAAGGCGATGCGCGCTCTCGGGGTGTCGCGTCGGGCCGACCTCGACGCCGCGGTTCTCCCCGTGCACACCCCCGACGCGATGCCGGACCTCCGCTTGACGCTCCGGCAAGGCCAGGTCGGGATGCTCGTGGCGGTCGGGGCGTCGAACTCCGAGATCGCCACGACACTCGGAATCAGCGACAAGACCGTCGAGAAGCATGTCGCGGTGCTCAAGGACCGCCTCGACGTCTCCACCCGCACCGGGATCGTGCAGGCCTTCCGAGCAGTGGGCGCGACGGCGGACTGACCCACGCGCCCCCCTTCCCTGCATCTTTCGAACGCGGAACCGTCGCGATTCCCGCCCATCGGAAGTTTCGGGCTCGAACGTTACCGAAACGTGACCGATTGATTCACTACTTGAACTCAATACGCGGCACCATGGGCATGCCCCGTCGAGGACGACGGGGAGCCACGAGGGGCGAACCTCACTTCGATGAAGAAGGGGAGAACCGTGAAGCGTGCTTCATTGATCTCCGTTGTCGCGATCGCCGGTCTCTCGGCAGCGGCACTGGCCGGATGTGCGACCGGGGACGGCGGCGGCGACGCCGACGCGACCCGTGCGTGCGTGATCCTTCCCGACGCGGCCTCCTCGCCGCGCTGGGAGACGCTCGACCGCAAGTACCTGCAGGAGGGGCTCGAGGCCGCCGGCTTCGAGACCGACATCCAGAACGCTCAGGGCGACACCAACAAGTACGCCACCATCGCCGACCAGCAGCTCTCGCAGGGCTGCGGCGTGATGCTGCTCGTCGACTACAACGGCGCCGGCGCCGCGGTCGCCGAGAAGGCCTCGGCCGAGGGCATCCCGGTCATCGCCTACGACCGTCCCATCCCGGGCGCCGACTACTACGTGTCGTTCGACAACGTCGAGGTCGGCCGCCTGCAGGGTCAGGCCGTCGTCGAAGGCCTCGAGGCCGCCGGCAAGGACCCGGCCACCGCCGCGGTCTTCTACATCGGCGGTGACGCGGCCGACGGCAACGCGGCCATGTTCCGCGAAGGCGCGGTCGAGGTCATGGAGGCCGCCGGCATCACCGCCGTGGCGGAGCCCCCGGGAGTCTGGGACGGCGACAAGTCGGCGACCAACTTCGAGCAGGCGCTGACCGCCAACGGCGGCGTCGTCGACGCGGTCTGGGCGGCCAACGACACCAACGCCGCGGGCGTCATCACGATCCTCGACAAGAACAACCTCGTTGTTCCGGTCTCGGGTCAGGACGCGTCGGTCGCCGGTCTGCAGAACGTGCTCCTGGGCAAGCAGTGGGCCACGGTCTACAAGCCGGTCAAGCTCGAGGCGGACGCCGCGGTCGAGACCGCGATCGCCCTGCTGAACGGCGAGACCCCGGACGCCGACCTCGAGCTCGACGACGGCACGCCGTTCATCACGGTCGCGCCCGTCTACACGCGTCCCGAGAACGTCAAGGACGTCATCGACGCCGGCGACGCCTCGGCCGCCGAGGTGTGCGCCGGAGACGTCGCCGCCAAGTGCGCCGAGTTCGGCATCAGCTGACCCAGCCGTGCACTGAAGTATCAGGGGCTCCGGGCCACCCGCAGGGGTCGGCCCGGAGCCCCGCCTTCACTTCCCCCGCGGGGGGCGTCGCGACAGACTGACTGCACGCGACAACGACGTCGAAAGGAACCAGGGCATGGACGTGCCGATCATCGAACTCGAGGGGGTCGTCAAGAGCTTCGGCCCCGTGAGCGTGCTCAAGGGGGTGAACCTCAAGGCCTACCCCGGCAAGGTCACCGCCCTCGTCGGCGACAACGGCGCCGGCAAGTCGACGCTCATCAAGGGACTCGCGGGCGTGCAGCCCTACGACGCCGGAATCGTGCGCTTCGACGGCGCGGAGGTGCACCTGCACAGCCCACGTGAGGCGTCGCGGCTCGGCATCGAGGTCGTCTACCAGGATCTCGCGCTCGCCGACAACCTCGACATCGTGCAGAACATGTTCCTCGGCCGCGAGGAGACGTCGTTCGGAACCTTCGACGAAGGCCTCATGGAGAAGGAGGCGTCGGACACGCTGCGCTCGCTCTCGGTGCGCACCGTGAAGTCGGTGCGGCAGAAGGTCTCGTCGCTGTCGGGCGGTCAACGCCAGACCGTCGCGATCGCCCGCGCCGTTCTCAAGAAGGCGCGGGTCGTCATCCTCGACGAGCCGACCGCCGCGCTCGGCGTCGCGCAGACCGAGCAGGTGCTC
>CAMLMQ010000104.1 GCA_946481135.1 uncultured Microbacteriaceae bacterium
TCGGCATCGCGATCGTGCCCGCGATCGTGTTGCTCGACCGTCCGGGACTGCGCTCGGTGCGACTCACGGCGCCCGCGCTCACCCGCACGATCAGCCTTGCGACCCCGAGCGGAGTCGCACCTACGGCCGCCGCCGCAGCGATGCGGAGCGCCATCGTCGCCACCGCGACCACGCTCGCCTCGCGCGCCGAGGCGACCATGAAACTCGCGACCGCCTGAGCCTTCTGGCCTCGACTCCCTCGATTCGCGTCGGCGACGTGGGAGATCGCACGTGGGCTCGACGCATATCGGCGTTCTCGGCATCCCTCACGTGGGCTCGGGGAATACCGGGATGCCCGCCGCGTTACACTTCCATGCAAACGCATATAACTACCTCAGCAGGAAAGATGTGATCCCCATGCAGTTCGGAGTGTTCTCGGTCAGCGACATCACGCGCGACCCGGTCTCGGGCGAGACCCCGAGCGAGGCGCAGCGCATCAAGGATGCCGTCGCCATCGCGAAGAAGACCGAGGAGGTGGGCCTCGACGTCTTCGCGATCGGCGAGCACCACAACCCGCCGTTCTTCTCCTCCTCCCCCACGACGTTCCTCGCCTACATCGCCGCCGCCACGACGACGCTGCACCTGACGACATCGACGACGCTCATCACGACGAACGACCCGGTGAAGATCGCCGAGGACTACGCGATGCTGCAGCACCTCTCCGACGGTCGCATGGACCTCATGCTCGGCCGCGGCAACACCGGCCCGGTCTACCCGTGGTTCGGTCAGGACATCCGGCAGAGCCTGCCGATGGCGCTCGAGAACTACAACCTGCTCCACCGTCTGTGGCGGGAGGACGTCGTCGACTGGGAGGGCAACTTCCGCACGCCCCTGCAGGGGTTCACGTCGACGCCGCGCCCGCTCGACGACGTGCCGCCGTTCGTGTGGCACGGCAGCATCCGCACCCCGGAGATCGCCGAGCAGGCCGCGTACTACGGCGACGGATTCTTCGCGAACCACATCTTCTGGCCGAAGGAGCACTACATGCGGCTCATCGACTTCTACCGTCAGCGCTTCGAGCACTACGGCCACGGCACCGCGAAGCAGGCGATCGTCGGGCTCGGCGGTCAGGCGTTCATCGCGAGGAAGTCGCAGGATGCCTGGAACACCTTCCGTCCGTACTTCAACGAGGCGCCGGTTTACGGCAACGGCCCGCGGATGGAGGACTTCGCCGCGCAGACCCCGCTCTCGGTCGGCTCGCCGCAGGAGGTCATCGACAAGACGCTGACCTTCCGGGAGTCGTTCGGCGACTACCAGCGACAGCTGTTCCTCATCGACCACGCCGGGCTCCCGCTCGGGATGGTGCTGGAGCAGCTCGAGCTGCTCGGCGGCGAGGTCGTGCCGGCGCTCCGCAGGGAGCTCGCGGCGCGGCGCGACCCCGAGGTGCCCGACGCCCCGACGCACGCGTCGCTCGTCACCGCCAAGTACGGCGACGCCGAGCCGCGGCAGCCGCGCCCCAACGCCAACCGCGGTGACAACGTGACCGGCGGGTCGCCCTACCAGGACACGGCGGCCGCCTGATGTCCGGGCGGGCGCGCCTCGCGAACGACGCGTGGGAGTCGCTGCTCACGGTGCACGCGACGTTCATGAAGTCGTTCGCGGCCGCGCCCATCTGGGGCGACGTCTCGCTCAAGGAGTACGACGTGCTCTACGCGCTCGCCAAGGCCGACGCGCCCGTGCGGCTCACCGATCTGCATCGGCGCGTGCTGCTCAGCCAGCCCGCCCTGTCGCGGATGGTCGACCGGCTCGTCGAACGCGACCTCGTGGAGCGCTGCGTCGACCCGGGCGACCGCCGCGTCGTGCGCCTCACGCTCACCGAGTCCGGCCGCGCGCGCCAGCGGGAGGTCGGCCGGGCGCACGCGCAGGATGTCGCGGCCGCGATGACGGCGACGGGCGTCGACGACGCCGACCTGCGCGAACTGCAGAGGATCACCCGGGCCCTGCTCGGGACGAAGGAGAAGGAATCATGACCACGAACCTCGTGGTGATCAACGCCGGCACGGGCGACCCCTCGTCGACGCGCCTGCTCGCCGACCGCACGGCCCAGCGCATCTCGGCGCTCGCGGCCGAGCACGAGCTCGACCTCGCGGTGCGCACGGTCGACCTGCGCGGGCTCGCGACGGATGTCGCGACGGCCCTCGTCGCGCAGCACGTGAGCCCCGCGCTGCGTGCCGCGCTCGACGCCGTCGCGGGCGCCGACGCGCTCGTCGCGGCCACCCCGGTGTACGCGGCCGGGCCGAGCGGCCTGTTCACGTCGTTCTTCCAGATCCTCGACACCGACGCGCTCATCGGCACGCCCGTCGTGCTCGCGGCGACCGCCGGTACGTCGCGTCACGCCCTCGTCGCCGACGACCAGATGCGCGGGATGTTCGGGTACCTGCGCGCGATGACGGTGCCGACCGCCCTCTTCGCCGCCCCCGAGGACTGGGGCGACTCGGCCCTCACCACCCGCATCGACCGCGCCGCGCTCGAGCTGCTCGCCCTCGTGCAAGCCGACGTCGCGGGCACGGTGCGCGCCGGAAACGCGACCCGCTACCAGACGCAGTTCGGCTCGACCAACGACCCCGGCATCCGTCTCGACAGCGACCTCATGCGCCTCGCCGCGGGCGGCGACTCCCGCCCGCGCCCGCGACCCGTGTGAGCGTCGGAGCCCGGCATCACCGCGGACGCACCGTGTACGACAGCGTGCCGTCGTCGTGCAGGTTGACGTTCACGTCGTAGACGTCGCTGCGATAGGCGCGGTTGTCGTCGACACGCGCGGTGACCTCGAAGCCGAGGCCCGTGAGGGTCGCCTCCGCGTCGTCCGCGGCGTCGACCGGTTCGGCATCGGGGCGCACGACGACGTTCCAGAGGATGCCGGCGTCGTCGGCCGAGAGAAGAGTCCCCGCGACGATCGGCACGGCGTCGACCGGGTACGTCGGGGGCAGCTCGACGTCGGCGTCCGGTGCGGCGGCGGGCGCCGACTCCGCACCGGCCGGGGTCTCCGCGACGGGCGGAGCTTCGGGCTCGGGACCCGAGGCGGCACAGCCGGTCAGCAACGCGATCGCGGCGATGCCGGCGAGCAGGGGACGGATGGACGTTTGGGGCACGGTTCTCTCCTCGCGTCGGACGGAGGAAGGCCTCCGTCGGCATGAGTGCCCCACCCAACCAGGACCGACCCCGCGCGGCCATGAGTGACAACCACTCAGTCGCAGCGGCGGCCGCACAGATTCGACGTCCGGACGGTGTGACAGCATGGCGGTCGTGACCGATCGCCTCATGCTGCTCGACACGGCGGGACTGTACTTCCGGGCGTTCTACGGCGTGCCCGACACCGTCACCGCGCCTGATGGAACGGTCGTCAACGCGGTGCGCGGCACGCTCGACATGGTCGCGCGTCTCGTCGCCCAGTTCTCGCCGACGCACGTCGTCGCGTGCTGGGACGACGACTGGCGTCCGCAGTGGCGGGTCGACCTCATCCCGTCGTACAAGACCCACCGGGTGGCCGAGGTGGTCGAGGCGGGTCCCGACGTCGAGGTCGTGCCCGACCCGCTCACCGTGCAGGTGCCGCTCATCGCCGAGGCGCTCGTGCTGCTCGGCATCCCGATCGTCGGCGCCGCCGAACACGAGGCCGACGACGTCATCGGCACCCTCGCCTCGACCGCGTCGATGCCGGTCGACGTCGTCACGGGCGACCGCGACCTCTTCCAGCTCGTCGACGACGCGCGCGGGGTGCGGGTCGTCTACACGGGCCGCGGGATGGCGAACCTCGAGATCCTCGACGGTGCCGCGGTCGAGGCGAAGTACGCGATCGAGCCGCGCCAGTACGCCGACTTCGCGGCGATGCGCGGCGACCCCTCCGACGGGCTCCCGGGAGTCGCGGGTGTCGGCGAGAAGACCGCGGCGGGTCTGCTCCGCGCGTTCGGCGACCTCGACGGCATCGTGGCCGCCGCGAACGATCCGTCGGCGGCGATCGCACCGGGCGTGCGCGCGAAGCTGCTCGCGGCATCCGAGTACCTCACCGTCGCGCCGGCCGTCGTCGAGGTCGTGCGCGACCTCGACCTGCCCTCCGTGGACGCCCGGCTCACGCCCCTGTCCGGAGATCGCGAGGATGCCGCACGCACGTTCGCGACGCGATGGGGGCTCGATTCGTCGATGACCCGCGCCCTCGCCGCCCTGCCGCACTGACGGCGGGCCTCAGTCGAGGCCCGGGAACTCCACGAGCACGAGCGGACTGCCGGCGAGCCACGCCTCGAGCGGCGCGACCGGTTGCGGGATGCCCGCCAGGTTGCGCGGCTGGTTGAGGTCGTCGATGACCGAGCGGAACACGGCCTCCCGATGCGCGGGGTCGGTGATGGGCGTGCCGATCGCGCGGAGGTCGGCGCGCACGCCGTGCTTCAGGTGGAACGTGAACTCGGGGTTCGTGACGATGTTCGCGTACCAGTCGCGACGCGCGGGCGTCGTCGTCAGGTAGATGCGACCGGCCGCTCGGTAGAACCAGATCTCGATCCGCCGCGGGCGTCCGCTGCGGGCGCCGATCGTCGTGATGTCGACGGTGCGCTCTCGCGCGCTCGACGCGGGCGTGATCCGCAGGGCGCGACGGATGTCCTCGCTCACGCGATCCTCCCTGTAAGTATCTGTTTACTTATACACTAGCACCGTGACCCCGCGAGACGCCGACGCCACCCGCGCGCGCATCCTCCACGCCGCCATCGGCGAGTTCGCCGCCCACGGTCTCGCGGGGGGACGGATCGACCGCGTCGCCGCATCGGCCGGCTCCAACGTGCGCATGATCTACGCCTACTTCGGCGACAAGGCGGCACTCTTCGACGCCTCCGTCGCCGCCGCGCTCCGCTCGCTCGCCGACGCGGTGCCGCCCCGCCCCGACGACCTCCCCGGCTGGGCGGCCGACCTCTTTGACCACCACCTCGCCGACCCGTCGGCGCTACGGCTCGCGCTGTGGGCGCATCTCGAACGCCCGGAGGCGGCGCGCGAGCCGGCCGAGAGCTACCGCGCGAAGGTCGAGCTCCTCGGCGGCGACGGCGCGGTCGACCTGCTCTCCTTCGTCTACGCCCTCGCGCAGACCTGGCAGCTCACGCCGTCGGGGCTGCTCGCGGCGGACGGGCGCAGCCCCGACGACCCGGGCCGCGTGGCCGACCATCGCCGCGCGCTCGTCACGGCCGTCCGTCGTCTCACGGCGAACTGACCGTCAGACGCGCCCGACCCGCGGCCGCGCGATCACCAGGTCGCGTCGCCCCGGATGACGGCGTCCGACCCGCCGTCGATGAAGACGACCTGACCGCACAGGTGGGCGTTCTCCTCGCTCGTCAGCCAGGCGAGGAGGTAGCCGGCGTCCCGCGGCTCGAAGATTCCCCCGAGGGGCATCGGCACCATCTTGAGCAGCGCCGTGCGCGCCTCCTCGGTGGCGGTGAGACCCGCGGTCATCGGGGTCGCAACGACGCCGGGAGCGATCGCGTTGAGCGGGATCGATGCTCCGGCCCACTCGTCGGTCGGCGCGGTGCGGCGGATCCAACGCGCGAGCGCACGCTTCGTCGTGCCATAGATGAGGTTCGCCTGGTCGCCGCCGGCCTTCTCCAGTTCGAGCGCCCGGTGATGCGCGGCCGGCTCGTCGTGCGCCAGGAGGGCGTCGAGCAGCTCGTCGTCCGGCGGGAAGAGCGACGCCATCGACGCCGTCGCGACGGCACGCGGCGCGGGCGACCCCGCGAGGAGCGGCCGCAGGCCGTCGAGGGTCGCCAACGCACCGAAGTAGTTGACCGCGACGGTGGCCGCCGTCGGCGACGCCAGCCCCGCGTTCGCGATGATCGCGTCGATGTGTCCGTCGGTGAGCTCGCCGACCTTCGCGACCATCGCCGCGCGGCCGTCGGGGGTGGAGAGGTCGGCGGCGACGTCGGTGGACGCCAGGTCGACGCCGACGACCCGATGGCCGCGTTCGACAAGCAACTCCGACGTCGCCTTGCCGATCCCGCTCGCCGCTCCGGTCACTACATAGGTGCGTGTCATGGGGAGAGTCTGCGGTCCGCCGGGCCGGTCGCCCCGGGTCGAAAGTCCCGCAAGCGGGAGAAGCTCAGGCGTCGTCGGCGGCGGCGAGCTGCCCGCACGCGCCGTCGATCTCCGTGCCGCGCGTGTCGCGCAGCGTCGTCGGGATGCCCTTCGCCTCAAGCCGACGCACGAACTCGTCCTGAACGGCCGGGGAGCTCGCCGTCCAGATCGATCCCGGCGTCGGGTTGAGCGGGATCGGGTTGACGTGCACCCACCCACGGCCGCGGGCGTTGAGCTTGTCGCCGAGCAGGTCGGCGCGCCAGCCGTGGTCGTTCATGTCCTTGATGAGGGCGTACTCGATCGACACGCGCCGCTTCGTCGCGTCGAAGTAGGCGCGCGCGGCATCGAGCACCTCGTCGACCTTCCAGCGCGAGTTCACCGGGATGAGCTCGTCGCGCAGCTCGTCGTCCGGGGCATGCAGCGACAGCGCGAAGGTGACCGGGATGTCCTCTGCCGCGAGCTTGCCGATGGCCGGAGCGAGTCCGACCGTCGAGACGGTGATGCCGCGCGCACTCATCCCGAGCCCCTCGGGCTGCGGCGCGACCATCGTGCGGATGGCGCGCATCACCCGCGCGTAGTTGGCGAGCGGCTCGCCCATGCCCATGAAGACGATGTTCGACACGCGCTCGGCCGAGTGGTCGCCCGCCTTCTTGCCGCCGAGCTGTCCGTCGGCGATGACGCGGTTGGCCCGCACGACCTGGTCGACGATCTCCGCCGTCGAGAGGTTGCGGGTGAGCCCCGCCTGACCGGTCGCGCAGAACGGACAGTTCATGCCGCATCCCGCCTGGCTCGAGATGCACAGGGTGATGCGGCCCGGGTAGCGCATGAGCACCGACTCGACGAGAGCCCCGTCGTGCAGCTTCCAGAGGAACTTGATCGTGTCGCCGCGATCGGTCTCCAGACGGCGCAGCTCGGTGAGCAACGTCGGGAGCAGTCCGGCGACGAGGTCGGCGCGACCGGCGGCCGGCAGGTCCGACATGACGGCCGGGTCGGACGTGTAGTGCGTGAAGTAGTGGGTGGCGAGCTGCTTCGCGCGGAAGGGCGGCATGCCGAGTGCGGCGACCTTCTCGCGCCGCTCCTCCGGGGTCCAGTCGGCGAGATGCTCGGGCGGCTTGCCGCGCTTCGGGCTCGCGAACTGCAGCAGCGGACGGCCGTCGGTGTCGAGCTTCTGCGACCAGCCCTCCGTCGCCGGACGCACCTGGCGGGCGCCGGGTTGCTCGCCGGTCGAGGCGAGGCGGATGGGGGTGGTCATCCCTCCAGGGTACCGACGTCGATGAGCACCTTGCCGGTCACCCCGGCTTCGACCGCGTCGTGGGCGTCGGCGGTGCGCTCGAGCGGGAAGCGGTGGAGCGGCAACCCGGCCGTCTCCCCCACCGGCAGCGCGTCGATCGCCGCGACGACATCCGCGGCCGCCGTCGCGAGGGCGGCAGGAGGCACGGTGTACAGCAGCACGAACTGCAGGCGCGCGTTGAGCGTCATGTACTCCCGCACGGGAAGCTCGAACGGCGTGTTGCCGTCGTTCGCGTAGATCGAGATCGTGCCGGCGGGCTTCAGCACGGCGCGGTCGAGGGCCGCGTTGGCGCCGGCGGCGACTTCGACGATCAGATCGACTCCGCCGGGGGCGTGACCGCGGATGCGGTCGACGGCGTCCGCGGCTCGGTAGTCGATGGTCGCGGTGGCCCCCGCGGCCGAGGCGAGCGCCGCCTTCTCGGGCGTCGAGGTGGTGGCGAGCACCGTCGCGCCCGCCCAGCGGGCGAGCTGGATGGCGGCGTGGCCGACGGCGCCCGCTCCGCCCGCGACGAGCACCGTCGCGCCCGTGAGCGCACCCGGGGCGAGAGCCGTCGGGAAGCCCTCCGCGACCGTCAGCGCCCGATGCGCCGTCACGGCGGGGACGCCGAGGCTCGCGCCGACATCGAAGGAGGCGGAGGCCGGCAACGGGTGCACGCGTTCGCGCGGGAGCACGGTGAGCTCCTGCGCCGTGCCGCCCAGCGGGTTCTCGTGGGCGGCGAGCATCATCCAGACGCGATCGCCGACGGCGAGCCCCTCGACGCCGGGGCCGACCGCCTCCACGACGCCGGCCCCATCCTGGTTGGGCACCGACCGGGGCTCCCCGCCGGCGGTCGCACCGACGCGGCGCTTCCAATCGGTCGGGTTGACGCCCGAGACGGCGACGCGCACGCGCACCTGGCCCGTTCCGGGGACCTCGGGTTCGCGGTCGACGAGGCGCAGAACGTCGGAGGCGCCGGTTCCTTCGTAGACGATGGATCGCATCCGTCCATCGTGACACCGTCCGCCCTCGTGGCACCGCCGACCCGGCGCGCGCCGCGTGCGCCGCCCCGTTGTGGGGCTGCTGCGCGTCGACGAGTGCGCGCTAGTTTGCCGACATGACCGTGCAGCGCTCGGCCGCGCTGCGGCGCGCGGCCACGGCCCCGACGGCCGACCGCGTCGTCACCGTGCTCCTGGTCTCGACGCTCATCGTCAATGTCGTCTACGTCGTGGGCCTTGTCGCGGGCGGAGGCACGCCGACACCTCTCGTCAACGTGGGCGTCGCACTCGCAACGCAGTGGATCCCCGCCGCCGTCTTCTGGATCGTCGCCGCCTCGACCGCGGTCGCGCGACTGCCGGTTCTGCTCGCGGCGGCCGGGGTCACCTTCACCGCGCTCGGCGACACCTACTACTCGCTCGCGATGGACGCCGACGGGTACCTCCCGTTCCCCTCACCGGCCGACGCCGCCTACCTGCTCTTCTACCCGCTCATGATCGCCGCCGTCGTGCTCCTCCTCCGTGGGCGGCTCCACGGTGTGCGGGGGCTGGTGCTGCTGGAGACGGGGGTGGCCGCCCTCGGCGCGGCGGCTGTTCTCGAAGTCGTGCTCGACCCGGTGATCCGCAGCGCCGTGACGGGTGGCGGCGACGCTCTCGCGTCAGCCGTCGCACTGTCATACCCGGTACTCGACCTCGTCCTCCTGGCGGTCATCGCGGGCGTCATCTCCCTCCCGACGATCCGCATCGGCCGACGGTGGTGGGCGCTCGTGTCGGGCCTGGTCGTGTTCGCCGTCGCCGACGTCGTGTATGCGCTGCTCGAGAGCGATGCCGCCTACCTCGCCGGGATGCCGCTGGACGCGGCGTGGGCGATCGGCCTCGGACTGCTCGCGTGGTGGGTCGCGGGGGTACCCGGATCCCAGGAGCGCGAGGTCCCGACTGCGCCGCGGAGGCTGGTGATGCCGGTACCGGCGATCGCGGTCGTCGCCGGGCTGTGCGTGCTGGTCGCGGGAACGCGGATGGAGGTGTCGCTCGTCGCGGTCGTGCTCGCGACCCTGACCGTCGCGCTGGGCGCGCTGCCTCTCGTCTTCCGGCAGGCCCTCCTCGGGCGGATGCTCTCGGCCCGCGACGAGGCCATGCGCCGCCTGAGCGCCCTCGACCGGGCGAAGACCGAGATCATGGTGACGATGAACCACGAGTTCCGCACGCCGCTCACCACGATCGCGGGGCACGTCGAACTGCTCGTCGACGGCGGAGCGGGCGAGCTCCCGCCGGCCGCCGTGAGCGCGCTGCAGACGGTCGAGCGCAACGCGGAGCGGCTCGAGTCGCTCATCGACGAGACTCTCGTCGCCGCACGGCTGGAGGAGGGCGAGGAGTACTTCGCGCGCGAGCCGATCGAACTCGGCGACCTGGTCGCGGCGGCGGTCGAGCGCGTGAGGCCGACGGCGCGGACGCGTGGCGTGACGCTCGACGTGGAC
>CAMLMQ010000105.1 GCA_946481135.1 uncultured Microbacteriaceae bacterium
GCATCCTGCTCGACGGGCGCGACACCGCCGAACTCGATCTGCGCCAGGCGCGGCAGTTCTTCTCCGTCGTGCCGCAGGAGTCGGTGCTGTTCGAGGGGTCGATCCGCGAGAACGTGCAGTACGGGCTGCGCAACGTGTCCGACGAGGAGCTCGAGCGCGTGCTCCGGGACGCCAACGCGCTCGACTTCGTGCGCGAGCTGCCCGACGGATGGGACTCGGTCGTCGGGCAGCGGGGAGCCCGGCTCTCGGGCGGGCAGCGGCAGCGTCTCGCGATCGCGCGCGCCCTCATCCGCGACCCCCGCATCCTCCTGCTCGACGAGGCGACCTCCGCGCTCGACAGCGAGTCGGAGCGCGCGGTGCAGGAGGCGCTCGAACGGCTGCGCGCCGGGCGCACGACCCTCGTCGTCGCCCACCGGCTCTCGACGATCAAGTCGGCCGACCGCATCGTCGTGCTCGAGGGCGGTCGCGTCGCCGAGATCGGCCCGCACGCCGAACTGCTCGCGGCGGGCGGCACGTACGCCCGACTCGTGCGCGCCCAGCAGCTGTAGAGCATTAGGCTCACGGAAGTCGAGGCGAGGAGGTGATCGGGATGCCGGAGCCCGATCCGCACGCGCGCGTCACCATCAAAGAGGTGGCGGAGCGCGCCGGCGTCTCGCGCTCGACCACCTCGCGTGCCCTCGCCGGCAACGGCTACGTCGCGGATGCCGTACGGCAGCGGGTGCGCAAGGCGGCCGAGGAGCTCGGCTACGTCGTCGACGCCACCGCGCGATCCCTCAAGCAGAGGTCGAGCCGCGTGCTCGGGGTCGTCGTCTCCGATCTGCGCAACGCCTTCTACGCCGACCTCGCCTGGGGGGCGGGCAACGCCGCCCGCGAGGCGGGCTACACGATGATCCTCGTCGACGACGCGGGCGACCCCGAGGGCGAGCTCAAGGCCGCGAACGCGTTCGTCGCGTCGCGCGTCGCGGGGGTCGTGCTCACGCCGGTCGCCGACGCCGCCGCGGCGTTCCTGCAGCGGCAGCGCGTTCCCGTCGTCGAGGTCGACCGCGTGTTCGGCGACGTCGACGCCGTCGTGATCGACAACCGGCACGCCGCCCGCGCGACGACCGAGCACCTGCTGAGCCTCGGGCACCGCCGCATCGCGCTCGTGATCGACGAAACCGACTGGACGACGGGCCGCGACCGGCGGGCGGGCTATGCCGACGCGCTCGATGCCGCGGGTGTCGCCCTCGACCCCGACCTCGTGCTCTCCGCCGGCTGGGACGCGGATGCCGCGACGGCCGCCACCCGCCGCCTGCTGTCGCGCCCCGACCGTCCGACGGCGGTGTTCGCCGCCAACAACCTGCTCGCCGAGGGCGCGTGGCGGGCGGCGATGGCGCTCGGCCTGCGCATCCCCGACGACCTCTCGCTCGTCGCCTTCGACGACGCCCCGTGGATGTCGATGGTCACGCCCGGGGTGACCGCGGTCACCCAGGACGCCGCGCTGCTCGGGGCCGAGGCCGTCGCCCTGCTGCTGCGCCGCATCGCCGAGCCCGACCTCGAGACGCAGGTCGTGACCCTCCCTGCGGGTATGGCCCGCCGCGGCTCGACCGCCCGCCCCCCGGCCTGACCCCTCCCCGCCCAGCCCGTTTGTCGGGCAAACGCCGATTCACGGGACGCGCTCGCGATGTGGGAACGATGCCAGGTACGATCGGGGCATGCCCCGCGATGCCGCGCCGCCCGTCCGCACGATCCGGAACGGGGCGCGGCTGCGCATCGAGACGGATGTCTACGCCCTCGAGCTCGCCGACGTCGACGCCGCGCTGAAGCGCGCCCCCGTCGCCCGGCTCGAGGATGCCGCGGGCCGCACGTGGAGCGACCTCTCGCTGCTCGCATCCGCCCACGTGCGCGGGGCCGCCGACGAGACCCTTCGCGTGCTCGCGATCGACGCGGCGCCGATCGCCGACGGCGTCGAGCTGCGCGTGCGGTTCGGCAGCTCGGTGTGGGCGCGACGCGACCTCGTGCTCACCTGCCTCCCCGACCGGGTCGAGCTGCGTCTCGAACTCGACGGCGCGGGAGATCTCACCGACGTCGAGCTGCTCGGGGGCCGCGCGACCCTGCCGAACACGGCGAGCGGCGAGTTCCGCTCCCGCATCGGATTCGCCGGCGTGCTCGTGCCCGCCGCGACCGAGCCCGTGCAGCTCGTGCGCCCCGCGACCACCCCCGGCGCGCTCAGCGTCGTCGGCGACGCCGACGCGGGGCGGCTCAACGCCGTCTTCTCGCCGCCGCCCCTCGCGTTCGGTCTCTCCCGCGAGGCGCCGACCGGCGCGACCGAGGTGCCCGGCGGCGACTGGCTCGGGATGTGGCTGCGCGCCCCCGTCGACGAGCTCACGATGACGGCGGTGCGCTACGCCCCGCTCGACGGCGGGTTCCTGCTGCGCCTCGACTACGAGGGGCACACCCCCGTCGACGGCACCTGGACCTCGCCCGTCGTCGTGCTGCGGCCCGCGCGCGGAGGCTGGGACGTGCTGGAGGACTACCGGGCCGACCTCGCCGCGGCGGGGCTCGCCCCGGCATCCCGACCCCGGGCCGACTGGTGGGACGAGCCGATCTTCTGCGGGTGGGGCGCGCAGTGCGCCCGCGCCGCCCGCGACGCCCGTGGTGCCCTTCCCGCCGCCGGCACCCCACCCGAGGAGGTCGCGCTCGCCGGGGCCGCCCGCCCCGCGCCGTGGTACGCCCGGCAGGACGTCTACGACGAGTTCCTCGCCCGGCTCGACGCCCACGATCTCGACCCCGGCACGATCGTCGTCGACGACCGGTGGCAGGCGAGCTACGGCCTCGGCACCGTCGACGAGGAGGCGTGGCCCGACCTCAAGGCCTGGATCGCGACCCGCCACGCCGAGGGACGCAAGGTGCTGCTGTGGTGGAAGGCGTGGGACGCCGAGGGTGTGCCGGCCGACGAATGCGTACGCACCGCCGACGGCGAGCGGTTCACCGTGGATGCCGGCAGCCCCGCGTATCGCGCGCGGCTCGCGGGCATCGTGCGGCACCTGCTGTCGCCCGAGGGCCTCGACGCCGACGGGTTCAAGCTCGACTTCACGCAGCGCGGTCCGAGCGGGCACAGCCTCGTCGGCACGCCCGGGGTGTGGGGGGTGGCGGCGCTCCACCTGCTCCTGCGCACGATGGCGACGGCCGCCCGGGAGGTGAAGCCCGACGCGCTGCTCATCGCGCATTCGATGCATCCGTCGTTCGGCGACGTGTTCGACATGGCGCGCCTCAACGACGTCACCGAGCGCGACGTGCACGGTGGACGTGTGCCCGTGACCGAGCAGCTCGCCCTCCGCGCCGCCATCACGACGCGCGCGCTGCCCGACCACCTCGTCGACACCGACCAGTGGCCGATGCCCGACCGGGCGCAGTGGCGGTCCTACGTCGAGGCGCAGCCGCGGTTCGGCGTGCCCGCGCTCTACTACCTCGAGGCGATCGACAACTCGGGCGAGCCGCTCGGCGACGACGACCTCGCGCTCGTGCGGGAGTCGTGGGCCGCGTATCGGGGAGCCCGGGCATGACGCCCGAGGAGGTCGGTCCCGGCATCTGGCTCGTGCGCGACACGTGCAACGTTTACCTCGTGAAGGCGGAGGGCGCCGACACGGCCGTCGCGATCGACTTCGGCTCGGGCGACGTGCTGGATGTGCTCGCCGACCTCGGCATCAGCCGCATCACCGACGTGCTCATGACCCACCACCACCGCGACCAGGGGCAGGGGTTGCCCCGCGCGGTCGAGCACGGCGCGCGCATCCACGTGCCGCCGGTCGAGCGCGACCTGTTCGACGCCGTCGACGAGTTGTGGCGCACCCGGCCGCTCGACAACGACTACGTCGTCCGGCAGGACCGGTTCTCGCTGCTCGAGCCCGTGCCGGTGCACGCGACGGTGCCGGAGTACCGGTTCTTCGAGGCCGGTGGTGTGCGCCTGCGCCCGATCCCGACGCCCGGGCACACGACGGGATCCGTCACCTACCTGCTCGACCGGGGCGGGGCGCGCCACGCCTTCAGCGGCGACCTGATCTACGCGCCCGGCAAGGTGTGGTCGCTCGCGTCGACGCAGTGGACCTACACCGACAACGAGGGTCCCGCGATGGCGGTGCTGTCGTGCCTCCTGCTGGGCGACGAGAAGCCCGACGTGCTCTACCCGTCGCACGGCGACCCGATGGAGGATGCCGGGTCGGCGCTCGCGCTCACCGCCGAGCGTCTGCAGGCGTACGTCGACACGCGGCGCCCGCATCCGTGGGATCTGACCGCGCGGCTGAGGTCGCCGTTCGTGCCGATCACGGAGCATCTGCTGCTCAACCGCTCGAGCATGTCGTGCTCGTACGTGCTGCTGTCACGCACGGGCGAGGCCCTGCTCGTCGACTACGGCTACGACATGTTCACGGGTCTGCCGTCGGGCACGGGCCGCGCGTCGCGCCGACCGTGGCTCGCGTCGCTGCCCGCGCTCAAGGCCGACTTCGGCGTCTCACGGATCTCGGTGGCGCTCGCGACCCACTACCACGACGACCACATCGCCGGGATGCCGCTGCTGCGAGACGTCGAGGGAGCTGAGCTCTGGGCGCCCGACACCGTCGCGCCGATCCTCGCCGACCCGTGGCGCTACGACCTGCCGTGCCAGTGGTACGAGCCGATCGTCGTCGACCGGGCGGTGCCGGTGGGCGAGACGGTGACGTGGAACGAGTACGAGATCGGGGTGCATGCCCAGCCCGGGCACACGCTCTTCGCCGCCGCCTTCTCGGTCGAGGTCGACGGTGTCCGGGTCGTCTTCACGGGCGACCAGCAGGAGAACATGGGCGTCGCGGGGGAGCGCCACGAGATCCTCAACTACCAGTACCGCAACCGGATGCGGCTCGGCGACTACGTCGCGAGCGCCGAGCTGTACCGCCGCATCGCGCCCGGCCTGCTGCTCAGCGGGCACTGGCAGCCGCGCGAGGTCGACGGCGGGTACCTCGACTACCTGCTCGCCGCCGGGCGCGAGCTCGACGAGATCCATGCCGCCCTGCTACCGCTCGACGACCTCGACCTCGACGCGGACGGCGTGCTGTGCCGCCTCGTGCCCTATCGCGCCGCCGCGCAACCCGGTGCCCTTCTGCGCTATTCGGTCGAGCTGCGCAACCCGCACCGGGAGCCGGCGGAGGCTGTCGTGCGCCCGGTGGTGCCCCGGGGCTGGACCACGGAGCCCGCGGAACTGCGGGTGCCGCTCGACGCGCTCGGCACCGCGGAGGCGGCGTTCGTCGTGCGCGTGGGCACAGAGGTCGGACCGCGCCGGGTGCTCGCGCTCGACGTCGAGATCGGCGGTCTGCGACTCGGTCAGCACTGCGAGGCGCTCGTCGATGTGGGTGGCCGCGACGCTCGACCCTGACCGCTCGCGCGGCCGTTGCCGTCGGTGCTTCCGGTCGTCTAGAGTCCCGGGAGTGGGAACGATTCCACATCCGTCCCAGACCGAACCGGAAGGCACCGCGTGACCGCCGTCCTCGCCCTCGACATCGGCGGCACGAAGCTCGCCGCCGGCGTCGTCACGCCCGACGGCGCGGTGCACGGCATGGTCGTCGAGCCCACCCGACGCACGGAGGGGCCGGATGTCATCATCCCCCGGCTCTTCGACCTCGGGCGCCGAGCGATCGCGGAGTCGGGGGTCGCCGAGCCGATGGCCGCGGTCGGCATCTCGTGCGGGGGACCGCTCGATGCCGACGCCGGCGTGCTCACCGGCCCGCTGCACCTGCCCGGCTGGATCGACATCCCGATCGTGCGCCTCGCGGGGGAGGAGTTCGGACTGCCCGCTGCGCTCGAGAACGACGCCTCGCTCGCGGCGCTCGCCGAGCAGCGGCACGGGGCCGCGCGCGGCGCCCGCTCGATGATGTACCTCACGATCTCGACCGGCATCGGTGGGGGAGCCGTGTTCGACGGCGCGCTGTACCGGGGCGCCGCCGGCAACGGAGGCGAGTTCGGCCACATCACCGTCGAGCGCGGCGGGAGGCTGTGCCTGTGCGGACGCCGCGGCTGCCTCGAGGCGTACGCGTCGGGCACGTCGATCGGCGTGCGCGCCGACGAGCGTCTCGCGAGCGGGGCGTCGAGCGTGCTCGTCGCCCCCGTGACCGCACAACAGGTGGCCGTCGCGGCGTCGCAGGGCGACTCGGTCGCGACGGCTGTGTGGGACGAGACGGTCGACCTGCTCGGGCAGGCCGTCACCGACCTCGTCAACATCCTCGAGCCCCAGGTCGTCGTGCTCGGCGGCGGCGTGACCCGGTCGGGCGCGCAGCTGCTCGACCCCGTGCGGCGCACGGTCCTCGCCGGCGCGATGGGCCCCGCCCGCGGTGCGGTGCGCGTCGAGCTCGCGGCCCTCGGCGACGCGGTGTGCGTCGTCGGCGCGGGGGAACTCGCCCTCGATCTCGTGCGCTGAGGCCCCCGCCCCCCCTTGGCTGTTTGCCCGAGATTGTCGGGTTCGAGCGCGGAATACCGACGATCTCGGGCAAACAGCGCATCTCGGCGGGGGAAGATGGACGGATGAGAGAACTCCGGCTCGCGGTCTACGCCGCCGATCCGGGGCTCCGCCGCCTCGGGGCGGCCATCCGAGCGGCCGTGAGCTTCGCGCTCGTCGCGGTCGTGCTGCTCGTCGGCTTCGCGCTGCTCGACGTGCCGCTGTCGCTCGCGTATCCGGGACTGCTCGTCGCCGCCGTCGCGAGTATCACCACGGGGATGGGGTTGCGCCTGCGCCTGCGGTTCCTGCCGCTGCTGCTGCTCGCCCCGGCCGCCGTCGGCGGGCTCGCCCTCGGCATCCTCGTGCTGCCGTCGCCCGTGCTCACGGGCGTCGTGTTCGGACTGCTCGGGCTCGCCCTCGTCGCGTCGACCCTTCTGGGACGCCCCGGCACCGTCGTCGCGCTCGGCGCGGTCGTCGGGTTCGCGGCCGTCGCGATCCTGCGCCCCGCGTGGGCGGACCTGCCGTGGGCTGCCCTCGCGGTGGTCGTCGGCGCGGGCCTTTCGGCCGTGCTCCTGGGCGTGGCGCTGCGTGAGCGGCCCCGAGCGGAGGCCCGGCGGATGCTCGCGAGCCTCCGCGCCCTCGCCGAGCAGATGCCCCTCGCGGTCGCCCAAGGCGAGGGGGCGGCCCGGCGGCACCTCGACGCGTTCGGCACGGCGATCTCGGCGACACGGGCCCGCATCGCGGCCGACCCCACCGGGTGGCCCGAGCGGCTGCGCCGCGGCGACGGCGCCGCGCTCGCCGAACTCGAACTGCGGTTCGACCGCGTCGTGCGGGAGGCGGTCGGAGGTCCCGCCTCGGCCGAGCTCGGCGCCCTCGTGCTCAACCCGCTGCTGCACGACCCCGAGGCCGTGCCGCTGCCGAGCCGCACGTCGCGACTCGACGCGCCGCACGCTCCCGTGCGCCTCGACTGGCGGCGGGCCGGCCGTAGTCTCCTCTCCGTCGGGGTGCAGCTCGGCGTCGCGGTCGTCGCGGCGCTCGCGGCGGGCCTGCTCATCGACCCTCGACTCTGGCACTGGTGCGTGCTCGCCGCGCTCATCATGATGTTCGGCGTCACCTCGGCGGCCGCGTCGATCGGGCGCGGCTACCGGCGGCTGCTCGGAGCCCTCGTCGGCGTCCCGCTCGGCGTCGGACTCGCGTGGCTCACCGCCGACAGCGTCGTGGGCATCGCGGCGATCGTGCTCGTGCTGCTGTTCGTGCAGCAGTACGTCGCCGAACTCGCCTACGGCGCGAGCATCCTCGTGCTCACCGTGCTGCTCATCGTGCTCTTCCAGCAGTCGCCCGACGATCGCGGTGAGACGTTCCTGCTGCGGCTGCTGCTCACGGGTGTCGGTGGCGTGATCGGCGCGGGCGTCGGGTTCGCCGTGCTGCCCAGCCGTCTCGGCGAGTCGCTGCGCCGGCACGCCGACGACGCGATGGCCGAGGTCGCGAAGACCCTCGCGGCGATGGCGGCGGGCGAGCGCGCCGAGGTCGTCACTTTGGCCGGTCGCGACGCCTACGAACGCTTCGTGGCGCTGCGCACCGACGCACACGCCTCGCGACGCGGCTGGCCTCTCTCGCGTCACCACCGCATCCTCGCCGAGCAGCTGGGCTCGGGTGCGGTCGTCGCCCGCGAACTGCGTGCCGCGGTGCACGACTACCGCGCGCGCGTGGTCGACAAGCCGGGATTCCGCGCGGCCGTCGCCGAGGTCGAGGCGAAGGTCGCCGCCGTGCGGGCGGAGGTCGCGGGCGGCCGGACGCGGCGTGAGGCGCCGCCCGCCCCCGACGGGATGACGTCGCCCGAGCATGGACTCGTGCGGCTCGAGCGCGCGATCGACGCCCTCGCGGTCGCCCTCCGCGCGGGCTGATGCGCACCCTGGAGTCGCCCTGTCGGCTCTGCGGCGGCACGGCCAGCGTCCGGGATGCGGCCGGCTGGCGCTGCGCGGCGTGCGGCTGGCGGGTGGGGGCGTTCGTCGATCCCGATCTGCCGCTGCCGCGCATCGACGTCGTCTACTACCTGCGGCTCGACACCCGCGTGAAAATCGGCACGACCTTCACCCCGCGGCAGCGGTTCGCCGCCCTGCCGCACGACGAGGTGCTCGCGTTCGAGCGGGGCGGACGCGAGGTGGAGCGTCGCCGACACGCGGAGTTCGCCGACGACCGCCTCGGCACGTCGGAGTGGTTCGCCCTCTCGTCGCCCCTGCGGGCGCACGTCGGCGCCCTCGCGGGTGGGCGCGACCCGTGGCACGTCCTCGCCCGCTGGCTGGCCGACGAGCTCGCCGCGCGCTGACTCCCGGCCCCTACCCTCGACTCATGGCGAACTCCCGCTCGGGCGACAGCGTGATCGACCGCCTCGTGCGTGTGCTGGCGACGTTCGACCGCGACCGCCGCATCCAGTCGCCCGCCGAGATCGCCCGCCGCGCCGAGCTGCCTCCCTCGACGGCGCACCGACTCGTAGTCGACCTCGCGGCGGCGGGTCTGCTCGAGCGCGACGACGACGGCGGCTATCGCGTCGGCCTGCGGCTGTGGGAGCTCGCCACGCGCGGGTCGCGCGCGCTCGGCCTGCGCGAGGCTGCGATCCCGGCGATGGAGCGGGTGCAGGCGCGCATCCGTCAGCACACTCAGCTCGCGGTGCTCGACGGCGACGCGACGCTCTTCGTCGAGCGGCTGTCGCATCCGGAGGCGGTCGCGAACATCGCCCAGGTGGCGGGGCGCCTGCCGCTCCACGCGTCGTCGTCGGGGCTCGTGCTGCTCGCCTCCGCCCCGCAGGCGGTGGCCGAACGCGTGCTCGCGGCCCCGTTGCCCGCACTCGGTCCGGGGACGATCACCGACGCCGCCGCGTTGCGTCGGAAGCTCGCCGAGGTGCGTCGCGTCGGGTTCGCGTCGGCGCCGGGGAGTGTCGAGGCGGTGTCGACAGGCGTCGCCGTGCCGGTGCGCGCGGGCCGCGAGGTGGTCGCCGCTCTCGGGGTCGTGCTGCCGCGCGATGCGGGCGATCCGCAGCCGGTCGCCGCGGTGCTCGCGGCTGCCGCGGCCGAGATCAGTACCGCCCTGGCGGCCCAACAATCCCGTTCAATGGGATAAGTGCACCATCGGTGTCGTCGGCGCCACAGACTGACCCCGTGGACACCGCTGTCGTCATCGTCGGAGCCGGCCCGGCCGGGCTCCTCCTCTCGCACCTGCTGCACCGCGACGGCATCCCGTCGATCGTGGTCGAGAGCCGCACCCGCGAGGAGGTCGAGTCGACGATCCGCGCCGGCATCCTCGAGAACGGCACCGTCGACCTGCTCGTCGAGACCGGAGCCTCCGACCGCGTGCTCGTCGACGG
>CAMLMQ010000106.1 GCA_946481135.1 uncultured Microbacteriaceae bacterium
CCCAGGCATCCAGCTCGGTCGTCTCGATCGAGTCGTCGTCGGCGGGCGAGATGCCCGCGTTGTTGAAGGCGATGTCGACGCGGCCGAGCTCCGCCGCAGCGGTGTCGAAGAGGGCGTCGACATCCGCCTTGTCGGCGACGTTGGCGCGCACGAAGAGGCCGCCGACCTCCTCGGCCGCCGCCTGGCCCGTCGCCGGATCGAGGTCGCCGATCACCACCCGGGCTCCTTCCGCGGCGAAGCGGCGGGCGGTCGCGAGACCGATGCCGGAAGCGCCGCCCGTGATGACGGCGACGCGGTCGGCGAGGCGCTGGGTGAGGTCCATGGTCACTCCTGGGTGCTGAAGAACACGTTCTTGGTCTCGGTGAAGTGCAGGGGCGCGTCGGGGCCGAGTTCGCGACCGAGGCCGGAGTGCTTCATGCCGCCGAAGGGCGTCGTGTAGCGCACCGACGAGTGCGAGTTGACGGAGAGGTTGCCGCTCTCGACGCCGCGCGCGACGCGGATGCCGCGACCGAGGTCGCGGGTCCAGATCGAGCCCGAGAGCCCGTACACCGATGCGTTCGCGAGGGCGATCGCATCCGCCTCGTCGTCGAAGGGCAGCACGCTCACGACAGGTCCGAAGATCTCGTCGATCGCCACCCGGTCGGTGCGCGCGGGGAGCAGCACGGTGGGCGCCATCCAGAAGCCCTTCCCCTCGGGTGCGGTGCCGCGGAAGGCGACGGGCGCGCCGTCGAGGAACGACGACACCGAGTCGCGGTGCGCCGCCGAGACGAGCGGACCCATCTCGGTCGCCTCGTCGCGGGGGTCGCCGACGCGCCACGCCGCGACGGCCGGCTCGAGCAGCTCGAGGAACCGGTCGAGCACCGACCGCTCGACGAGCAGCCGCGATCGGGCGCAGCAGTCCTGCCCCGCGTTGTCGAACACCGACCCGGGGGCGGTCGCCGCCGCCCGCTCGAGGTCGGCGTCGGCGAAGACGATGTTGGCGCTCTTGCCGCCGAGTTCCAGGGTCACGGGCTTCACCTGCGCGGCGGCACCCGCGGCCACGCGCATGCCGACCTCGGTGGATCCCGTGAAGACGATCTTGCGCACATCCGGGTGGGTGACGAACCGCTCCCCGACGACGGCGCCGCGACCCGGCAGCACCTGGAAGAGGTGCTCGGGCAGCCCCGACTCGAGCCCGAGTTCGCCGAGCCGGATCGCGGTGAGCGGCGTCCAGTCGGCGGGCTTGAGCAGCACGGCGTTGCCCGCGGCGAGCGCAGGGGCGAACCCCCACGACGCGATCGTCATCGGGAAGTTCCACGGCACGATCACCCCGACGACGCCGATCGGCTCGTGGAAGGTGACATCGATGCCGCCCGCGACCGGGATCTGTGCCCCGATCAGCCGCTCGGGAGCTCCAGCGTAGTAGTGGAGCACGTCCCGCACGTGTCCCGCCTCCCAGCGAGCCGACGAGATCGGGTGCCCCGAGTTGCGCACCTCGAGCTGTGCGAGCTCCTCGACGTGGGCGTCGACGGTCGCGGCGAACCGTCGCAGCGCGGCCGCACGATCGGCCGGCGCGAGGGATGCCCACGCGCGCTGGGCGACGACGGCGCGGGCGACGGCGGCATCCACCTCGTCGAGCGGGGTGTGGGCGACCTCGCCGATCACCGACTCGTCGGCCGGGTTGACGAGGATCGTGCTCGCGCCGTCGTGGGCCTGCGTCATCGCCGAGTCCCCGCGTAGTGCCGGGCCGCGTCGACGAGACCGGCGAACAGCCGGGCGTCCTCGGCGGCATCCTCTTCGGGGTGCCATTGCACCGCCACACCGAACGGCACCTCGGGAAGCTCGATGCCGTAGACGGTGCCGTCGGCGGTGTGCGCCGTCGCGCGCAGGCCCATGCCGAGGTCGGCGACCGCCTGGTGGTGGTAGCTCTTGCCGGTCACGGTGCCGCCGACGAGTTCGGCGAGCGTCGACCCCTGCTCGACGCGTGCCTCGGTGTCGGTGAACACGCCGCCGCCGGCGTTGTACCGGTCGTCACCGACGAGGTCGGGGAGGTGCTGATGCAGGGTGCCGCCGCGGGCGACGTTGAGCAGCTGCAGGCCGCGGCAGATGCCGAGGAACGGCAGCTCGCGCACGATCGCGCGCGTGAGCAGGGTCTCCTCGAACGCGTCGCGCTCGGGGTTCGGCCGGTCGGCCTTCTCGTGGCGTTCGGCGCCGTAGCGCGCGGCGTCGATGTCACCTCCGCCGGTGATGATGAGCCCGTCGAGCCCGTCGAGGATGCGGTCCGCGCTCCCATCGTCGATCGGCTGCGGGGGCAGCAGCACGGGAATGCCGCCCGCCGCCTGCACCGCCTCGAAGTAGACGGCGGGCAGGTACGAGGCGGTCGTGTCCCACACGCCCGTCTGCGCACGCTGCTTGTAGGTGGTCAACCCGATCACCGGCTTCACAGTCGCTCGAACCCCCGCACGCGCTCCCAGTCGGTGATCGCCGCGTCGAAGGCGCGCTGCTCGACGCGGGCGTTGGTGAGGTAGTGCTCGACGACGGCGTCCCCGAACGCCTCCCGGGCGACGGCCGACCCGGCGAACAGCTCGGCGGCGTCGCGCAGCGACGTCGGCACGCGCGGCTTGTCGGAGACGTAGGCGTTGCCGCGGAGCTCGGGTTCGAGGTCGAGTTCGTTCTCGATGCCGTACAGCCCGCCCGCGATGATCGCGGCGACCGCGAGGTAGGGGTTCACGTCGCCCCCGGGCACGCGGTTCTCGACGCGCAGCCCGGCCCCGTGTCCGACGACGCGGAGGGCGCACGTGCGGTTGTCGCGACCCCACGCGATCGCGGTCGGGGCGAACGAGCCCTCGACGTAGCGCTTGTAGGAGTTGATGTTCGGCGCGGAGAAGAGCGTGAGCTCGCGCATCGTCGCGAGGATGCCGGCCGTCCACTGCTCGGCGAGCTTCGACATCCCGTCGCCCTCGGCCATCACGGCCTCGCCGTTCGTGCCCCGCACGGAGAGATGGATGTGGCACGAGTTGCCCTCGCGCTCGTTGAACTTCGCCATGAAGGTGAGCGACTTGCCGTGGGCGTCGGCGATCTCTTTCGCGCCGTTCTTGTAGATGACGTGGTTGTCGCATGTCGCGAGCGCCTCGGTGTAGCGGAACGCGATCTCCTGCTGACCGAGGTTGCACTCGCCCTTGACGCCCTCGCAGTACATGCCGGCGCCCTCCATCCCGAGCCGGATGTCGCGCAGCAGCGGCTCCATGCGGGTCGAGGCGAGCAGGGCGTAGTCGATGTTGTAGTCCGACGCGGGGGTGAGGTCGCGGTAGCCCTTCGCCCAGGCCTCGCGGAACGTGTCGTCGAAGACGATGAACTCCAGTTCGGTGCCGACGAACGGCACGAGACCCTTCTGCGCGAGCCGCTCGATCTGTCGCGTCAAAATGGCGCGCGGGCTGACCTCGACACCCACCCCGTCGGTCGTGGTCAGGTCGGCCATCACGAGCGCCGAACCCGGCAGCCACGGGATGAGGCGCAGGGTGTCGAAGTCGGGCTTGAGCACCATGTCGCCGTAGCCGGTGTCCCACGACGAGATCGCGTACCCGTCGACGGTGTTGTTCTCGACGTCGACCGCGAGCAGGTAGTTGCATGCCTCGGCGCCGTGGGCGGCGACATCCTCGCGGAACAGCCGGGCGGCGACCCGCTTGCCGACGAGCCGACCCTGCATGTCGGCGAACGCGAGCACGACGGTGTCGATCTCGCGGCGGTCGATGAGCGCGGTCAGCTCGTCGAGGGTCAGGTTGCCGGAACGGACGCCCATGGTTACTCCTCGCGGTCGCGGACTCGACCATTACAGCGTAGGGGCGTCGTCAAGAGCCGTGATCGCGTCACGCACTTTTTACATCCAAAGGTAGACACCGGGTACCAATGAGGGCCATTCTCGTGTCCAAGCGCGGACGCCGGAGTCCCGGCTCTCACGCGTACCCCCGTCCCCTCGAAGAAGGACCGTGATGGCTGAACAGAAGCAGGTCGCCGGCGTCAAATACACGAGCGCCGGCCAGGAGTACTTCGCCAAGCGCAGACTGCGACGCAGCGCCGGCGTGTGGGGCCTGTGGGGCCTCGCCGTCGCCGCCGTCATCTCGGGCGACTTCTCGGGCTGGAACTTCGGCATCGACTTCGCCGGGTTCGGCGGGATGCTGATCGCCTTCGTCGTGCTCGTGATCATGTACTACGGCCTCACCTTCTCGATCGGCGAGATGGCGGCCGCGATGCCGCACACCGGCGGCGCGTACTCGTTCTCTCGTTCGGCGATGGGCCCGTGGGGCGGTCTCGCGACCGGACTCGCGGAGACCATCGAGTATGTCGCGACGACGGCGGTGATCGTCTTCTTCTCGGCCCTGTACGCCAACGGCATCACGACAGAACTGCTCGGGTTCGACCTCTCCGACAACATGTGGATCTGGTGGGTCGCGCTCTACCTGGTCTTCATCGGGCTCAACGCCGCCGGTGCCGCGATCTCGTTCCGCTTCGCGATCGTCGTGTCGGTCATCTCGATCGGCATCATCGTGGTCTTCGGCGTGATGGCCCTCGTCTCGGGTGCCTTCAAGTGGGACCTGCTGTGGAACATCGCCCCCAACCCCGAGGTCGCCGGAGCTTCGACGTTCCTGCCCGAAGGCATCTTCCCGATTCTGTTCGCGCTCCCGTTCGCGATGTGGTTCTTCCTCGGCATCGAGGAGCTGCCGCTCGCGGCGGAGGAGTCGCACGACCCGTCCCGTGACATCCCGCGGGCCGGTGTCTGGGCACGCGGCACCCTCATCGTCACGGGTCTCATCGTGCTGTTCCTCAACACGGGCGTGATCGGAGCCGACGCAACGGGAGTGTCGGGTGAACCACTGCTCGACGGTTTCCGTGCGATCGTCGGCGACCAGGCCGCGGCGGTGCTCGCTCTGCTCGCTCTCGTCGGGTTGTTCGCCTCGCTGATGGGCATCATGTTCGCCTACGGACGCAACATGTACTCCCTCTCGCGGGCCGGCTACTACCCGAAGTTCCTCTCGCTGACCGGCAAACGCCAGACCCCGTGGGTCGCGCTGGTTGTCGGCGCCATCCTCGGGTTCGTCGCGCTCGTCCTCCTCGACCTGCTGAGCCGCCTCAGCCCCGACGGTGCGGGTGCCGTCGCCGGCGCGATCATTCTGAACATCGCCGTGTGGGGCGCCGTGCTGGCGTACATCCTGCAGATGGTGTCGTTCATCATCCTGCGCCGGAAGTTCCCGAGTGTCTCGCGTCCGTACCGTTCGCCGTGGGGCCTCCCGGGCGCGTGGGCGGCGGCGATCATCGCGGCGATCGTCTTCGTCGGCGTGCTCATCAACCCGGCGTTCACCCCGGCGATCATCGCCATCGTCGTCGTCTACGTCGTCATCTTCATCGGCTTCGCGGTGTACGGCCGACACCGGCTCGTGCTCTCCCCCGAGGAGGAGTACGCGCTCTCGGGCGGCTTGCACGGCGACCCGCAGAAGGAGGGCTACGACGCCATGGAGGGCGAGGTGCCGGGCACCGGGAAGAAGTAAGGCCCGCACCTTCGGCGACGGCCTCCTCGCGCGCGGTTGTGGCGCGGGGAGGCCGTCACTACGTTGTCGCCATGACCGTGGATCAGCCCGACACGACCCCCGAGGATGCGGCCGCCCCCGTCGTCGCCGCCGCCCGCACCGCGGGCGGGGCCGTGCTCGTCGTACTCGGTGTCGCGATGGTGCTCGCGGGCGGGTTCTGGTTCTTCCTCGTGCCCTGGTTCGGCTGGGCGACGGAGGGCTTCTGGTTCGCGATGGCGGACTGGGCGGACCTCGGCGGCGCGGCCCTCGGCATCCTCGGCTTCGTCGTGCTCGTGCTCGGCGCGGCCCTCATCCAGCGGGCGCGGAAGCGGCGGTTCGAGGTGCTCGTCGACCCGAGCGCGGTGGTTCAGGGCGACTCGACGTCGGAACGCTGAGCGAAC
The DNA here is from genome assembly GCA_946481135.1 of uncultured Microbacteriaceae bacterium. The sequence goes on from CAMLMQ010000106.1 coordinate 5,942, forward strand.
CGTCGCGCGACGACGTAGAGCACCGCGCCCACCGCGAGCGCGATCGCGCCGAACAACCACACCGTCGGACTCTGCTGCGTGAGCAGCAGCATGCACGAGGCGACGCCGAGCACCGGCACCGCGGTCCAGACGCGGAAGTGCGGATGCGCGACGCGGTCACGACGCAGCACGAGCACCGAGACGTTGACCGAGATGAACACGACGAGCAGCAGCAGCACGACCGTCTCGGCGAGCAGCGCGAGGTCGCCGAGCAAGGTGAGCCCCATCGCGACGACGGTCGTCGCGATGATCGCGACCCACGGCGTGCGACGCTTCGGCAGCACCCGGCCGAGCACCGACGGCAGCAGCCCCTGCTGCGCCATCCCGTAGGTGAGGCGGCTCGCCATGATCATCGTGAGCAGGGCGCCGTTCGCGACCGCGATGAGTGCGACCGCACCGAAGACCATCTCGGGGATGGGCACACCCGTCGACTCCACGACGGCGAGCAGCGGTCCCGACGTCGCGCTCAACTCGTCGGGCGCGAGGGCGATCGAACTCGCCGCCCCGACCAGCACGTAGACGACACCCGCCGTCACGAGGGAGGCGAACAGCGCGCGCGGGTACACGCGCGACGGATCACGCACCTCCTCGACGATGTTCGCCGAGGTCTCGAACCCGACGAAGGAGTAGTACGCGATGATCGCCGCCGCGAGGGTCGCGAGCGCCGGGTTCGCCCCGGCCGGGAACTCGGTCAGCCGGGACGTGTCACCGCCGCCCGCGCCGAGCAGGATGCCGACGCACACGATGACGAGCAGCAGGCCGGTCAGCTCGATGATCGTCATCACGACGTTGCTCGTCAGGGACTCCCGGATGCCGCGCGCGTTGAGCGCCGCGACGAGCGCGAGGAAGACGATCGCGGCCGGAATCTGCGGCACATCGAGGAACGCCCCGAGGTAGTCGCCGGCGAACGCGAGCGAGAGTCCGGCGGCGCTCACCACCCCGGCGGCGAGCATGCAGAAGCCGACGAGGAACGACACGATCGGCTTCCGGAAGGCGCGCTCGGCGAACACCGCTGCGCCGCCGGCGCGCGGATACTTCGTCACGAGTTCGGCGTACGAGCCCGCCGTGAGCAGGGCGAGCCCGAGGGCGACCACGAGCGGAAGCCACAGCACGCCGCCGACATCCTCCGCGAGCACGCCCATGAGGGCATAGATACCCGCCCCGAGCACGTCGCCGAGGATGAAGAGGAAGAGCAGCGGCCCCGTGATCGCCCTCCGCAGCAGCGTCGGCGGAGCGGCGGGCGGCGTGGTCGCGTCGTCGGTGGTCATCGGATCCCCTCACCGGGCGAAGACCGCCCCGGTTCGAGAGTGCGCCGAGGGATCCGACGAGGCGAGGCCTGGTCTCGCCCGACGTGGCGTGCTACGGCGCGCGCGCGTCGTCAGCGTCCGTGCGCCTCCAGCCAGTCGCGCGACACCCGGAAGCCGTCGTCGAGCGACGCCGAGCTCTCCTCGTCGACACAGAGCCAGCCATCGTATCCGCGGTCGTCGAGCACCGACAGAAGCTCCGCGAGGGGCAGGGTGCCCTCGCCGAGCAGTCGCCACTCCTCGCCGTCGAAGTCCTTGAGATGCAGGTTGTCGATGACCTCGGCGAACTCGGCGCAGAAGCCCGGAAGGTCGGCGATCCCCGCCTTCGCGAGGTGCGCGGTGTCGACGGTCAGCCCGACGGACTCCCCCGCGACGTCGAAGAACCGCCGGACGTCGTCAGGGAGCATGACCGGCTGGCCGACGTGATGGTGCAGCGACAGAGCGACACCACGATCGGCGGCACGTCGACCCTCGTCGGCGAGTACACGGGCGAAGCCTCGCAGCACGTCGGCGTCGACCCCGTCGCGGGGGTGGTCGTGACAGAAGATCACGCGCTCCGAGCCGACGGCCTCCGCGAAGCCGAAGATGTCGCGGAGCCGCTGGAGGCCTTCGTCGTGCAGCTTGTCGAAGACGATGAGCGCGGAGAACGCCCCCGTGTCGCCGCCCCATCGGGCCGACAGCTCACCCGGGGTCGCCAGGTGCTCGAGATACTGGCCCTGCTTGAGCTGCAGGCCCTCGTAACCCTGGTCGCGGTACTCGGCGACGAGCCGATCGACCTCGGCGGGCGCGACGGGTTTCGAGAAGGCGCGGCGCATCACGCCGCCAGCCCTTCGGGCAACCCGTCGACGAAACGCACCTGGCGGCCGTTCTCGGCGGCCGAGGCGTAGACCGCCTCGAGCAACCCGATGACGTGCACGTTGTCACGTCCCGAGTTCACGGGGTCGGAGTCCGACTCGATGCCGTCGAGCAGGTGCTCGAGCTGCCGGTAGGCGCTCAGATGCTTGCCCCCTCCGAGCCCCTCGGCCACGCGCGTCTCCACACCCGACTCGGTGCGGATCTCCAAGCGGTCGTAATCCAGGTGGAGGGTGCCGCTCTCTCCGAGAACCGTCGTCTCCGTGCGATCGACCCGGCTCGAGAAGCTCTGCACGAGGGATGCGGAGACACTGCCGAAGCGGGCGAGCGCGAAGGTGTCGGTGTCGCCGCCCGTCGCAATCGCCGGTGACGATGTCGTCGTCGCCACGAGCCAGTCCGCCTCCTTCCCGGTGAGCAGTCGAAAGGCGTCGAACCAGTGCACCCCCATGATCATCAGCGCATAGCGGTCGAGCTCCATCCGCCAGCCGACTTCGCTGCGGAACTGCAACTCGCGCTGCTCGATCCCGATCAGCTCGCCGATGAGTCCCTCGTCGATCGCGGCGCGCGCGAGCTCGAAAGGGTAGTGGTCGCGGAAGTTCTGATCGACCGCCAGCCGGATCCCCGCCTCGTCGGCAAGGCGCACCATCTCCCGGGCTTCCGCGACGGTGTTGGCGAACGGCTTCTCGACGAGGATGTGCTTTCCCGCCGCCGCGAGCTCCGCCACGGCGGGCACCCGGATGTGGCTGGGCGTCGCGACGACCGCGACGTCGAACGCGAGGTCGCGTACGGCATCCGCGATCGAGGCCACCGTGGGCACCCCGTAGGCCTCTTCGGCCCAGGCGCGGCGGTCGGGGGTCGGGTCGACGGCGCCGACCAGCTCGATGCGCTCCGGTCGCGCGGCGAAGTAGTCGAAGTGCATCGACGAGATCCGTCCGGCGCCGACGACGACGACGCGGTGACGCCGCGTCATTCGCCGATCACCTCACGATGCGCGGTGTCGAACACGATGACGAGCTCGCACTGCTCGTCCCCGATGTTCGTCGCATTGTGGATCGAGCCGACAGGGATCGAGATCGTGTCGCCCGGCCCCATCTCGACATACTCGTCGCCGACCCGGTGCCGGATGCGGCCCCTCACGACGTGGAGCACCTCGTCGCAGTTCGGGTGGTGATGCACGGGGTTCGCCCGGCCCGGATCGATGAAGCACTTCCCCACCGTGAGCACATCGGAGTTGCCGAGCGAACCGGCGACCATCCACTCCAGTCGACCCCAGTCCTGCGGCTCGACGCGCACCGCGTCGGCCGGCTGGAGTCCTCCACGGTGTGCGGGCTGCGCTGAATCCGTCATTGTCGTTTCCTTTCTTGGCAAGCTGAGTTCAGTCCTTGACCGCGCCGGCGGCGAGTCCGCTCGTGATCTGCCGTTGGAACAGCAGGAACACGACGACGATGGGGATGGCGACCACCGTCGACGCCGCCATGAGTGGGCCCCAGTCGGTGCCGTACTGGCCGATGAACGAGTTGAGGGTCACCGTCACGGGCTGGATCTCGGACTTCGTCGTGAGCGTGAGCCCGAAGATGAACTCGCCCCAGGTCATGACGAACGCGAAGACCGCGACCGACCATATCGCAGTCCTGCGCCCGCATGCCTGGC
>CAMLMQ010000107.1 GCA_946481135.1 uncultured Microbacteriaceae bacterium
GATGAAGTCGTGGTCGAACTTCACGAACGAGCCGTAGCCGAGCTCCCACGGGGTCAGGTAGTAGTCCTCGATGTTGTCCGAGACGAACGAGCCGGCGAGCGTGCCGGTCGCCTCGTACGAGTCGGCGGGCAGCCAGTCGCGGTAGCCCTGCTCCTCGGCGCCGGTGTAGACGGCCGGGAGCGGCGACGGGATCCAGCCCGACTCGAGGGTGTTCGACGGGTAGGCGCGCGAGCCCACGGGCACGAGACCGAACTCCTTGCCGGCCTCGACGATCGCGTCGCGGATGGCGTGGTGGTCGGCGTACGGGCCCCAGATCTCCAGGCCGGGCGCACCGGCCATGCCGTGACGCAGCGTGCGCACGGTCTTGCCCGCGATCTTCATCGTCGACATCGCGAAGAACTTCAGCTGCTCGAGCGGGCCGCCGTTGAGCTTCTCGATGACCTGCCACGCGTTCGGGCCCTGGATCTGGAAGCGGTAGTACTTGCGCGACACGGCGTCGCCGTAGGGACGCGAGTTCGAGCGGCGGTCGACGACGACCTCGAGGTTCTTGTAGCCGCCGGTCTCGCCGTGGTACATGAGCCAGTTCGACGCGGGCGCGCGGCCGACGTACACGTACTCGTCCTCGGCCTCGCGGAAGAGGATGCCGTCGCCGATGACGTGGCCCGACGCGGTGGTCGGCACGTACTGCTTGGCGCGGTCGACCGGGAAGACCTCGACCGAGTTGATCGCCGTGTCGCGGATCAGGTTGATCGCGTCCGAGCCCTTGAGGAACACGTTGTCCATGTGGTGCGACTGGTCGTAGAGCACGGCCGTCTCACGCCACGCGCGCTGCTCCTTGATCCAGTTCTGGAAGTCCGCCGGCACGACGGGGTAGATGTACGAGCCGATCTGCGAGTTGCGCAGCAGGTCGACCGGGTTCCCGGCCGCCTGGATGGCTTCGGTGAGGTTCTTCGCCATGGTTCCTTCTTCGTTGAGTTACCTATGGGTATAGGCGTTGGGTGGATACACGGATGCCCGGCGGTCCCCGGGCGGGGTCTAGAAGACGATGGTCTGTCGGCCCGCGCGGATGACGCGGTCCTCGCAGTGCCAGAGCACCGCGCGGGAGAGCACCTCGCGTTCGACGTAGGCGCCCTTGCGCTGCAGGTCGGCCGCGGTGTCGGCGTGGTTCACCCGCACGACGTCCTGCTCGATGATCGGGCCCTCGTCGAGCTCCTCGGTGACGTAGTGGGCGGTCGCTCCGATGAGCTTCACGCCGCGCTCCTTCGCCTTCTTGTAGGGGCCCGCACCGATGAAGGCCGGCAGGAACGAGTGGTGGATGTTGATCACCGGCACGCCGACGCCGTCGAGGAAGCCCTCCGACAGGATCTGCATGTATCGGGCGAGCACCACGACATCCGCGTTGCCCGCGATGAGCTCGATGATCTTCTTCTCGGACTCCGACTTGTCGGGCCCCTCGACGCTCGGCACGTGGAAGAACGGGATGCCGAACGACCGCACATCCTCGGCCATGTCGGTGTGGTTGGAGATCACCATCGGCACCGTCATCGGGATCTCGCCGCGACGGTGACGCCACAGCAGGTCGAGCAGGCAGTGATCGCTCTTCGACGCGAGGATGATGACGCGCTTCGGCGTCGCGCGGTGCGTGAGCGTCCACGTCATCCCGAGGTCGCCGAGGATCTTCGCGAGGTCCGCCTCGAGGGCGGGCGCGTTGACGACGAGGTCGGGCAGGTCGAAGACGGTGCGCTGGAAGAACTGGCCGCCCTCGGGGTTGTCGGTGTACTGGTCGAGCGCGACGATGTTCGCCCCGTGCTGCGACAGCGTCGCCGAGACGGCGGCGACGATCCCGGGACGGTCGGCGCCGTGCACGATGAGCACGGCCTGGTTCGACCGACCGGGCAGAGTGGGCGCGGTCGTCGGCTGGGTCGCGGTCATCGTCACAGCTTCTCCCGGTAGTCGCGGATCCACTCGCTCGTGGCCACGAGGCCGCCGAACGTGTAGAAGTGCAGCTTCACGATCCCATGCTTGTCGGTGTCGAGGCGCTTGGCGAGCCGGCCGATGAACTTGTCGGGCCCGGCGGTGCCCATGAGGTTGGTGAGCGACAGGCCGTACTTCTTCGCGATGCCCGCGCTCGAGGCGACGCCGAAGCGCGCGGCGAACGACAGCAGGCGCTTGATGCCCGCGGGGCCGGGCACGCCGACGCGGATCTCGTAGTCGATGCCGGCGGCGCGCACCTTCTCGATCCAGTCGATGACCGGGTCTTCGTCGAAGCCGAACTGGGTGAGGATGGTGCCGCGCGTGCCCTGCTCGGTCAGCGTCGCGTGCTTGCCGGTGATCGCGGTCCAGAGCTGCTCGTCGGAGATGTCGGGGTGCCCCTCGGGGTATCCGGCGATCGAGATGTCCTTGGCGCCGTACTGCTGCAGCAGGCCCGTCTTGATGACGTCGTGCGAGTCCTCGTAGGGGCCCTCGGGGGTCGACGGGTCGCCGCCGACCGAGAAGACGTACTCGGACGTGTTCTGCGCCTGCAGCGCGCCGAGGAACTCCTCGAGCTGCGCCTGGCTCGACAGCCGTCGCGCGGAGATGTGCGGCACGGGGATGAATCCGTTGTCGAGCACCGCCTTCGACGCGACGAGGCGCATCTGCAGGTCCTCGTTGCCGAGGAACGTCACGTTGATGCGGGTGCCCTGCGGGATGAGCGGTGCGGCGTCGAGGAGGCCGGGGACATCCTTGCCGGTCATCTCCAGCGAGAAGTCCTCGAGCAGCTGAGCGGGCGTGTAGTTCGCCATGGGGTGGGTTCCTTCCGACATCGTCGTCGCGAGACACACTACCTATGTCGATAGTGAGTTGTCTAGCGAGGGTTCCACGCAATGGAACACGCGCGGCCGACGGGTGTCGACCGCGCGTGCAATGAAAGGAAGCGACTACCCCCGCAGGCGCTCCGCGAGGTAGCCGTGCAGGCGGTCGAGCGAGACGCGCTCCTGCGCCATCGAGTCGCGTTCGCGCACCGTCACCGCGCGGTCGTCGAGCGAGTCGAAGTCGACCGTGACGCAGAACGGGGTGCCGATCTCGTCCTGGCGACGGTAGCGGCGACCGATCGCGCCGGCGTCGTCGAACTCGATCATCCAGTCCTGACGCAGGTCGGCGGCGACCTCCTTCGCGAGCGGGGAGAGCTGCTCGTTGCGTGACAGGGGCAGCACGGCCGCCTTCACGGGCGCGAGGCGCCGGTCGAGCCGCAGCACCGTGCGCTTGTCGACGCCGCCCTTCGTGTTGGGCGCCTCGTCTTCGGCGTAGGCGTCGATGAGGAACGTCATGAGCGCGCGGGTGAGACCGAACGCCGGCTCGATGACGTACGGGGTCCAGCGCTCGTTCGTCGTCTGGTCGAAGTACGACAGGTCGACGCCCGATTCCTTCGAGTGCGTCGAGAGGTCGAAGTCGGTGCGGTTCGCGACGCCCATGAGCTCGCCCCACTCCGAGCCCGAGAAGCCGAAGCGGTACTCCAGGTCGATCGTGCGCTTGGAGTAGTGGGAGAGCTTCTCGGCGGGGTGCTCGTAGCGACGGATGTTCGCGGGGTTCACGCCGAGGCCCGTGAACCAGCCCTCGCACGCGTCGATCCAGTAGTCGAACCACGCCTCGTCCTCGCCCGGCTTGACGAAGAACTCCATCTCCATCTGCTCGAACTCGCGCGTGCGGAAGATGAAGTTGCCGGGCGTGATCTCGTTGCGGAACGACTTGCCGATCTGCGCGATGCCGAACGGCGGCTTCATGCGGGCACTCGAGAGCACGTTCGCGAAGTTGACGAAGATGCCCTGGGCCGTCTCGGGCCGCAGGTAGTGCAGGCCGGCCTCGTCGTCGACGGGGCCGAGGTAGGTCTTGAGGAGCCCGCTGAACTCGCGCGGCTCGGTCCACTGCCCGCGCGTGCCGCAGTTCTCGCACACGATGTCGGCCATGCCGTTCTCGGGAGCCCGGCCCTTCTTCTCCTCGAAGGCTTCGAGCAGGTGGTCCTCGCGGTAGCGCTTGTGACAGTTCAGGCACTCCACGAGCGGGTCGGAGAACACCGCGACGTGACCCGAGGCCTCCCAGACGCGCTTGGGCAGGATGACCGACGAGTCGATCCCCACGATGTCGTCGCGGGTCTGCACCATGAACCGCCACCACTCGCGCTTGATGTTCTCCTTGAGCGCGGTGCCGAGCGGCCCGTAGTCCCACGCCGACCGGGATCCGCCGTAGATCTCACCGGCCTGGAAGACGAAGCCGCGACGCTTCGCGAGCGAGATGATCGAGTCGAGTGCAGTGGCCGCCATAACGGGCACCAGCCTATCGGCGTCTCGACGCCCGGATCCCCCGCAGACTCAGCGCACGACGCGTGCGATCGCCTCGACGTCGGAGAGGTCGTTCCAGAGGTGGAACGACGCGCGCAGCCGGCCGGCGCGCCCTGAGATGCGGATGCCCGCCGCGCCGAGGCGCTTCAGGTCGTCACCCGACGCGTCGGGCCACGTGACGATCGCCTGATGCTGCGGCGGGATGCCGACGGCGTCGCAGAGCGCGTCACCGAGGCCGGAGGCGTGCGCCCACACTTCGGCGATGTCGAGCCCGGCGAAGAGCGCGATCGCGGGCTCCGCCCCGACCCAGGCCTGCCATGCGGGTGACACGTCGAAGCGGCGCGCGTCGGCGGAGAGGCTCATCGCGGGCCCGTAGACGTTCGTCCACGGGTCGTCGCCCGCGTACCACCCGGCCTGCAGCGGGGTCAGCAGCGGATCGAACCGCTCGCTGACGGTCAGGAACGCGACACCCCGCGGCGAGCAGAGCCACTTGTACGTGTGGCAGACGGTGATGTCGAAGCGGGTCGCGTCGACCGGCAGCACCCCGGCCGCCTGCGTGACGTCGCAGAAGGTGTACGCGCCGACGCGGTGCGCGGCGGCGAGGATCGCGTCGACGTCGGCGACCCGGCCCGTGGCCGACTGCACGAGCGAGAAGGCGACGAGCCAGGTCTGCTCGGTGATCGCGTCGGCGAGGGCGTCGAGCGGCACCACGCGGGTGCGGATGTCCGATCGCACGAGGAACGGGAACTCGATCGACGAGAAGTCGCCCTCGGGCAGCAGCACCTCGGCCCCGTCGGGCACGGCGGCGGCGACGAGCGACGTGAGCACCGACGTCTGCGACCCGATCGCGACGCGGTCGACCGAGATGCCGACGAGCGACGCGTACGACGCGCGGGTGCGGGCGATCACCGGGTCGTAGCCCTGGGGGTCGCGGTCGGCCGCCTCCCAGGCCGCGAGATCGGCGCGCAGCGCGGCCACCGCGCTGTCGGGCGGCAGTCCGATCGAGGCGACGGCGACGTAGCCGCGGGGTTCACGGAACTCGGCGATGGCCGCCGCGAGGGCGGCGCTGGGCCCGGTCATGCTCCGAGCCTCCCCTACCGCCCTCCTGCGGGCAAGCCGAGGTCGGCGACCCGTGCCACCGCCTCGACGACGCGGTCGGCGACCGTGCGCGCGTCGTCGGTCGTGAACCCGTGCGGAAGCGTCAGTCGCACGGCCGTGAGGGCGACCTCGGGCGGGATGCCGAGGGCGAGCAGCACGGGCGACGGCTCGTCGCTGCCGGCGGCGCATGCCGACCCGGAGGAGCACGCGACCCCGGCACGGTCGAGCTCGAGCAGCACGGCCTCGCCGGCCGTTCCGGGAAAGCAGAACGACGTGTGGCCGGGGAGCCGCTGCACACCCGGCTCCGGACCCGTGAGCAGCGCCCCCGGCACGCGCGCCCGCACGAGCTCGACGAGCAGGTCGCGTGCGGCGCGCACCGACTCGACGCGCTCCCGGTCGGCGGCGGCGAGTTCGAGGGCGGCCGCGAGACCGACGGCGCCCGCGACATCCTCGGTGCCCGCCCGTCGCCCGCGCTGGTGACCGCCGCCGTGCAGGAGCGGCTCGAGCGGGATGCCGCGGCGCACCGCGAGCGCACCCACCCCCTTCGGCGTGCCGAGCTTGTGACCCGCGACGGTGAGCGCGTCGACCCCCAGCTCGTCGAGCCCGACGGGCAGCCACCCCGCGGACTGCACCGCGTCGGTGTGCACGACGGCGCCTGCCGCACGGGCCACGTCGGCGAGCGCCGGGATGTCCTGCACCGTGCCGACCTCGTTGCTCGCGTGCTGGATGCTCACGAGCGCCGTCTCGACGCGCACGGCGTCGGCGAGCTCGCCCGCATCCACGAGGCCCGTCGCAGCGACGCCGAGCCGCACGACGTCGGCGCCGTGCAGGCGCGCGAGGGTGTCGGCCGACGCGAGCACGGCGTCGTGCTCGATCGCGCTCGTGACGACGCGGCGCGCGCGCGACGAGGCGAGCACGATGCCGCGCACCGCGAGGTTGTCGGCCTCGGTGCCCCCCGACGTGAGCACGACCTCGCCCGGACGGCAGCCGAGCCGCGCGGCGATGCGTTCGCGCGCCTCGTCGAGCGCGCGCGCCGCACGGCGGCCCGGCTCGTGGCGGCTCGACGGGTTCGCGAACACGCCCTGCTCGCCGCCCGCGAGGTAGGGCCACATGGCCTCCAGCACCTCGCGGCGCACCGGGCTCGTCGCGGCGGTGTCGAGATACATGTCAGGCGCGCACCGCGATGTCGAGACCCAGGTCGAGCGCCCGCACGCTGTGCGTCAGCGCGCCGACCGAGATCAGGTCGACGCCGGTCGCGGCGATCGCGGCGACCGTCTCGAGGGTGACCCCGCCGCTCGCCTCGACGAGGCAGCGCCCCGCGACGGCCGCGACGCCGGCACGCAGGTCGTCGAGCGTGAAGTTGTCGAGCAGGATCGTGTCGACGCCGGCCGCCACGACCTCCTCGACCTGGTCGAGGCGGTCGACCTCGACTTCGAGGTGCACGGTGTGCCCGAGTCGTGTGCGGGCATGCCGGATCGCCTGGCCCGTGCCAATGCCCGACGCGGCGAGCACGGCGAGGTGGTTGTCCTTGACGAGCACCGCGTCGGAGAGCGAGAACCGGTGGTTGCGCCCGCCGCCGTCCCGCACCGCCTGCCGGTCGAGCACCCGCAGCCCGGGCACGGTCTTGCGCGTGTCGACGATGCGGGCGCGCGTGCCCGCGGTCGCCTCGACGTACCGCGCGGTGAGCGTCGCGATGCCCGACATCCGCTGGGCGAGGTTGAGCGCGACCCGCTCGCCGCGCAGCACCGATCGCGCGCTGCCCCTCACCCGGGTGACGACGTCGCCGGGGGCGAGCGGCGAGCCGTCGGGCAGGAGCGTCTCGACCTCGACCGCGGGGTCGACGAGCGCGAACGTTCGGGCCACGACGTCGAACCCGCTCAGCACCCCCGGTTCGCGCGCGACGAGCACCGCCTCGGCGTGAGCGTCGGGCGGCAGGAACAGCTCCGACGTCACGTCGCCGTGCGGGGCATCCTCGCGGAGGGCGTTCCGCAGGATCTCGTCGACGGCGCTCACGGGGTCGGTGCCTTCGGGGCGGCGGCGAGCATGCGCTCCAGCGCGACGCGCGCCTCGGCGGCGACCGCCTCCGGCACGCGGATGACGTTGGCGCGGCGCCCCGCGACGAGCTCCTCGAGCACCCACGCGAGGTACCCGGGATGGATGCGGTACATCGTCGAGCAGGGGCACACGACGGGGTCGAGGCAGAAGATGCGGTGCTCGGGGTGTTCGGCGGCGAGCCGGTTGACCATGTTGATCTCGGTGCCGATCGCGAACGTCGTCGGCTGCGTCGCGCTCGCGACGGCCCGGCGGATGTAGTCGGTCGACCCCGACTCGTCGGCGGCGTCGACGACCTCCATCGGGCACTCGGGATGCACGATGACCCGCACCCCCGGGTGCTCGGCGCGTGCTCGCTCGACCTGGTCGACGGTGAAGCGGCGGTGCACGCTGCAGAAGCCGTGCCACAGCAGCACCTCGGCATCCCGCAGCTGGTCCTCGGTGTTGCCCCCGAGCGGGTGGCGGGGGTTCCACAGCGGCATGCGCTGCGTCGACACCCCCATGCGCTTCGCGGTGTTGCGCCCGAGGTGCTGATCGGGGAAGAACAACACGCGCTGCCCGCGTTCGAACGCCCACTCGAGCACCGTCTCGGCGTTCGACGACGTGCACACGATGCCGCCGTGCCGCCCGCAGAACGCCTTGAGGGCCGCCGAGGAGTTCATGTAGGTGACCGGGATCACCGGCACCCGCCCCTCCGCGTCGGGTTCGGTGCCGTAGAGCCGCTCCAACTGCGCCCAACACTCCTCGACCGAGTCCTCGTCGGCCATGTCGGCCATCGAGCATCCCGCAGCGAGGTTCGGGAGGATGACGTCCTGCCCGGGTCGCGCGAGGATGTCGGCCGTCTCGGCCATGAAGTGCACGCCGCAGAAGACGATCGCCTCGGCGGTCGGCACCGTCAGGGCCGCGTTCGCGAGCTGGAACGAGTCGCCGAGGAAGTCGGCGTGCCGCACGATCTCGTCACGCTGGTAGAAGTGGCCGAGCACGACGACGCGGTCGCCGAGCGCCTCCCGTGCGGCGAGGATGCGGGCGTGCAACTCGTCGTCCGAGGCCTCGCGATACACGGCGGGGAGCTCGCCCTGACGTGGCGACCCCGTGGGGATCACGTCGCCCATGCTCGAGCCGGGGCCGTAGCCGTCGACGCGGTCGAACTCCCACGGGCCCTTCGCGAGGTCGGTCGTGCACGAGGCGTCGGGGCGGGCGGCGAGCTGCAGGGCGATCGAGGGCATCAGGAGTCCTTCCGAGCGGTGAGCGGGCCGTTGTCGGCGAGGTCGAGGCGCCTGTCGTAGCGGTAGAGCCGGGGAGGGCGGTGACGCCCGCCGGTGACCTGCTCCCCCGTCGCGACGACGGCGGAGGACGCCTCGATCTGGCGGCGGAAATTGGCCGGGTCGAGGCGGCGCTGGAGCACGATCTCGTGCACGCGGCGCAGTTCGGCGAGAGTGAACGTCTCGCCGAGCAGCGCATGGGCGATGCGCGAGTACTCCATCTTGGTGCGCAGCCGCCAGAGCGCGTAGGCGACGATGCGGTTGTGGTCGAAGGCGAGCTCGGGCAGCTCGTCGGCGGCGAACCACCGCACATTGTCATCCTCGACGCCGGCGTCGGCGAGTTCGGCCCGCACGAGCGCCCAGTAGACGACGCTCACGACCCGACCGGTCGGCGAGCGGTCGGGCTCGCCGAACGCGTAGAGCTGCTCGAGGTACGACGGCGTGAGGCCGGTCGTCTCGCGGAGCTTCCGTGCGGCGGTCTGCTCGAGCCCCTCCTCGGGTTCGGCGGCGCCGCCGGGGAGCGCCCAGCGACCGGCGAACGGGTCGCGCGTGCGGCGCACGAGCGGAATGGAGAGCACCGAGTCGGCGTCGCCGCCGCCCGCGGAGCGCAACGCGAAGATGACCGTCGACACGGCGAGCTCGATCATCGCGACCCCCGAGAGTAAGGGTCACTGTGACCCGAACAAAGGATACCAGTTCGGGTGGGTGCGACCCGAACCCGGGTCAGGCGGTCGGAGCGTCGACCGCCCCGCCGAAGCGGCGGGAGCGGCTCGTATAGATCTCGATCGCGCGCCACAGGTCGGCGCGGGTGAAGTCGGGCCACAGCGTGTCGAGGAACACCATCTCGGCGTAGGCCGACTGCCACAGCAGGAAGTTGCTCGTACGCTGCTCCCCCGACGACCGCACGAAGAGGTCAACGTCGGGCAGGTCGGGCACGTAGAGGTGCTTCTGCAGCGTCTTCTCCGAGATGC
>CAMLMQ010000108.1 GCA_946481135.1 uncultured Microbacteriaceae bacterium
ACCCGCATCCCGAAGCCGATCGCGAGCGCGATGCTCGCCGGCATCCTCTTCCCGATCTGTCTCGCACCCGTCACGGCGAGCTTCGAACTGCCGTGGCTCGCGCTGCCGATCGTGCTCACGTGGCTCGTGCTGCTGAAGTTCGCGCCGCGCTGGGCCGTCCCGGCCGCGGTCGTCGTCACCGTGATCGTCGTCGCCGTGTCGAGCAGCGGCGCCGACCTCTCAAACGCGCGCCTCCTGCCGGTCTTCGCGCCCGTGCTGCCCGCGTTCGACCCGGCGATCGTCGTCGGCCTCGGCATCCCGATCTACCTCGTCACGATGGCCGGCCAGAACGTCCCCGGGTTCGCGGTGCTGCGCACGTTCGGCTTCGAGCACCCGCCGGCCCGGGCGATCTTCGTGAGCACCGGCGCGGGCAATCTGCTCGCGGCGCCGTTCGGCGGCATCGCCCTCAACCTCGCCGCGATGACCGCCGCGATGGTCGCGGGACCCGACGCGCATCCCGACCGCGACCGCCGCTGGATCGCCGGGGTCACCGGCGGGGCGACGCTCGCCGTGCTCGGGCTGCTCTCGGGCATCGCGACCGTGCTCGTCGTCGTGAGCCCGCCCGTGCTCATCACGACCGTCGCGGGGCTCGCGCTGCTCGGTGCGCTCGTCACGGCGATCACGACCGCACTCGAGGATCCCGCGCACCGCATCGTCGCGATCCTGACGTTCCTCGTCGCCGTGTCGGGCGTCTCGATCGCGGGCGTCGGCTCGGCGTTCTGGGCCCTCCTCGTCGGCGGGGTCGTCATGCTGTGGATGCGGCCCTGGCGCCGGAGCGTGTCGCGCGAGCTCTGATCCGCGAATCAGAGAGCGCCGAGGCGCTCGAGGAATTCGTCGGCGGCGGCGACCTGGGCGGCGAGGGTCGCGCGTCGCGCCGCGGCTTCGGCGCGCACATCGTCGAGCCGGGTCCGGGCGGCCGCGTCGACGGGATCGGCGAGGAGTGCGTCGACCACCTCGAGCAGCTCGCGCATCTCGTCGAGGGTGTATCCGAGCGGCTTCATCCGTCGGATGAGCAGCAGCCGCTCCTCGTCGGCGCGTCGGTAGAGGCGGAAGCCGCCGTCGGTGCGCGCGGGGGTGAGGATGCCCACCTCGTCGTAGTGCCGGATGGTGCGCTGCGACAGGCCGGTGCGCTCGGCGAGCTCGCCGATGTGCATCGTGCGGTCGTCCATGGCCCTCCGTCCGGCGCAACCCTCACGTTACGGTAAGGTTGAGCGGCCCCGGTTCCGGAGCCGTCCCCATTCTCAACCACCCGACGACGTGTGGCCGCCCTCTCACTCCTCGAGGAGCCCGCACGTGACCGTCGTGAACCCGCCCGCCGACCGCCCCTCGCGCTACCGCATCGAGCCGACCGTGCTGCAGGCACTCCGCAGCCCTCGCATCCTCACCCGCGAAGTGCTCGCCGGGCTCGTCGTCGCGATCGCGCTCATCCCCGAGGCCATCGCGTTCTCGATCATCGCGGGCGTCGACCCACAGGTGGGGCTCTTCTCGTCGTTCGTCATGGCGGTCGCGATCGCGTTCCTCGGCGGCCGTCCCGCGATGATCACCGCGGCGACGGGCGCGATCGCCCTCGTGATCGCCCCCGTCGCCCGCGAACACGGGATGGACTACTTCATCGCCACCGTGCTGCTCGGCGGAGCCATCCAGATCGTGCTCGCGGTGCTCGGCGTCGCCAAGCTCATGCGCTTCATCCCGCGCAGCGTCATGGTCGGCTTCGTCAACGCCCTCGCGATCCTCATCTTCGCCTCGCAGCTCGAACACCTCGTCGACGTGCCCTGGATGGTGTACCCGATCGTCGCGGTCGGGCTCGTCATCCTCTTCGTCCTGCCGCGCTTCACGCGCGTCGTGCCGGCGCCGCTCGTCGCGATCGTCGCGCTCACCGGCGCCGCCGTCCTGTTCGCGATCCAGGTGCCCACGGTCGGCGACCAGGGGGAGCTGCCCCGGAGCCTGCCCGAGCTGTTCATCCCGAACGTGCCGCTCACCTGGGAGACCCTCGGCATCATCGCCCCCTACGCCGGCGCGATGGCGATCGTCGGGCTCCTGGAGTCGCTCATGACCGCGAAGCTCGTCGACGAGATCACCGACACCCACTCGCGCAAGACCCGGGAGTCGTGGGCGCAGGGCGTCGCGAACGTGCTGTCGGGCCTCTTCGGGGGCATGGGCGGCTGCGCGATGATCGGCCAGACGATGATCAACGTGAAGGCGTCGGGTGCGCGCACGCGCATCTCGACCTTCCTCGCCGGCGTCTTCCTGCTCGTGCTCGTGCTCGTGCTCGGCGATGTCGTCGCCGTGATCCCGATGGCGGCCCTCGTCGCGGTGATGATCATGGTGTCGGTCGCGACCTTCGACTGGCACAGCGTGCGCTGGTCGACGCTGCGCCGGATGCCGAAGAGCGAGACCGCGGTGATGGTCGTCACCGTCGCGATCACCGTGTGGACGCACAACCTCGCGATCGGCGTCGGCGTGGGCGTGGTCGCGGCGATGCTGCTCTTCGCCCGCCGCGTGGCCCACTTCACCACCGTCGAGCGGGAGACCACCGACATCGACGGCGTGCCGGTCGTGCGCTACACGGTCGACGGCGAGTTGTTCTTCGCGTCGAGCAACGACCTGACGACGCAGTTCGAGTACGCCGCCGACCCGCCCCGGGTCGTGATCGACCTCACCCGGTCGCACGTCTGGGATGCGTCGAGCGTCGCCGCCCTCGACGCCATCGTGACGAAGTACGAGGCACGCGGAGCCCGCGTGGAACTGGTCGGACTCAACGACACCGCGGCCGCGTTCCACACCCGGTTGAGCGGCGGGCTCGGCGCCGGCCACTGACGTCCTGATACCAGAGCGGTATCATCGGAGCATGGCGATCACGGTCCGCATCCCCGACGAGCTCGACACCCAGCTCGAAGAAGTGGCACGTCAACAGCACACGTCGAAGAGTGCGCTGCTGCTGCAGGGCGCGACGTGGATCGTCGAGCGTCACGCGCGTCGCGCCGAGGTGGATGCGGGACTCGACTTCGTGCTCGCTCATGACGCCGAGCTTCTGACACGTCTCGAAGACGCGTGACGCGGTATCTCGAGCTCGCCGACGCAGTCCAGGCGGTCGAGCGGCTTGGCTTCCACATCCGGGACGCCGGGCTCCTCGCCTCCGCCCTCGCACGCCCGGCGACGACCCTCTTCGGTGCCGACGCTTACGCATCGCTCGAGCTCAAGGCCGCGAGCATCCTGGAGTCGACGGCGCGCAACCACCCGCTCGTCGACGGCAACAAGCGTCTCGCCTGGACGCTCACGGTGCTGCTCCTGTGGATCAACGGGTACCGCCACGAGATGCCGACCGACGTCGCGTTCGACCTCGTGCTCGGGGTCGCGCGGGGAGACCTCGACCTCGACGCCTCCGCCGCCGTGCTGCGCGCCCACCTCGTGCGGCGCTGAGTCGGCGGGGGCCCGCTCAGCCCCCATCGACATCGCGGGGGATCCGCGCCAAGCTCGGGGTGCTCACCGAACCCGCCTCGTTTCACCGACCGGATCAGGAGTTCCCGCATGGCCACCGTCACGTCTCCCACGTCCCACGATCCCGAAGCTCTCGTCGAGCGGCTGTTCGGGTCGATGCTCGCGGGCATCGAACTGCTCTCGGTCGAGCTCGGCCGCCGCCTCGGGCTGTATGCCGTACTCGCGGAATTCGGCCCGCTCGACCCAGCGGGGCTCGCGGGCCGCGCCGGAATCGCCGAGCGCTACGCCCGCGAATGGCTCGAGCAGCAGGCCGCCGCCGGGTTCCTCGACGTCGTCGCGGACGGTGAGCCGGAGGAACGCAGGTTCGCGCTGCCGCCCGAGTTCCACGGCGTCTTCGTCGAGCCGACGGATCCGCTGCATTTCGCCGGCGGCGCGATGATGCTCACGGGTGTCGCGCTGACCCTCCCCACGGTCGCCGACGCGTACCGGTCGGGGCGAGGCGTACCGTACGAGGACTTCGGGCCGGAGGTGCGCGGCGGCATCTCGGCCCTCAACCGCCCCGGCTTCCTGCGCGACATGAGGACGTGGATCGACACGATGCCCGACATCGCGGCACGCCTCGACGCGGGGGCGCTCGTGCTCGACGCCGGATGCGGTGAGGGCTGGTCGTCGATCGGCCTCGCTCAGGCGTTCCCGCACGCGCGGGTCGTGGGGGTCGACATGGATGCCGCCTCGATCGCGCAGGCACGCGTGAACGCGGAGACGGCCGGGGTCCACGATCGACTCTGGTTCGTCGAAGCGAACTCCTCCGACGAGACGACGCTGCGGTCGCGGCTCGATGAAGACTACGCGCTCGTCACCGTCTTCGAGGCGCTGCACGACATGGGCGACCCGGTCGGCGCTCTGGACGCGTTCCGCGGCGTGCTCGCCGACGGCGGAGCCGTGCTGGTCGCGGACGAGAAGGTGGGGGCGGAGTTCACGGCCCCCGCCGACGAACTCGACCGACTCAACTACGCCTTCAGCGCCCTGCACTGTCTCCCCGCGACGATGGCCGAGTCGACCGCGTACGCGAACGGCACCGTGCTGCGCGCCTCGACGGTCGCCCGCTGGGCCGCGGACGCCGGCTTCAGGTCGACGGTCGAGTTGCCCGTCGCGCACGACTTCTGGCGCTTCTACCGCATCTCGTGACGTCGCGCGCGGCTACCCGAGGCCGCGACGCGTGAGCAGCGGCTCGATCACGGCGTCGCGTCCGCGGAAGTCGCGGTAGGCGTCGAGGGGATCGCGTGACCCGCCGACGCCGAGCAGCTTCTCGCGGAACCGGTCGCCGTTCGCCCGCGTGAGCCCGCCGTTCTCCTTGAACCACTGCACGGTGTCGGCATCCAGCACCTCGCTCCAGACGTAGGAGTAGTAGCCGGCGTCGTAGCCGCCCGCGAAGGTGTGCGCGAAGTACGCGCTCGAGTACCGGGTCGGCACGGCGGGGTTGTCGAGTCCGGCGCGGGCCAGCGCGGCGGCTTCGAACGCGGCGACGTCGGTCACGGCGTCCGCCTCGGCGCGCGTGAGGGTGTGCCACGCCTGGTCGAGCAGCGCCGCCGCGAGGTACTCGCTCGTCGCGAAGCCCTCGTTGAACGTCTCCGAGTCGCGGATGCGCTGCACGACCCCCGCGTCGATCGGCTCACCCGTCTCGTAGTGCACGGCGTACTGGTCCAGCACCTCGGGCCACAGCATCCACATCTCGTTCACCTGGCTGGGGAACTCGACGAAGTCGCGGAACACGTTCGTGCCGGCGAGCTTGGGGTAGGTGACCCGCGCGAACAACCCGTGCAGCGCGTGCCCGAACTCGTGGAAGAACGTCGACACCTCGTCGAAGGTGAGGAGCGTCGGCTCGCCGGCGGCGGGCTTCGGAACGTTGAGGTTGTTGACGACGACGACGGGCTGGTCGAGCAGGGTGTTCTGCGCGACGAGGTCGTTCATCCACGCGCCGCCGCGCTTCGAGTCGCGGGTGTAGAGGTCGAGCAGGTAGAGCCCGACGGGGGTGCCGTCCTCGTCGTGCACCTCGAAGATGCGCACGTCGGGGTGGTAGCCGACGAGGTCGCGACGCTCGGTGAAGGTGATGCCGTACAGCGCATTCGCGGCGCCGAAGACGCCGAGCTTGAGCACGCGCTCCGCCTCGAACCACGGGCGCAGGGCGGCGGTGTCGACGTCGTACTTCTGCTGCCGCACCTTCTCGGTGTAGTACGACCAGTCGGCGGCGGTGACGGGATGCCCGGCCAGCGCCTCGAGGTCGGCCTGCTCCGTGCGCGCGTTGCGGGCGGCGGCGGGGGCGAGCTTGCCGAGCATCGCGGCGACGGCCTCGGGGCTGCCCGCGGTCTCGTCTTTCGTGACGTAGGCGGCGTGGTTCGGGAATCCGAGCAGTTCGGCCCGCTCGGCGCGCAGGCGCACGATCTCCAGCAGCACGCCGGTGTTGTCGTGGTCGCCGCCGCGGGATCCGCGGGCGCGCGACGCGGCCATGATCTGCTCGCGCACCTCGGGCTTCGTCAGCTGCGCGAGGAACGGGTGACCCGTCGGCAGCACGAGCGTCACGAGGTAGCCGTCGAGCCCGCGGGCGGCGGCGGCTTCGGCGGCGGCGGAGATCTCGCCCGGCTCCAGCCCGTCGAGGTCGGCGGGGTCGGTGAGGTGCACCGCGAGGTCGTTCGTGTCGGCGAGGAGGTTCTTCTCGAACCGGGTCGTGAGGGTCGCGAGCTGCTGGTTGAGCTGCTTGAGCCGCTCCTTTTCGGCGTCGTCGAGCCCCGCCCCGGCGAGCGTCATCTCGAGGTACCAGCGCTCGACGAGGTAGCGGTCTTCGGGCGTGAGCGCCTCCTGGTGCTCGAGCGACTCGTAGATCGCGGCAACCCGGGCGTAGAGCGGGCCGTCGAGCAGGATGGCGTCGCGGTGCGCGGCGAGCTTCGGGGCGATGCGCTCTTCGAGCTCGTTCGTGAAGTCGGTGGAGTCGGCCGACGACTTGTTGAAGAACACGTTCGCGACCCGGGTGAGGGTCTGTCCGCTCGATTCGAGGGCGGGGAAGGTGGTGGCGAACGTCGGGGCGTCGCGCTTGCGCGTGATCGCGGAGATTTCGGCGAGCTGCTCCTGCATCCCCTTCTCGAAGGCCTCCTCGTAGTGCTCGTCGGCGATGTCGGCGAACGGCGGCAGCTGGTAGGGGAGGGTGCTCGTCGCGAAGAAGGGATTGGTCATCGTCCCAGCGTAGGCGCCCGTCCGCGGGGTGCAAAGAAGTCGCTGCAAAGAAACCGATGCAAACAGATGCTTGCAAAGAGTTCTTTGCAGGGGTATCTTTGCATCCATGGGAAGCAAGGCACACGAGGACGGCATCTCCCTCGACCTGGCGGCGCTCAAGGCGCTCGGGCACCCGCTGCGGGTGCAGGTCATCGATGCCCTCTCCGCCTACGGCCCGGCGACGGCGAGCATGCTGGCCGACCGTTTCGGCGAGTCGAGCGGCGCGCTCAGCTACCACCTGCGCCAGCTCGAGAAGCACGGCCTCGTGCGCGAGGACACCGAGCGCGGCGTCGGCCGCGAGCGCTGGTGGATGCGGGTGCCGCGCCCCATCCAGCTCGACTCGACGACCTTCGGACCCGACTCCGCGGAACGCATGGCGAGCCAGCTCGTCGTCGCCGAGTGGCAGCGCACCCGCCAGGACCGCATCCAGCAGTTCCTCGCGCTCGGCCACGACCGGCTCGCCCCGGAGTGGATCAAGCACAGCGGCATCACCACCTCGAACGTGCAGCTCACCGTCGAGCAGATGGGCGAGTTGGCCGAGCGTCTCGACGCCGTGCTGACCGACTTCCTCGACCAGTACCGCAACCAGCGGGTCGCCGGTGCGCGTCCCGTGCAGATTCACATCGACGTGTTCCCCCTCGTGGACGGTCAGATCCAGGGCGAGGACGTCGGTGGTTCCGTGAAGGATGACGAGTGATGAACGAAGGGAACGGCGCCATGACCTATGGAGCGTTCATGGACTGCCCGCAGCGCATCAGCGGGGTGCCGGGGCTCGCCGTGCGCCTGGGGCGCGCACTGGAGAACTGGGGCCGCCGCGCGGCCCGACCGGTCGATCGCGAGGCGGTGCGTCGCGAGCGTGAGCGGCTGTTGGCGAACGAGGCGAGGATGCTGAGCAATGAGCGCCTCGCTCGTCAGCACCGGTAAGGCGACCGACGGCGTCGTGGGCGATCAGTCGAGCGGACTCTCGACGGTCACCGTGCCCGCGACCGGGTCGTAGCGGAGGGTCGTTCCGTCGTCGAGTTCGACGACGGGGCGGCCCTCCAGCCATGTCAGGGTCCAGCGCCAGCCGGACGTGTCGACGCCGGCGAGCTCGATCTCCACCGTCGCGATCGCCGCGACCACCGAGTCGGGCAGACGGGCCGGCGGCTCCGCGCCGACCTCCCATCGCGTGCCGAGCTGCATGCCCCCACGCTAGTCGAGCGTCGAGGCCACCTCCCGGGCCACGAGCACGGTCTCCCACTCGGCCTCGTCCCACGCCCGCTGCGCCGAGCCCAGGGGCGCACGGCATCCGTCGACGGGCGCGCGCACGGCCGAGACGCGCCCGGCCGCATCCTCGATCCACACGATGAGGGAGTCGTGCTGCACGGCGTCGCACGTCTCCGCGCGAGGCTCGTCGGCGACCGCGTACGCCTCGAGCAGCTCGGACGGGTCGTCGACGAGTCGTTCGACGTACTGCACCTTGTTGAGCACCCCCTGCACGTCGTGGAAGTCGACCCGGCATCGGCGCACCTCGCGCGTCTCCTCGGGCACCGCGTCGAGGTGCATCGCCGGGAGGCTCGGGCAACTGAGCAGCGCGTGCGGATGAGTGATCGGGATCAGGGGCGTCGCGACGGGGCTCGGCGCGGCCGTCGTGCACCCGGCGAGCAGCAGCACCGCCACCGGGAGCACGATCCGGCGCACGCTAGAGCCGCACCTCGTAGGTGACCCACGTCGTGCGGGTCGCGACGCGGTCGTAGACGCGCTGTGCCGTCGCGTTGTCCGCGGCGGTGATCCAGCGCAGTGTGCCCGGCCCCGTCGCGCGGGCGAGGTCGGTGAGGTGCGCGATGAGCGTCGACGCCACCCCCGTGCCGCGGGCCTCCGGCGCGGTGAAGAGGTCGTCGAGGTACCAGTCGCGACCCGTGCTGAACGTGTCGGGATGCGACCGGTAGTGCGCCATCCCGACGACGCGGCCCCCGACCTCGGCGACGAGCGCGTCGACCCCGCCCGCCGGGTCGAGCAGCAGCCCCCACACGTGGTCGAGCTGGGCGTCGTCGAACGCGGTCTCGTAGAACGCGCCGTAGTCGCGGAACAGCCGCCGCCACGTCGCCTCGTCGCGCGGCTCGACCGGCCGCACCCGGATGTCGGGGCCGGTCACGACTCCTCCGCGAGCACGATGCCGCTCACCGCGATCTCGTCGGCCTCGACGAGCACGAGTTCGTCGATGCGACCCACGGCCCTGAGGTCGTCGGCCGCCTCCGCGAGCAGCGCCGGACCGGCGAGCGTCGCGGTGACCACGGGGGTCTTCTGCGACGCCTGCGCTTCGGTCTTCGCGCGGCGGATGCCGATGAGCGCCTCGCTCACGGCCGGCAGCAGACCGCGCGGCGCGTCCGCGGCCAGCGTCGGCCACTCGGCGGTGTGCACCGACCCGTCGTGGGTCCAGCTCCACACCTCCTCGGTCGCGAAGGGCAGCACCGGCGCGAGGAGGCGCAGCAGCACGTCGATCGCCTCGCGCAGTGCGGCCACCGCGGAGGCGTCGCCGGCGTAGGCGCGCTCCTTGACGAGCTCGAGGTAGTCGTCGCAGAACGTCCAGAAGAACTGCTCGGTGACCTCCAGCGCGCGGGCGTGGTCATAGGCCTCGTAGGCCTGGGTGGCCTGGCGCACGACGTCGGCGAGGGTGGCGAGCATGTCGACGTCGAGGGGGTTGGTGACGCGGTTTCGATACGCGTCGCCTGCGGCGGCGCTGGCGGGGAAGGAGTAGACGAACTTCGCGGCGTTGAGCACCTTGATCGCGAGGCGGCGGCCGATCTTCATCTGCTTCGGGTTCTGCGGATCGAAGGCCGCATCCGTGCCCAGCCGGCTCGACGCCGCCCAGTAGCGCACCGCATCCGCGCCGTGCTCGTCGAGGATCGCGCCGGGCGTCACGACGTTGCCCTTCGACTTCGACATCTTCTTGCGGTCGGGGTCGACGATGAAGC
>CAMLMQ010000109.1 GCA_946481135.1 uncultured Microbacteriaceae bacterium
GCGATCTGCTCGGCCTGGAGGTCGGCGAGCGAGGCGCCCGTCTCCTCGGTGAGCAGCGTCGACGACATGAGGTTCATGCCCTGCTCCGCCGCCCAGACCGCCGTCGCCCGCGTGCCGGCACCCCACCAGATGCGGTCGGGCAGTCCGGGGGAGCGCGGCTCGATCGGCAGCGGCTGCGAGACGCCGGTCATCTGCGGGTTCGACATCGCGACGCCCGCCCCGGCGATCGCCGCGCGGAAGACCTCGGTGTGCCGCCGGGCGAGGTCGGCGTCGGTCTCACCGTCGGTCGGCACGTAGCCGAACGACTCCGAGCCGCGCAGCGCCGACTCGGGCGAACCGCGGGAGAGACCGAGCTGCAGTCGACCACCGCTCAGCAGGTCGGCGGCCGCGGCATCCTCGGCCATGTAGAGCGGGTTCTCGTAGCGCATGTCGATCACGGCCGTGCCGATCTCGATCCGCGACGTGCGGGCTCCGATCGCCGCGAGCAGCGGGAACGGCGACGCGAGTTGCCGCGCGAAGTGGTGCACCCGCACGAAAGCCCCGTCGACCCCGACCTCCTCCGCCGCGACCGCGAGGTCGAGCGTCTGCCGCAGGGCGTCCCCGGCCGTCCGGACGGTCGAGCCGCCGACGGGCGACCAGTGGCCGAAGGTCAGGAAACCGATGCGCTTCACACCGCGATTCAAGCAGCAGACCCGTCGCGGCATTCCCGGTGGCGCTCCGGCGGGGCAGGATGGCGGCATGGCACTGCCCCGGCCCTTCCGACGGCCCGTCGCGTGGTTCTCGCGCACCGCGTTCTTCCGACGGGTCGGCCCGCGCGTGATGCCCCCGCTCGAGCGCGGGATGGCGCGCCTGACCGGCGGACGCGTCCAGGTCTCCGGACTCGGCGTGCCGACGCTCGTGCTGCACACCGTCGGTGCGCGCTCGGGCGAGGAGCGCGAGACCGTGCTCATGTACTGTCCCGACGGCGCGGAGTTCCTCGTCACCGGCAGCAACTTCGCCCGCGAGGCGCATCCCGCGTGGACGTACAACCTCCTCGCGCAGCCCGACGTCGCGGTGAGCCTCCACGGCCGACGCATCCCGGTGAACGCGCGGCTTCTCGACGACGACGAGCGGGAGGCGACGTGGTCGAAGCTCGAACGCAACTGGCCGGGCTACCGCCGCTACGAGGTCACGGCGGGCCGCACGTTGCGGGTGTTCCGCCTCACTCCGCGGTGACGACCGGATGCTCGGGCAGGTACGGCCCGAGCCCGAGGTCGACGAGAACGACCCGCCCCGCGTAGCGCGACCCCGGTTCGCGCAGCAGGCCCGCCTTCTCGGCGCCGAACGTGACGGTCAGGTCGGCGGGGAGCACGACGGGGTCGGGCACCGCGCCGTCGTCGGGTCCGATGCCGCTCGGCAGGTCGACCGCGACCACCCGCGGGCGCGAGGTCGACTCCAGGGCGGGCAGCACGTCGGCGACGATTCGACGGGCGTCGCCGCGAAGCGCGGGGGAGGCTCCGGTGCCGGTCCCGAGGATGCCGTCGACGACGACGTCCGCGGATGCGGCGAGCGTTCCGACCTCGTCCCGGTCGGCCCAGCTCGCCCCGGCCGTCTCCGCCGCGGCTCCCGCCTCGGCGTGGAAGCGCGACCCGGTCGCGACGAGGTCGACGCGCACGCCCTCCGTCGCGAGCTCGGCGGCGGCGAAGAGGGCGTCTCCGCCGTTGTCGCCCGACCCGACGAGCACGAGCACCCGGCGCGGGGCGAGGTCGCGCAGCTCCGCGGCCAGGGCCGCCGCGGCGCGGCGCATGAGCGGCTCGCCCGCGTCGAGCAGCGGCTGCTCCGCGGCCCGCACCTGCGCCGCCGTATAGCCGCGCCGGGGCGTCATCGGGCGGCGAGAAGCGACCGGCGCTCGGGATGCGCGGCGAACCAGTCCGCGACGAACCAGCAGGTGGGGTGGATGGGTCCGGCACCGCGGGCCTCGACGTCATCGACGGCGAACTCGACGAGCTCGGCGGCGTGACCCTGGCCGCGGAACTTCGGCACGGTGACCGTGTGGTGCATGACCGTTCCCGATCCGTGATCGAGGTACTCGAGCACGCTCACCAACTCGTCGCCCTGTCGGAGGACATAGCGGTGGGCGTCCGGCTCGTGCGTGATCTCGCTCACGGTCTCGAGGGTATCGGTGGATCTTTGGTGAATCTTGAGGGTTGACGAGGTTGCATCTTGAGGAACCTGCGGCAGATTGATCTCAGACGGAACGCGACCCCCCGAAGCGATCCGGACTCGGGCGGGACCCCCCGATGAGAACCCGAAACTCTCATCGCCGCCCGGATGAGCGAGGGGGCCGGACATCCCCCCAGCACCGGCCCCCCGCTCTCCCCCAGATTCCCCCGTGTAATACCCAGCAACACCCCCCATGATCGGGAAAAGCCCGGTGCTCCCCCCAGCACCGGGCTTTCCTGTTTCCTAGGCTGGGGTCATGGCCATCGACGACAGCGTCCGCAGCATCCCGATCACCACGATCGACGGCGCGGAGACCTCGCTCGCCGAGTTCGGCGACCGGACGGTGCTCGTCGTGAACGTCGCCTCCCGCTGCGGGCTCACGCCGCAGTACTCCAAGCTCGAGGAGCTGCAGCGACGCTACGGCGACCAGGGGCTGACGGTCGTCGGGTTCCCGTGCAACCAGTTCCTCGGCCAGGAACCCGGCTCGACCGACGAGATCAAGGAGTTCTGCTCGACCACCTACGGCGTCAGTTTCCCGCTCATGGACAAGACCAACGTGAACGGACGCAACCAGCATCCGCTGTACGCCGCATTGACGCGCGAGAAGGATGCCGAGGGCAAGGCCGGCAAGGTGAAGTGGAACTTCGAGAAGTTCGTGATCGCGCCCGACGGCAGCGTCAGCCGCTTCCGCCCGTCGACCGAGCCCGACGCCCCCGAGGTCGTCGCGGCGATCGAGCGGGGGATCGCTCAGCGGTCCTGACCGCCGTCGCCGGCGTTGAGTCGGTCGATGAGTCGGCGGTCCCGTTTGGTCGGTCGTCCGGCGCCGCGGTCGCGGGTCGCGACGAGCACGCGCTCCTCGGGAGGCGGGGGAGCCGGAGTCAGATCCTCGTAGGCGGCCGCCGCCTGCGGCGCACCGACCCGCTTGGCGAGCACCTGACGAACCACCACGATGCGCGCGACGTCGCCCGTGCGCAGCCTCACCTCATCTCCGACGCGCACGGGACTCGCGGCCTTCGCCCGCTCGCCGTTGAGGCGCACGTGGCCCGCCCGCACCATCGCCGTCGCGGCCGAGCGGGTCTTCACGAGCCGCACGGCCCAGATCCACGCGTCGAGGCGATCGGCCACGCCACGACCTTACGGGCGCCGACCCTAGAGTGGACCGCATGACCCGCGCGAGCCACGACCCGGCCGCGCGTCGGCCCCGAGGGCCCGAAGACACGTGGGTCGACGGTCCGCGGGGCCGCTACTGGGGCGCCTTCGGCGCGGCCGGCCTGCTGCTCGCCCATCCGGACGCCGGCGTGCTCCTGCAGTTGCGGGCCGTGTGGAGTCACCTCGGAGGCACGTGGGGGCTGCCCGGCGGGGCGCGCAAGGCCGAGGAGACCCCGGAGCAGGCCGCCATCCGGGAGGCCGACGAGGAGGCGGGTGTGCCGCCGGAACTCGTGCGGGTGCTGGAGACGACGGTGCTCGACCTCGGCTACTGGTCGTACACGACGGTGCTCGCCCGCGCCGACGAACTCTTCACCCCGATCGTCGGCGATGCCGAGAGCGATGCGCTGCGCTGGGTGCCGATCGACGCCGTCGACGAGCTGCCGCTGCATCCGGGGTTCAGTGCCGCATGGCCCGCCCTGCGGCTACGCCTGCACGAGCTGCTCTGAGCCGAGCTGCTCAGACGCGGCCTGCGCCGAGTCCTCGGCCAGTCGCGCCTTCCAGGCGACGAGGCCGCGCACGACGGGGCTCGGGTCGTCGGCCAGTTCGGCCATCGCATCCGCGGGCACGAAGTAGTTGACCGCCACGAAGCCGCGCACCGTCTCCGACTCGTCATGCGCGAGCTCGCGCAGGATGTCGCACGACACGGTCTCGTTGCGCGCGAGGGTGGCCCGCACCCCGGGGTCGGGGTCGGCCGCGAGCACCGCGATGAGGTCGGCGGGCGTGTGGGAGTCGGCCGCGACCCGCTCGCGGATCTTCGGGTTCTCGTGCGCGGCGAGCAGCCGCAGCCGTCGCAGTTTGCTCTCCGTCATCTCGGGCGACCGATAGTGGAGGGCCACCTCGTCGGGCGTGCGCATCTGCGGGGCGTTCGCGGCCAGCTGCCGCCGCTGGGCGGGGGTGTTGAACCGGATGCAGGACATGCGCCCGACGCTAACCCACGGCCCGTCAGGCGCGGGCCAGACGCGCCCGGCGCGGAGGAAGCGGCACGATCGCCGAGACCCGGGCCTGGTAGTCGGCGTACTCCGGGTACCTGGACTTCGTGATGCTCTCGGTGAAGATCGTCGAGCCGACGAACAGCCCGGTGAGCAGCAGCGCGCCGAGCACCGTCCACTGCAGCAGCGACCCCGCGGCGATGCATCCGAAGGCGAAGAACACCCACCACTGCGCCTGCTCGAAGAAGAAGTTCGGGTGGCGCGAGAAGCGCCAGAGTCCCGACTGCAGGAAGCGCGACTCGGGCTCACGGCCGGCCTCGATCGCCGCGCGCTTGCGTTGCTGGAAGGTCCACTGCTGCTGGTCGGCGATCGTCTCCCCGACGAGGAAGGCGAGGAAGGCGGCCGCGACGACCGCATCGAGGGCGCCGAGCGGCGTGCCCGGGTTCTCGTACGCGGTGAGGGCCGGGAGGGTGATGAGCACGAGCAGCGCGTGCTGGTAGATCACGATGAAGAGGATGTTGAACACGGCGAACTGTGCCGGCGACATCCGCGCACGCAGAATGGGCCAGCGGTAGTCCTCGACGCCCGTGTAGCCGCCCTTGCGCGCGAAGTTGAACGTGAGGCGGGCCCCCCAGAGGGTGACGAGCACCGCCATCAGCACGAGCCGGGCGTCGGCGAACCCGGCTGCGGCCGCGAAGATCCAGACGTAGACGACGGGCACGATCGACCACAGGCGGTCGACCCACGAGTGGTCGCGGCTGACGAGGGAGGCGATCCAGCAGAAGGCGGCGACGGCGCCGGCGACCGCGATCACGACGAAGAGCGGGTGCATGGGACGACTCTAGGATGTGGAGGGGAGGTGGGCGAATGACGCCACCGGTGAGCACGCGGGTCTGGACGATCCCGAACGTGCTGTCGTTCTTCCGCCTCGCGCTCATCCCGCCGTTCCTGGCCCTGATCGTGACGCACCAGTACGGATGGGCGGTGCTCGTCGTCGCCGTCTCGTCGCTGACCGACTTCGTCGACGGCTTCGTCGCCCGGCACTTCAACCAGGTGAGTCGGCTCGGGCAGTTGCTCGATCCGGCGGCCGACCGGCTGTTCATCCTCATCACCCTGCTCGGGCTCGGCTGGATCGGCGTGCTGCCGTGGTGGTTCGTCGCCGCGATCATCGGCCGCGACCTGCTGCTCGTCGTGCTCGGCGTCGTGCTCGCGAACCACCGCTACGGGCCGCTTCCGGTGCACCGCCTCGGCAAGCTCGGCACGTTCGCGATCCTCTTCGCGATGCCTGTGCTGCTGCTCGCGACCGCCGTGCCCGAGACCGCGTGGGCAGCGCTGCCGCTGGGGTGGGCGGCCGCGATCTGGGGCGTGTTCCTGTACTGGTGGGCCGGCGTCGCCTACGTGCTGCAGGCCGCCCGCTTGATCCGCGAGATCCGGGTGGCGGGCGCGGGCGCATCCGATACTGTGGATCGGTAGGAGGTCAGGATGGTCGAGCCGCACGAGACGGAGCCCGAAAAGGATTCCGAGAACGCCGCGGCGTCGGGACCCTCGAACGACACGACGGCGCATTTCACCGACGAGTTCGTCGCCCAGCTCGCCGCGATGGAGGCGGGGATCTCGCCTGAGGAGCAGGACGCGATCGCCGCCCTGCCGGCCGGATCGGCGCTGCTCGTCGTGCGTCGCGGTCCGAACGTGGGCGCCCGGTTCCTGCTCGACGCCGACGTCACCGTCGCGGGTCGCCATCCCGAAGCCGACATCTTCCTCGACGACGTGACCGTGTCGCGTCGTCACGCCGAGTTCGTGCGCGTCGGCACGGCGTTCCAGGTGCGCGACCTGGGGTCGCTCAACGGCACGTACTTCGACGGCGTCCGCATCGAGTCCGCCCTGCTGAGCGATGGAGCAGAAGTGCAGGTTGGCAAGTTCCGTCTGACGTTCTACGCGTCGCGTCTCGACAAGACGGTCACGTAGTGGCTGGTGCTGCTTCCCCGGCGCGCACGTCGGGGGGTTCGACCCTTCTCAGCATCGGCCAGGTGCTCGCGCGGCTGAACCCGGAGTTCCCCGACCTCACCCCGTCGAAGCTGCGTTTCCTCGAGGAGCGCAGCCTCGTGACGCCCTCGCGCACCGAGTCGGGCTACCGCAAGTTCTCGCCGGCCGATCTCGAGCGGCTGCGCCTCGTGCTGTCGATGCAGCGCGACTACTACCTGCCACTCAAGGTCATCCGGGCGTACCTCGACGACCTCGACGCCGGCAAGGAGCCGGTGCTGCCGGGTGGGGCGACCGTGACCGCTCCGTCGATGCTCGCCGCCGACCGCCGGCTCGACCGTGCGGAGCTCATCCGCGAGGCCGGCGCCAACGCGATGCTGCTCAACGACGCGATCGCCGCCTCGCTCATCGTCGCGGGCGACACCTTCGGCGAGGACGCGCTCGCGGTGCTGAAGGCACTCGTGGAGTTGCAGCGCAGCGGTATCGAGCCGCGGCACCTGCGCGGGTTCCGGGCGGCGGCGGAGCGCGAGCTCGGCCTCATCGAGAGCGCGCTCATCCCGGTGGCACGTCGCAAGGATGCGTCGAGTCGGGCGAAGGCGCTGGAGCTGGCGCGGGAGATCGCCGGGCAGCTCGAGGTCGTGCGGTCGAGCCTCATCCGCAGCGCACTCGGTCGGCTCTGAGGGCACGACGCGGGAATTCGCGCCGCGACACGCCCGGATGTGATTGTCGGGGTGCGAGCGGCGGGGTAGCGTGAGAGCGCGGAAGAGCTTGAACCTCAAGTTCAACCTGAAGGTTAGGGAATCGACATGGCGGAAGTGACCCGGAGCGAC
The DNA here is from genome assembly GCA_946481135.1 of uncultured Microbacteriaceae bacterium. The sequence continues at coordinate 7,151 of CAMLMQ010000109.1, forward strand.
GCGTCGCGCTACGCGGCCGAGCCCCTGCTCTTCACCGACGGACTCCCGGAGCTCGACGAATCGGCCGGCTATCGCGGCACGGTCGCGGCGAAGGCCGCGGGCATCTCGTACCGCCAGCTCGACTACTGGGCGCGCACGCAGCTCGTCGAGCCGACGGTGCGCGGCGCCGCCGGCTCCGGATCGCAGCGCCTCTACGGCTTCCGCGACATCCTCGTGCTCAAGCTGGTCAAGCGGCTGCTCGACACGGGCATCTCGCTGCAGCAGATCCGCGTCGCGGTCGACCAGCTGCGCAGCGCCGGCATCAACGACCTCGCGCAGACGACACTCATGAGCGACGGCGCCTCGGTCTACCTCTGCACCTCCGACGAGGAGGTCATCGACCTCGTCTCGCAGGGTCAGGGCGTCTTCGGCATCGCCGTCGGCAAGGTGCTGCGCGAGGTCGAGTCGAACCTCGTCGACGTCGAGTTCTCGCCCGCCGAAGACCCGGCCGACGAGCTCGCCGCCCGCCGCGCCGCGCGCGCCGCCTCCTGATCGCCGCCGCCCGCGCCGCCTCCTGAGCAGGCGACCGGCCGTCAGTCGGCGGGGGAGTCGGTCGCGTCGGTGAGACGTGCCGTGCGCATGACGCGCTCGAGCAGCTGGTCGAAGTTGCGGGCCATCTCCTGCGCGCCGTCGCCCGGCCAGATGTGGAGCGGCTTCGCCGCACCCTGGGCCTGCTGCAGCGACGTGCGCTCGGGCAGCTGCGGGCTGAGCACGAGGGGGCCGAACATGTCGCGCAGCTCTTTGATGCGGAACTGGTGCTCGAGCGACTGCACGCGGGCGCGGTTCACGATGATGCCGAGCGGCTGCAGCCGCGGTGAGAGCCCGCGGCGGATCTCCTCGATCGCGCGGAGGGCGCGGTCGGCCGCCGCGACCGAGAACAGGCCCGGTTCCGTCACGACGCCGACGCGGTCGGAGGCCGCCCACGCCGTGCGGGTGAGGGCGTTGAGCGACGGCGCGCAATCGATGAGCACGAGCTCGTAGTCGCGCTCGACGTGGGCGAGCGCCTCCTCGAGCTTCCAGATGTCGCGGATGCTGGGGTGCGGCCCGTCGAAGTTGATCGCCGACGGCGACCCGATGAGCACATCCACGACGCCCTGACGACCGCGGGTCCAGCCGCTGCGTGCGATCGCGGCGCGCACCGTCTTCTCCTTGGGGGAGGCGAGCACGTCGGCGACGTTGAGGTGACCGGCGACATCGATGTCCATGCCGGTCGACACGTCGGACTGCGGGTCGAGGTCGACCACGAGCGTCGAGAGGCCCTTCGCGAACGCGGCCGAGGCGAGCCCCAGTGTCACCGTGGTCTTCCCCACGCCCCCCTTGAGGGAGCTGACGCTGAGCACATGCACGAAGAGGCAGCCTACCTTCACTACTCTGGGAGAAAGGTCCGCCACCTAAGACTTTCGAGAGGCCCGCATTTGTTCGAGAAGATCCTGGTGGCCAATCGCGGTGAGATCGCAATCCGTGCGTTCCGCGCCGCGTACGAGCTCGGCGCGAAGACCGTCGCGGTCTACCCGTTCGAAGACCGCAACTCCCTCCACCGGCTGAAGGCCGACGAGGCCTACCTCATCGGCGAGGAGGGGCACCCGGTGCGGGCCTACCTCGACGTCGACGAGATCATCCGCGTCGCGAAGGAGTCGGGCGCGGATGCGATCTACCCCGGCTACGGCTTCCTCTCCGAGAACCCCGACCTCGCCGAAGCGGCGGCCCGCAACGGCATCACGTTCATCGGCCCCGGCAGCGACGTGCTCGAGATGGCGGGCAACAAGGTCACGGCGAAGGAGCACGCGATCTCCGCGGGCGTCCCCGTGCTCAAGTCGACGCCCGCGACGACCGACATCGAGGAGCTGCTGCGCGGCGCCGACGAGATCGGCTTCCCGGTGTTCGCGAAGGCCGTCGCGGGCGGTGGCGGCCGCGGGATGCGACGGGTCGACACCCGCGAGGAGCTGCGACCCGCTCTCGAGGCGGCGATGCGCGAGGCCGATTCGGCCTTCGGTGACCCGACGATGTTCATCGAGCAGGCGGTCGTGCGGCCCCGTCACATCGAGGTGCAGATCCTCGCCGACGCGACCGGCGAGACCATCCATCTCTTCGAACGCGACTGCTCGGTGCAGCGCCGCCACCAGAAGGTCGTCGAGATCGCGCCGGCGCCGAACCTCGACGACTCGATCCGGCAGGCGATGTTCCGCGACGCGATCGCGTTCGCGAAGTCGATCGGCTACGTCAACGCCGGCACCGTCGAGTTCCTGCTCGACACGGCGGGGGAGCGCGCCGGCCAGCACGTCTTCATCGAGATGAACCCGCGCATCCAGGTCGAGCACACCGTGACCGAGGAGGTCACCGACGTCGACCT
>CAMLMQ010000110.1 GCA_946481135.1 uncultured Microbacteriaceae bacterium
AGATCAAGGCCGAGCTCGCGGCGTCGCAGCCGTGGCAGGAGTGGCTCGACGCCGGACGCATGCGGCTCGCCGACCTGCCCGAGCGCGAGCACATCTCGCACACCCCCGCATCGGTCGTGCGCCGCCAGCGCACCTTCGGCTACACCGAGGAGGAGGTGCGCATCCTCTTGACCCCGATGGCGACCACCGGCGCCGAGCCGCTCGGCGCGATGGGGTCGGACACGCCGATCGCAGTGCTCAGCCAGCGCCCGCGACTGCTGTTCGACTACTTCACGCAGCAGTTCGCCCAGGTGACGAACCCGCCCCTGGACAGCATCCGCGAAGAGGTCGTGACGAGCATGAAGCTCGGTCTCGGCCCCGAGCGCAACCTGCTCGCCGCCGGTCCCGACCACGCGCGTCAGGTCGTGCTCGACTTCCCGGTCATCGACAACGACGAGCTCGCCAAGATCCAGCACCTCGTGTCGCGCCGCGACGGCGAGGTCGGGGCGAAGCGCACGCGCGTCATCCGCGGGCTCTACCGCATCGACGAGGGCACCGACGCGCTCGCGGCCCGGCTCGACGAGATGTGCGAGGAGGCCGACGCCGCGATCGCCGACGGCGCGCAGTTCCTCGTGCTGTCCGACCGCGACTCGAACGCCGACCTGGCGCCGATCCCGTCGCTGCTCATGCTCTCCGCCGTGCACCACCACCTCATCCGGCAGGAGACCCGCATGAAGGTCGGCCTCGTCGTGGAGGCCGGCGACGTGCGCGAGGTGCACCATGTCGCACTGCTCATCGGCTACGGCGCGTCGGCGGTCAACCCGTACCTCGCGATGGAGACGGCCGAGCAGCTCGTCAACTCCGGGATGATCACCGGCGTCACCCCCGAGAAGGCCGTCAAGAACCTCATCAAGGGCCTCGGCAAGGGCGTGCTCAAGATCATGTCCAAGATGGGCATCTCGGTCGTGGGGTCGTACGCGGGCGCGCAGGCGTTCGAAGCGGTCGGGCTCTCGCAGGAGTTCGTCGACCGGTACTTCACGGGCACGACGAGCCTGCTCGGCGGGGTCGGCATCGACGTGATCGCGGCCGAGAACGCCGCACGTCACGCGGCCGCCTACCCCGAGGACGGCGCCCCCATCGCGCACGAGCGGCTCGCCGTCGGCGGCGAGTATCAGTGGCGCCGCGAGGGTCCGCCGCACCTGTTCAACCCCGACACGGTGTTCCGGCTGCAGCACTCGACGCGCAACCGCCGCTACGACATCTTCCGCGACTACACGCGGCTCGTCGACGAGCAGGCGGCGAACCTCATGACGTTGCGCGGCATGTTCAAGCTCCGCACCGACGAGCGCAAGCCCGTGCCGATCGACGAGGTCGAGTCGATCGAGAGCATCATCTCCCGCTTCAACACGGGGGCGATGAGCTACGGCTCCATCTCCCAGGAGGCGCACGAGACGCTCGCGATCGCGATGAACCGCATCGGCGGACGGTCGAACACGGGCGAGGGCGGCGAGGACGTCGAGCGGCTGCTCGACCCGGAGCGTCGCAGCGCGATCAAGCAGATCGCGTCGGGCCGGTTCGGTGTGACGAGCATGTACCTCACGCACGCGACCGACATCCAGATCAAGATGGCGCAGGGCGCGAAGCCCGGCGAGGGCGGCCAGCTCATGGCTGCGAAGGTGTATCCGTGGGTCGCCCGCACGCGGCACTCGACCGCGGGCGTGGGGCTCATCTCGCCGCCGCCGCACCACGACATCTACTCGATCGAAGACCTCAAGCAGCTCATCTTCGACGCCAAGCGGGCGAACCCGTCCGCCCGGGTGCACGTCAAGCTCGTGTCGCAGTCGGGCATCGGCGCGGTCGCCGCGGGCGTCACGAAGGCGCTCGCGGATGTCGTGCTCGTCTCGGGTCACGACGGCGGCACGGGCGCGAGTCCGGTCAACTCGCTCAAGCACGCAGGCACGCCCTGGGAGATCGGTCTCGCCGAGACCCAGCAGACGCTCATGCTCAACGGGATGCGCGACCGCGTCGTCGTGCAGGTCGACGGGCAGCTGAAGACCGGCCGGGATGTCATCATCTCGGCGCTGCTCGGTGCCGAGGAGTACGGGTTCGCGACTGCGCCGCTCGTCGTCTCGGGCTGCATCATGATGCGCGTCTGCCACCTCGACACGTGCCCCGTCGGGGTCGCGACGCAGAACCCCGAGCTGCGCGCACGGTTCACCGGCAAGCCGGAGTTCGTCGAGACGTTCTTCGAGTACATCGCGCAGGAGGTGCGCGAGTACCTCGCGGAGCTCGGCTTCCGCTCGCTCGACGAGGCCATCGGTCGCGCCGACCTGCTCGACGTCGACCGCGCGGTCGACCATTGGAAGGCCGAGGGTCTCGACCTGACGCCGATCCTCGTCGGCCCGTCGTTCTCCGACGACGAGCCGCGGCGCAACCGGCGCGCCCAGAACCACGAGCTCGAGGATCACTTCGACGTCGAGCTCATCCGTCGGGCCGCGCCCGCGCTCGAGCACGGCGAGCCGGTCGCGATCGAGTTGCCGGTGAAGAACACCGAGCGCGCCGTCGGCACAATGCTCGGCCACGAGGTCACGAAGCGCCACGGGGAGCACGGGCTTCCCGCGGGCACGATCGACATCTCGCTCAGCGGATCGGCCGGGCAGTCGCTCGGAGCGTTCATGCCGAACGGCATCACACTCCGTCTCGAGGGCGACTCGAACGACTACGTCGGCAAGGGACTCTCGGGCGGCCAGATCGTGCTGCGTCCTCCCCGGTCCGCGGTCTTCCCCGCCGAGCGCAACGTCATCGCGGGCAACGTCATCGGCTACGGCGCGACGCAGGGCAGCATGTTCATCCGCGGCGTCGTGGGGGAGCGGTTCCTCGTGCGGAACTCGGGTGCCACCGCGGTGGTCGAGGGGGTGGGCGATCACGCCCTCGAATACATGACGGGCGGTCTCGCCGTCATCCTCGGCGGCACGGGACGCAATCTCGGGGCGGGGATGTCGGGCGGCACCGCGTACGTGTACGAGCTGCGGCGCGAGCGGGTCAACCGCGACGCCCTCGCGAGCGGCGAGCTCGAACTGCTGCCGCTGGAGAGCGCCGACGTCGAGATCCTCACCGACCTGCTGCAGCGGCACGCCGCCGAGACCGAGTCGACGGTGGCCGCGCGCATGCTCGACGACATCGACGCGACGATGGCCGCGTTCGTGAAGGTGCTGCCGCGCGACTACGCCGCGGTGCTCAAGACCCGCCAGGCGGCGCTCGACGAGGGTCTCGACCCCGACGGCGACGTCGTGTGGTCACGGATCATGGAAGTGACGGGACGCTGATGGCCGATCCCAAGGGATTCCTCAAGGTGCAGGAGCGCGAGCTCCCCCCGCGCCGCCCGGTGCCGGTGCGCATCATGGACTTCAAAGAGGTCTACGAGAACCAGGACCCGAGCCAGCTGCGCCGCCAGGCCGGTCGCTGCATGGACTGCGGCGTGCCGTTCTGCCACTCGGGATGCCCGCTCGGCAACCTCATCCCGGAGTGGAACGACCTCATGTGGCGCGGCGAGGGACGCCAGGCGATCGAGCGCCTCCACGCCACGAACAACTTCCCGGAGTTCACGGGCACGCTCTGCCCGGCGCCGTGCGAGGCGAGCTGCGTGCTCGGCATCAACCAGCCGCCCGTGACGATCAAGCAGGTCGAGGTCTCGATCATCGACCAGGCGTGGGCGAACGGCTGGGTGCAGCCCCATCCGCCCGAGCGTCTCACCGGCAAGACGGTCGCGGTCGTCGGCTCGGGTCCGGCGGGACTCGCCGCCGCCCAGCAGCTGACCCGGGCCGGCCACACCGTCGCCGTCTACGAGCGCGACGACCGCATCGGCGGGCTGCTGCGCTACGGCATCCCCGACTTCAAGATGGAGAAGCGCCGACTCGACGCGCGGCTCGCGCAGATGCAGGCCGAGGGCACGCGGTTCCGCGCCGGTGTCGAGATCGGCCGGGACATCTCGTGGAGCGACCTGCGCACCCGCTACGACGCCGTCGTGATCGCGACGGGGGCGACGGTGCCGCGCGACCTGCCGATCCCGGGACGCGACCTGCTGGGCGTGCACTTCGCGATGGACTATCTCGTGCAGCAGAACAAGGTCGTCGCGGGCGACACCGTGCCCACCCAGATCTCCGCCGAGGGGCGTCACGTCGTCGTCATCGGCGGCGGCGACACGGGCGCCGACTGCATCGGCACCGCACACCGCCAGGGCGCGCTCAGCGTCACGAATCTCGCGATCGGCAAGCAGCCGCCGAGCGAGCGTCCCGAGGACCAGCCGTGGCCGCTCGTGCCCACCGTCTTCGAGGTCTCGAGCGCCCACGAGGAGGGCGGCGAGCGCGTCTACCTCGCGTCGACCGTCGAGTTCCTCGCGAACGAGGCCGGGGAGGTGCGGGCGCTGCGCGTCGCCGAGACCGAGTACCTCGACGGGCGTCGGGTGCCGAAGTCGGGCACCGAGCGCGAGATCCCGGCCGACCTCGTGCTCATCGCGATGGGCTTCACCGGACCCGAGTCGGAGTCCCTCGAGGGTCAGCTTCGGCTGCCGTTCGACGGCCGCGGCAACGTCGAGCGGGATGCCGACTACGCCACGAGCGAGGCGGGCGTGTTCGTCGCCGGCGACGCGGGACGCGGGCAGTCCCTCATCGTCTGGGCGATCGCCGAGGGCCGCGCCGCGGCGTCGGCCGTCGACCGCTACCTCGAAGGGGAGACGCACCTGCCGTTCCCCGTCCGTCCGACCGATCGGGCCCTCACGGTCTGACCTCGGTCCCGCAGTCCTTCACCCACCGCCACCACCAGAAGGAACACCGCCACCCCATGAGAAGAGCCAAGATCGTCGCGACCCTCGGGCCCGCGACATCCAGTTACGAGTCGCTCCGCGCGATCATCGAGGCGGGCGTCAACGTCGCCCGCATGAACCTCAGCCACGGCACCTACGAGGTGCACAACGAGGTCTACGCGAACGTGCGGAAGGCGGCCGAGGATCTCGGCGCCCCCGTCGCGGTGCTCGTCGACCTGCAGGGCCCGAAGATCCGTCTCGGCAAGTTCGCCGACGGTCCGCACCACCTCGAGGTCGGGGACGTCTTCACGATCACGACCGAGGATGTCGTCGGCACCAAGGAGCTGTGCGGCACGACCTTCAAGGGGCTGCCGCAGGACGTCGCGCCGGGCGACTTCCTGCTCATCGACGACGGCAAGGTCAAGGTGAAGGTGCTCGACACCGACGGGGTGCGCGTGCGCACCGAGGTCGTCGTCGCCGGCGCGGTGTCCAACAACAAGGGCATCAACCTGCCCGGCGTGGCCGTCAACGTGCCCGCCCTCTCCGAGAAGGACGAGGACGACCTGCGCTGGGGGCTGAAGCTCGGCGCCGACTACATCGCGCTGTCGTTCGTGCGCAACGCCGCCGACGTGCAGCGCGTGCACGAGATCATGGCCGAGGAGGGGCGCCGCGTGCCCGTCATCGCCAAGATCGAGAAGCCCCAGGCCGTCGAGAACCTCGAGGAGATCATCGACGCGTTCGACGGCATCATGGTCGCCCGCGGCGACCTCGCCGTCGAGCTGCCGCTCGAGGCGGTGCCGATCGTGCAGAAGCGCACGATCGAGCTGTGCCGCCGGATGGCGAAGCCCGTCATCGTCGCGACGCAGATGCTCGAGTCGATGACCGACAACCCCGTGCCGACACGCGCCGAAGCCTCCGATGTCGCGAACGCCGTGCTCGACGGCGCCGACGCGGTCATGCTCTCCGGGGAGACGAGCGTCGGCAAGTATCCGGTCGTCACCGTGCAGACGATGGCCCGCATCGTCGCGTCGACCGAGGACCACGGGCTGGAGCGCATCCCGCCGCTCGGCACCAAGCCGCGCACGCAGGGCGGCGCGATCACCCTCGCCGCGGCGGAGGTCGCCGACTTCGTCGACGCGAAGTACGTGTGCGTCTTCACGGAGTCGGGCGACTCGGCGCGACGCATGTCGCGACTGCGGTTCCGCATCCCGATGAAGGCGTTCACCCCCGACGAGGCCATCCGCCGCCGGATGAACCTCACGTGGGGCATCGAGTCGTTCCTCGTCGAGCGCGTCGACCACACCGACGCGATGTACAAGCAGGTCGACGAGATCCTGCTCGAGAAGGAGCTCGCCGAAGAGGGCGACAAGGTCGTCGTGATCTCCGGATCGCCCCCCGGGGTCCCCGGCTCGACGAACGACATGCGGGTGCACGTCATCGGCACCGCGATCAAGCCGAAGCGTCCGGTCTGGGTCTCGGGGAAGCACGCTGACTGACCCCGCGCCCGGCCGCTACCGCCACATCAAGGGTGCCGTCTACGTCGTCGTCGGCACGGCGACGCACAGCGAGACCGAGGAGCCGTTCGTCGTCTACCACCGGGAGGGCGACGAACGGCTCTGGGTGCGCCCGGCGTCGATGTGGTCGGAGACGGTCGAACGCGAAGGCCGGACAGGTCCGCGCTTCGGGGCGCTCGACTGACGCGTCGGACCCTGCCGTTCAGGCGGGGGTGACCCGGAGGGTGCCGGCGCGAGCCGGGGCCGTGACGACACTGTCGACCACGGGGGACGCGGCGTACTTCGTGCGGAATGCGGCGTCGACCCGGTCGAGTTCGGTCGCGTCGTCGACGGGCTGGACGGCGACGCCGAGGCGGGGGTCGCCGAGCGCCGCGACCGGATCCCGCTCGGCACGACGCCCGTCGGTGAGCGTGAAACCGACGGGGCGTCCCGAACGGGCGCGCAGCAGCCACGACGTGCGCGGACCGTACGCGGGACGCACGTACGGCACCCCGTCGACGGCCACCGCCCAGATCGGCGTCGCGATCTCCTCGCCGGAGGGCCGGGTCGTGACGATCGCGACCGTGTCGGTCGAGGCCAGGTGGTCGGCGAGTCGCACGAAGTCGGTCACCCTCGAGGCAACGCGCAAGCGCATCCGGCGATTCCCGTCAAGTCCCTCGGGATCGGCGGCGGGCTCGGGGAGGCTGTCCCGGTGACCTCCGCGACGTTCGACCCCCGCACCGCGATCGTGACCGCCTCGGACTCCGGGATCGGGCGCGAGACCGCGCTCGCCCTGGCCGAAGCCGGGTTGGATGTCGGGATCACCTGGCATTCCGACGAGGAGGGCGCCCGGGGCACCGCCGCCCAGGTCGAGGCACTCGGGCGCCGCGCCGTCGTGACGCGGCTGGATGTCTCCGACCTCGAGCGATGCGGCGACGTCGTCGACGCGCTCGCGGAGGAGCTCGGCGGCGTCGACGTCTTCGTGAACAACGCCGGGATGGGCGGCAACCAGCCCTTCCTCGACGCCGACCTCGACACCTGGCGCACGACGCTGGCGACCGACCTCGACGGCGCCTTCGTGGTCATGCAGCGGGCCGCGCGCCGGATGGTCGCCGCGGGACGGGGCGGCCGTATCATCGCCATCACGAGCGTGCACGAGCACCAGCCGCGCGTGGGCTCGGCGGCGTACGACGCCGCGAAACACGGACTCGGAGGACTGCTGACGACCATGGCCCTCGAACTCGGCGAGCACGGCATCACCGTCAACGCGGTCGCGCCGGGGGAGATCGCGACCCCGATGAACGACATGGAGGCCGAGGATGCGCGCGCGACGCACCGTCCCGGCATCCCGCTCGGTCGCCCCGGGGAACCGCGCGAGATCGCCGACGTCGTGGCGTTCCTCGCCTCGCCCGCGGCGTCGTACGTGACCGGCGCCTCGTGGCCGGTCGACGGGGGGATGCTGCAGATGGGGCCGCAGGCCGGATCGCACCTCTCCGACGACGAGTGGCGTCGACTCTGATGGGCCTCTTCCGCCGCGAACCCGACCCGTCGCCCCTCGACCGTCCCCCGTGGAGCCTGTGGGCCGACGCCTTCGGACGCCTCGCGATCCGGGCGCTCCAGATCATCCTCGTCGTCGCCGTTCTCGTCGGGATCGTCCTCGTCCTGCGCGAGGTGACGCTCGTCGCCATCCCGCTCATGCTCGCGCTCATCATCGCGTGCGCCTTCGCCCCTGCGATGGACTGGATGCGCCGGCGCGGGGTGCCTGCGACGCTCGCGACGGTGATCACGTTGCTCGTCGTGCTCACCGTGCTCGGACTCATCGGCTGGCTCATCTTCGTGGCCGTGCGGAGCCAGTGGGACGAGCTCTCCGAGAGTGCCCGCGACGGGTTCGAGGCCGTCGCGACCTGGGCGCAGCAGCTGTCGATCTTCCCCGACCCCGAGGAGCTGCAGTCGCTCATCGACCAGGTGGTCGACTTCCTCACGAGCGCCCAGTTCGGGTCGGGGGCGCTCGCGGGCGTCGGCGCCGTCGGCAGCTTCCTCGCGGGGGTCGTGCTCTTCGTCACGATCCTGTTCTTCTTCCTCAAGGACGGCCCGCGCATGTGGGAGTTCATGCTGCGCCCGTTCCGCGGTGAGAACTACCGTCGCGCGCAGCGTGTCGGCGAGAAGACCGTCGTCGTGTTCGGGTCCTACGTGCGCGGCACCGCGGCGGTCGCGCTCGTCGACGCCGTCGGCATCCTCATCGGGCTGCTCATCGTGCAGGTGCCGCTCGCGGTCCCGCTCGCGGTGCTCGTGTTCGTGTTCGCGTTCGTGCCGATCGTGGGCGCGGTCGTCGCGGGCGCGCTCGCCGCGCTCGTCGCCCTCGTGACCCTCGGCTGGGTGGAGGCGCTCATCGTCGTCGGCATCGTCGTGCTCGTGAACCAGCTGGAGGGCAACTTCCTGCAGCCCGTGCTCATGGGTCGCTCGATGAAGCTCCACGCGTTCGTCGTGCTCGTCGCCCTCGCCGTCGGCGCGGGGGTCGGCGGCATCCTCGGGGCGATCCTCGCGGTGCCGATCACCGCCGCCGTCTGGGGCGCCGTGCAGGTGTGGGACCCGCCCGGGATCCCGGCGACGTGGGCGCGACCGAAGGCGCGGCCGAACGCGGGTGAGGGTGCCGGATGAGGGGGTCGAACCCTCACGCCCTTTCGGGCAACCGATTTTGAGTCGGTCGCGTCTGCCATTCCGCCAATCCGGCATGCGGCGCGCGGGAGCGCTGCGATCCTCAACGTACCGTAGGCTCGACACGTGACCGACGCCACCGACACCCCGACCGCGCCGCGACGCGTCGTCGTCGCCGAAGACGAGTCGCTCATCCGCCTCGACATCGTCGAGATCCTCCGCGACAACGGCTTCGACGTCGTCGGCGAAGCGGGAGACGGCGAGACCGCCGTGCAGCTCGCGACCGAACTCAAGCCCGACCTCGTCGTCATGGATGTCAAGATGCCGCAGCTCGACGGCATCTCCGCGGCCGAGCGGCTCGCGAAGAACCACATCGCCCCCGTCGTGCTGCTCACCGCCTTCAGCCAGAAGGAACTCGTCGAGCGGGCGAGCGAAGCCGGCGCGATGGCCTACGTCGTGAAGCCGTTCACCCCGAACGACCTGCTGCCCGCGATCGAGATCGCGCTCAGCCGCTACCAGCAGATCGTGACCCTCGAGGCCGAGGTCGCCGACATGGTCGAGCGCTTCGAGACCCGCAAGCTCGTCG
>CAMLMQ010000111.1 GCA_946481135.1 uncultured Microbacteriaceae bacterium
GAGCAAGGTGCCAATTCTGCTAGCGTGGCCGGATGGCATCCCTGTCGGCCCGCGCGCTCGCCTCGCTCATCGTCGGATGGCGCGACCTCGCGCAGAGCCCCGCCTACGTCGCGCTCGCCGACCGAGTGCGCCTGCTGATCCTCGACGGCCGCATCGCGCTCGGCACGCGCCTGCCCGCCGAGCGCGAACTCGCGGCCCACCTCGGACTCAGCCGCACGACCGTGTCGGCCGCCTACGCCGACCTGCGCGCCGGCGGGTACCTCGACAGCGTCCGAGGCTCCGGCAGCGTCGCGCGACTGCCCTCGCGCGGGGGCGTCGTGCCCGACGTCGTCGTCACCGACCAGCTCGACTTCAGCAAGGCCGTGCTGCCCGCCCATCCCGCCGTCGCCGACGCCGCCCAGCGCGCGGCCGCGAACCTGCCGTCGTTCCTCGACGAGTCGGGCTTCGATCCCGTCGGCATCCGGGTCGCCCGTCAGGCGATCGCCGACCGGTACACGGCACGTGGCCTGCCGACCGACCCCGACGAGGTGCTCATCACCGTCGGAGCCCAGCACGCGATCGGGCTGCTCGCCCAGACGATCCTCTCGCGCGGCGACCGCGCCGTCATCGAGTCGCCGAGCTACCCGCACGCCGTCGACGCGTTGCGCGCCGCCGGCGCCCGCGTCGTCGCCGTGCCGGTCACGCCCGACGAGGGCTGGGACGCCTCCGCGCTCGAACAGGCGTTCCAGCGCACGAGCCCCGTGCTCGCCTACCTCATGCCCGACAACCACAACCCCACCGGCGCGTCGATGCCCGCCGCGCAACGCGAGCGGCTCGTCGCGCTCGCCGGCGCGCAGGGCACGACCCTCGTCATCGACGAGACGATCGGCGGCCTGGAGCTCGACGGTCAGTCCGAGCATCCGCCGTTCGCGAGTCTCGGACGGGCCGTCATGCTCGGCTCGCTCGGCAAGTCGGTGTGGGGCGGCCTGCGCATCGGCTGGATCCGCGCCGACCGCGAGCTCGTGCAGCGCGTCGCGCGCCACCGGTTCATGACCGACCTCGGCACGCCCATCCTCGACCAGCTCATCCTCGTCGAGCTCATGGGCGAACTCGACCGCATCCTCGACGACCGCCGCGCGTACCTCCGCGCGAGCCGCGACCACCTCGCGACCCGACTCGCCGAGCTCCTGCCCGAGTGGCGGATGCCGCCCGTCTCCGGCGGGATCGCCGCGTGGGTGAACATCGGGCTGCCGATCTCGTCGCAGCTGGCGCTCGCCGCGCGCAGCGAGGGGCTCGTGATCGCGGCCGGTTCGCGCTTCGGCGTGGAGGGGCTGTTCGAGCGGTTCGTGCGCATCCCGTTCACCTACCCGCCCGACGTCATCGACCGTGGCGTCGAGGCGCTCGCGGCGGCGTGGCACCGGGTCACCCGCACCCCGATGGCCGTGCCGGGCGACGAGTACGCGCAGGTCGTCTGATCAGATCGTCGCGAGCCGGCGCATGCCGGCCGGCAGCGACAGTGCGGCGCCGCGGGACCACGCGTCCCGCCAGGCATCCGCCGTCAGCGCCGCCTTCACGGCGTCCGAGTGGCGCTTCGTGAACGCCGGATCGGCGTGCTGCGGCGAGAACCCGAAGCGCGTGCCGAGGCCCTCGCCGATGCCGAAGAACTCGGCCGCCTCCTCGTGCCGCTCGAGCTGGGCGAGAGCGGCCGCCGCCGTGAAGAACGAACTCACGGCCATCGGCCAGTCTTCGCTCTCCACCGCCGAGACGGCACCCGTGCGGATGATCGGCAGGGCGTCCTTCGCGCGCCGCACCTCGATGAGCGCCTTCGCGCTCACGTAGCACGACGCCTTCAGCGCGAACGTGTTGCCCGTGTCGAGCGCCGTGCGGTAACCGTCCGCGAGAAAGTCGAGCGCCTGGGAATGCCGGCCGAGCGCCCGCAACGCCTCGCCCCGCAGGAGCAGTTCGTCGCCGCGATCGAAGTCGTCGACGCCCTCCTCGTCGCGGATGCGGGCGGCTGCCGTGAGCAGCGCGTCGGCCGCCTCCGGTTCTCCGCCGAGCGCCGCGACGTACGCCTGCATGAGGGTCGCGATCATCCGGTGGTAGGCGTCGGTGCCGTCGCCGACGACCTGCGCCATCCGCCGGATGCTCGCGACGATCGCCGCCGGATCGGTGCTCGACGCCGCCATGTAGGCGAGCGACAAGCACGCCTGCGCCTCCCCGAGCGGAGCCCGTTCGCCCGGCAGGGCGAGGATGCGCTCGAGCCAGTCCTTGCCGTCGACGTGGAGGCTGCGCTCGTACCAGTACCACGCCTGGGGTCCGGCGATGCGGAACGCGGTCGCGCGGTCGCCCCGTGCGATGACGCCCTCCAGCGCGGCCGAGATGTCGGGCCGCGACTCCGCGAGGAGGGCGTGACCCTTCCTGTGCTCGTGGCTCCTGAGCAGGGTCGCGGCCTCCGCGACGAGCTTCACGACCCACGCCTCCCGCCGCGCGCGGACGGCGTCCGCGTCGGGGGCGGGATGCCTCTCCTGCACGTACCGCAGCACCGACTCGAGCAGCCGGAACCGGCGTACACCCGTCTCGCTGGCGACGGCCGCGACGAGCGACTTGCGCGTCAGCGCCACGACGAGCTCACGCGGATCGTGCCCCGGGACCTCGACGACGTCGGCGACGGCGTCGAGGGAGAACGACCCGGCGAAGAGCGCGAGCTGGCGCAGCGCCGACAGCTCGGCCTCGGAGAGCAGGGCGACGCTCCAGTCGAGGGCGTCGGCGATCGAGTCGTGCCGTCCGCCGCCCGCACCCCGCCCGAGTGCGCCGACCGAGGCGGCCACCTCGGACAAAGAGAGCACGTCGAGACGCGACGCCGCGAGTTCGAGGGCGAGCGGGAGACCGTCGAGCGCGCGACACAGGCCGGTCGCCGTCGCGACGGCCGCTTCATCCCATTCGCCGATCCCCGACGTGTCCGTGGCCCGCTGCAGGAACAGTCGCACGGCGTCGCCGGCCGCGTCGCCGACGAGAGGCTCGACCTGCACGAGCCGCTCGCCCGCCATCCGCAACGCCTCCCGGCTCGTCACGAGCACGGTGAGTCCCTCGCACCGGGCGAGGAGCTCGGTGACGACCGCCGCGACGGCGCCGAGCACGTGCTCCGCGTTGTCGAGGATGAGCAGCGCGCGGCGTCCGCGGAGGCGCTCGGCGAGCTGCGCGGGGGTGTGCTCGAGTGCGCCGAGCACATCGGCGATCGCGGGAACGACGCGGGCCGCGTCGGGGACGACGGCGAGATCGACCAGCCACTGCTCGTCGTCGACCGCCGACGTCGTGCGGCGCGCCGCTTCGATCGCGAGCCGGGTCTTGCCGACGCCCGCAGGGCCGACGAGGGTCACGAGCCGTGACTCGGCGCGTCCACGTTCGATGAGCTCGAGCTCGCGGGTGCGACCCACGAAGCGGGTGAGCGGGATGGGCACCCCGACGCGCTCGACGGCGGGCGTCGTGCCGAGCGCGGCCGAGACGACGACCGGGTCCTGACGCACGATCGACTGCCGCAGCTCGGCGAGCTCGGGAGCGGGTTCGAGACCCAGCTGCTCGACGAGGCGCGCCCGGTGGGCGTCGAGCACGTCGAGCGCCTCCGCCGTGCGGCCGGCGCGCGCGAGGGAACGGGCGAGGAGGGCGAGCAGCTCGGGGTCGTCGGGGCGCGTGGCGAGAACGGGATCGAGGGTCTGCGGAACCGAGCCGTGGTCGCCACGGTCGAGTTGCGCCCGGCCGAGTTCGAGCAGCGCCGCACGCCTCAGGCCGTCGAGGTGCTCGACGCGTCCCGGCACGAAAGGGAACTCGACGAGACCGGCGAACGGCGCCCCCCGCCAGAGCCGCTCGGCCGCCGTGAGCTCGTCGGCGCGCGGGCCGCCGGTCCCCCCGGCGACCAGGCGCCGGTAGGCGACGACATCCACGGCATCGGGGTCCACGTCGAGCGCGTACCCCCGACGTCCACCCCCGAGCACGGCATCCCAGCCGCCGCCGCGGAGCCGCGAGATGTGGGCGCGCAGGCTCGAGAGGACGGTCGGGGGTGGCGCGACCCAGAGCTCCGCGATGAGCTGCTCGGCGGTGAGGACCTCGCCGGGCTCGACGCCGAGGCGCGCGACGATCGCGCGGGGGATGTCGCCGCGCACGGGGAGCGCCGCTCCGGCGAGCGTCGCCTGGAGGGTCCCGAAGAGGCTGAGGCGGAAGGCCATGCCGCCACTGTAGGGACGCACCGGCCGCGCGCGGTCGGACGCGGCCGGTTCTGCAATGTCACTGCAATGCGGATCGTTCGGTGAGTTCGAGCCGCAGCTCCCAGTCCCCCGGGGCGAGCGCGACGACGCACGTCGTGGCGAGCGACCGCAGGCCCCAGTCGTCGGTGCGGTCGACCGTGACCCGCGTCACGAGGGCGACGCGCAGCAGCCGACCCACGACCGTCGCGACGACGTCGACATCCACGGCGCGGTCGAGGGCCACGACGGCGCGCAGCCGACGCTCGGGGTCGTTGCGGGCGATGCCCTCGACCGAGCCGAGATCGAGCAGGAGCATCGGGAGGTTGAGGCGTTCGAGTACGAGGTCGGCCTCGCGCGCGTCGACCGCGCCTGCCATCCCCGTCACCCCCGCCAGGCCGTGAAGGCGTCATCGAGCGCCGTCACGTCGGCGTGGAACGCCGCCGCCTCCGCGGGAGCGTCCTCGGACCACGACCCACCCCAGCCCTCGTACGACGCGCGGGCCGCGAGCGTGGCCGCCCGCGTCGGCTCGAGAGCGACGAGACCCGAGTACTCGCGCGACTCCCACGCCGACGAGTCCATGGCGAGCCACTCCTGGTGCAGGCCGTTGACGTCGGTGATGAGCGCCGAGAGTCCGTCGCGGCAGGTCGCGTCCTCCACGACGACGTCGGGCGTGCAGACGGCGTCCCACGAGGCGAGGCCCTCGCTCAGCGCCTCGCCGAGCTCGCGCCAGCGGGGCACGGCGGTCGCCGGATCGACGAGCACGGGGTAGTCGAGGGTGAGCGGGTCGGTCGTGCCGATGCCGCCGTCGGGTTCGACGGGCATCGGGTCGTCGGGCGTCGTGGATGCGGCGCACCCCGCCAGCAGCACGGGGGCGAGAACGGTCGCGGCGAGCGCCGCACGGAATCGGAGGGTCGTCGTCATGTGCCCGACGTTAGGAAGGTGCGACCCGCGTGCCGATCCCCGCGAAGGCGCTGCAACGGCCGTGCAACCGGCGCCCGGGCAACGTTCATCCCACGGGAGTACGGTCGCGAGCGCTCCGATTGCGATACTCGACGGGTGCACGGCGGCGTGCATCCCCTCCACACACAGCTCCCGAGGAGACGTCCGTGCACCTGCTCTCGGTGTTCAGCCTGCGCAACCGCGCGCTCATCGCCCTGCTCACGATCGTGATCGGCATCTTCGGCGGCATCGCGCTCACGTCGCTCAAGCAGGAGCTGTTCCCGTCGATCTCGCTGCCCAACCTCACGGTCATCAGCACCTACCCGGGGGCGTCGCCCGACGTCGTCGAGAACGACGTCTCGACCCCGATCGAGTCGGCCATCCAGGGCATCGACGGTCTCGAGGCGACCTCGGCGACGTCCGGCGCCGGCGTGTCTACGATCTCCGCCTCGTTCGCGTACGGCACCGATCTCCCGCGCGCCGAGCAGCGCATCCAGCTCGCGATCAACCGCATCCAGGACCGTCTGCCCGCCGCGGTCGACACGCAGGTCGTGACGTTCTCGTTGAGCGATCTGCCCGTCGTCGTTCTCGCCGTCACGAGCGACCTCGACGCGGAGGAGCTCTCGGCGCGCCTGCGTGACGAGACGATCATCGACCTCGCGAACCTCCCCGGGGTCGCCGAGGCCTCGCTGTCGGGGGCGAGCGGTCAGCGCGTCACCATCACGCCCGACACCGAGCAGCTGTTCGCGAACGGGCTCTCGAACCAGGCGATCCGGGATGCCCTCGATGCGAACGGCGTGCTGCTCGCGACGGGCGTCATCGACGAGGGCGACCAGGAGCTCACGGTGCAGGCCGGCTCGCGCCTCACGTCGGCCGACGACATCGCGGCGCTGCCGCTGCTCGGCGCCGCCGGACCGGGCGTCGTCACGATCGGCGATGTCGCCGCCGTCGAGATCGTCGCCAACCCGGTCACGGCGATCTCGCGCGTCAACGGCGACCCGTCGCTCACGATCTCGATCACGAAGACGGCGGCGGCGAACACCGTCGAGGTGTCGCACGTCATCGAGGAGGCGCTGCCCGACCTCGCCGCGGCCCTCGGCTCGGACACCGAGTTCACGACCGTCTTCAACCAGGCGCCCTTCATCGAGCAGTCGATCGAGGCGCTCGCGACGGAGGGCCTGCTCGGCCTCGTCTTCGCGGTGCTCGTCATCCTGCTCTTCCTGTTCTCGATCCGGTCGACGCTCGTCACCGCGATCTCGATCCCGGCGTCGGTGCTCGTCACCTTCATCGGGATGTGGGCCACCGGCTACTCGATGAACGTGCTCACCCTCGGCGCGCTCACGATCTCGATCGGCCGCGTCGTCGACGACTCGATCGTCGTCATCGAGAACATCAAGCGGCACCTCTCGCTCGGCGAGGAGAAGCGCGCCGCCATCCTCACCGCCGTCAAGGAGGTCGCCTCGGCGGTGACCGCGTCGACGGCGACGAGCGTCGCGGTGTTCCTGCCGATCGCGCTCGTGAGCGACGTCACAGGTGAGCTGTTCCGGCCGTTCGCGCTCACCGTCACGATCGCGCTCGTCGCCTCGCTCTTCGTGTCGCTCACGATCGTGCCGGTGCTCGCGTACTGGTTCCTCAAGGCGCCGAAGGCCGAGGCGATGTCGACGGAGGCCGACGAACTCGAGAAGCCGACCCGGCTGCAGCGCGCCTACCTCCCGACGCTCGACTGGACGCTGCGGCATCCCGTCATCACGCTGTCCGCCGCCGCGGTCGTGCTCGTCGGGACCGTCGGGCTCTACACGCTCGTGCCGACCAACTTCGTCGGCGACTCCGGGCAGAACACGATCAACGTGACCCAGACCCTGCCCGCGGGCTCGAACCTCGAGGCGATCGACGAGGCGTCGCAGGAGGTCGAGGAGACCCTGCTCGACCTCGACGGCGTCGAGGTCGTCCAGGTCTCGATCGGCAGCGACGGCGGATCCATCCGGTCGTTCTTCGGCGGCGGCGCCGACGCGACGTACTCGATCACGACCGATCCGGATGTCGATCAGGAGCAGCTGCGCCGCGACGTCACCGCCGCACTCGACGACCTCGACGGGGTCGGCGAGGTGTCGGTCGGCTCGGGCGGCGGAGGCTTCTCCAGCGACGTCACGATCGACCTCCGCGCGGCGGACGCAGACGCGCTCGCCGACGCGACCGAGCGTCTGCTCGACGACGTCGACGACCTCGACATCACGTCGCAGGCCGAGTCGAACCTCGCCGTGACCCAGCCCTACCTCGCGATCGAGGTCGATCGGGCGACGGCGGCGGAGTACGGGCTGTCGGAGATCGCGGTCGGCGGCATCGTCGCCAACTCGATGCTGCCGGCGGCCGTCGGCGAGGTCACGATCGAGGACACGGTGCTCTCGGTGTACATCACCGACCCGAACGCGCCCGTCACGGTCGAGGAGCTGCGCGACTTCCTCATCCCGACCGCCCGCGGCCCGGTGCCGCTGTCGGAACTCGCGACGGTGGAGGAGGTCGAGGCGCCCGCGCAGATCTCGACCGAACGCGGCATCCGCACGGCCACCATCACGGTGACGCCGTCGACGCCCAACCTCGCGGTCGTGACGCCCGCCCTCGAGCAGGCGATCCGGGATGCCGACCTGCCGGAAGGCGTCTCGGCCTCGGTGGGCGGTGTCGCCGCCGACCAGGCGGAGGGCTTCGCGCAGCTCTACCTCGCGCTGCTCGCCGCGATCCTCATCGTCTACACGATCATGGTCGCGACGTTCCGGTCGCTGCGGCAGCCGCTCCTGCTGCTCATCTCGATCCCGTTCGCGGCGACCGGCGCGTTCCTGCTGCAGCTCGCCTCGGGCATCCCGTTCGGGGCCGCGTCGATCATCGGTCTGCTCATGCTCGTCGGCATCGTCGTGACGAACGCGATCGTGCTCATCGACCTCGTGAATCAGTACCGCGACCGCGGGATGAGCGTGCGCGAGGCTCTGCGTCAGGGTGGCGCCCGACGGTTGCGGCCGATCCTCATGACGGCGTTCGCGACGATCGGCGCGCTGTTCTTCATGACGATCGGCGTGACCGGCCAGGGTGGTTTCATCTCCCAGCCGCTCGGCATCGTCGTGACGGGCGGACTCGTGTCGTCGACGATCCTCACGCTGCTCGTGCTGCCGGCGCTCTACTGGCTCGTCGAGGGCGCCCGCGAGCGTCGCCTCGCGCGCCGGGCCGCGAAGCACGGCGCCCACGTCGCCGCCTGACCTGCGAGGGGTCGCGGTAGGGGGGGCTGGGGCCCCGCCAAGCCCCCAACCCCACCCCACCGGGATAGACGGGAGCCGCGACACGACCACCCGGGGGGGGGGGCCGCGGGTGCTGGAGTGTGTCCGCGCCCCGGGGGCGGGTTCTGGTGTGGGGGGGTGGTTGGGGTCCCCCCCCCCCCCCTACCCCCCCCCCCCCCCACCCCTCGGTGATCGACGGGAGCCGCTACTCGACCACCGGGGCGGGGGCGCCGAGGGTGCGGTCGTAGAAGGCGAGGATGCGCGACTTGAGGTCGTCGTCGAGCAGCGCGATCGAGTGCAGCGCGCCGTCGGCGACGAGATAGTCGACCGACACCCCCGCGTCACGCAGCTCCTCGACGAACCGGTCCGACTGCGCGAGCGGGATCTTCTCGACCGTCGAGTGCGCGATGAAGAACGGGGGATCGCTCGCGTCGACGTGCAGGTTCGGCGATGCCGTGCGCGCCTGCGGGCAGTCCTGGAACGTCGTGCAGCCGAGGTACTCCAACTGCAGCGGCGCGAAGTCGTCGGTGACGGCGACGCCCGTGAGGTCGATCGGGCCGCTCAACTCCGCGACCGCCGCGACACGCGACCCGACCGTCAGGTCGCCGCGCCCGGTCGTCCCGAGCAGCGCCGCGAGGTTGCCGCCCGCCGAGCCGCCGAACACGCCGATGCGCTCGGGGTCGATGCCGAAGCGCGTCGCCTGTGCGTCCTCCCGCAGCCACGCGACCGCCGCCTGAACGTCGCGGAACCCCGCGGGGAACGGATGCTGCGGCGCGAGACGGTAGTCGATCGAGAACGCGGGATAGCCGGACGCCGCGAGCCACGTGCAGACCGCGCGCCAGCCGACGCTGTCCTTCCGCCCCTCGCGCCAACTGCCGCCGTGGATGACGAGGATGCCGGGCACCGGCTCGGCGGACGGGTCGCGGTCGGGGGGCAGGCACGCGTCGAGCAGCAGCGGGACGCCGTCCACCGCGCCGAATTCCAGGTCGGCGAGCACCTCGACATCCGGGTCGGTCGCGAGGTCGGTGCCGACGGCGTCGATCTGCGGA
>CAMLMQ010000112.1 GCA_946481135.1 uncultured Microbacteriaceae bacterium
CAGAACGCCGAGAGCCTCGCCCGCTCGCTCAAAGCCCTCTCCGACCCGGCGCGGCTGCGCATCCTCTCGATGGTCGCCGCCCACGCCGACGGCGAAGCCTGCGTCTGCGACCTCACCGAACCCCTCGGGCTCGCCCAGCCGACGGTCTCGCACCACCTCAAGGTGCTCGCGGATGCCGGCTTCCTCAGCCGCACCAAGCGCGGCACGTGGGCCTACTACCGGATCGTGCCCGGGTCGCTCGACACGGTCTCGGCCCTGCTCGTCGGGGTCTGAACCTCCGCGCCGCTCCCCGCTAGGCTCGCGCCATGGAACCCGTCTCGCTGAGCATCGGCGGCATCATCGCGCTCGTCGTCTTCATCGTCACCGTCGTGTCGATCGTGAACAACCCGAACCACGGCGGTCTCGGCAAGTTCGTGTGGATCCTCGTCGCCTTCTTCCTCAGCATCCTCGGCTCGATCCTCTGGCTCATCTTCGGCCGCGGACGCGTCGCCAAGCGCTGAGGACCCGGGTACTCGCGCGCCCGCGAGTTGCAGGCGCGCGCCGCAGAACGGGCGCGCGTGCAACTAACGCCAGCGCTACCTCTGCAACCAGGCGATGACGGCGAGCACCCGGCGGTGGTCGGTGCCGGAGTCCTCGAGGGCGAGCTTGCCGAAGATCGAGGTGACGTTCTTCTCCACCGCCCCGACGCCGATGAAGAGGGCCTCGGCGATGGCGGCGTTCGAGCGGCCCTCCGCCATGAGCTGCAGCACCTCGCGCTCCCGCGGGGTGAGCGTCGCGAGCGGGTCGTGACGGCGGCCGATGAGCTGCGCCACCACCTCCGGGTCGAGCACGGTTCCGCCGTCGGCGATGCGGTCGATCGCATCCACCAACTCGGCGAGCGACGCCACCCGGTCCTTCAGCAGGTAACCGACACCCCCGTTGCCCGAGCCGAGCAGCTCCTGCGCATACGCGACCTCGACGTACTGCGAGAGCAGCAGGATGCCGGTGCGCGGCACGAGCGACCGCAGCCGGATCGCGGCCCGCACGCCCTCGTCGCGGAAGGTCGGCGGCATGCGCACGTCGAGCACCGCGAGGTCAGGCGCGAGCTGCTCCACCTCGGCGAGCAGCGCGTCGGCGTCGCCGTAGGAGCCGACCACCTCGTGCCCCGCCTCGACCAGCACCCGCACGAGACCCTCGCGCAGCAGCACCGAGTCGTCGGCCACCACCACGCGCAGACCCGTCACATGATCCATTGTCGTGCCTACCGGGTGACGGGCAGGTGCGCCGACACGACGGTGGGTCCACCTGCCGGGCTCGACACCTCGAGCGTGCCGCCGAGGCCGAGCACACGCTCCTGCAGACCCGCGAGGCCGTGACCGGGAACCGCTGACGCCCCGCCGCGACCGTCGTCGGTGACCGTGATGTCGAGCCAGGTCTCGATACGCGTGTCGCCCTGCGACGCGCTACTCGACCCGCGGGAGGACTCGTCCGGGATGCGCCGCAGGTCGAGCCGCAGATCGATCGCCGACGCGCCGCTGTGCTTCACGGCGTTCGTCAACCCCTCCGCCGCGATGAAGTAGGCGTTGCGCTCCAACTCCGTCGGCAGATCGGTGCCCTCCGGCAACGACGACACCACCCGCACCGTCACCGCGCTGCGCACCGCGAGCGACTCCAACGCCGCGACGAGCCCCCGGTCGAGCAGGATCGGCGGGGCGAAGCCCCGCGACAGCGCCCGCAACTCCTCCAGCGCATCCTTCGACTGCTGCCGCGCCTCGTCGATCAGCCGACGCGCCGCCTCCGGGTCGGTCTCCAGCTGCCGCTCCGCCGCGGCGAGATCCATCTGCAGCCGCACGAGCCGCTGCTGGGGGCCATCGTGGATGTCGCGCTCCAACCGCCGCAGCGCCGTGCCCTCCGCCGCGACCGCCGCCGACCGCGACTCGGTGAGCGTCGCCACCTCCTGCTCGAGGGCATCCGTGCGGAACGCGCCGAGCATGCCGCGCGCCACACCCCAGTGCATCCACGTCAGCCCGCGCAGCACGAACGGCAGCAGCGCCGTGAAGACCACGCCGAGCACCAGTTGCAGCACGATGTCACCCGTGCGGCCGTCCACCCCGCCGACGCCGAGCACGCGCTCCATGAGGAACGACGACAGATACCAGGAACGGTCGTCGGGGATGAACGGATACCAGATCCACGCCGTCAGCCCGCCGAGCCCCACCGCGGTCCACGTGACCGCGACCGTGAACGACACCGTCGAGACGACGAAACTCACGAACAGCGCCCACACCGAATACAGCCAGTAGTGACCGTTGCCGAACAGCGCCCGCACCCACGCGAGGAAGCCCTGCCCCGACTCGCGATCACGCCAATCAGGTCGACGGATGCGCGGGCGCCCCACCCATCCGAGCAGCGCGAGCTCGACCGTGCCCGCGAACCGGCTCACATAGAACAGCGCGACGAGGAACACGATCCCCAAGAAGAACGTCGCGATCGTGCCGACCGCGGCCGAGAACAAACCGATCGACACCCCGAAGACCACCGTCGAGATCGGGAACCCCACGAACAGGAACAGCAGCTCCTTCGGAGCACCCGCCCACAGGCTCGCATACAGCGACCTCCGTCGCGGGGTCGGAGCCGGAATCGCGGTCGTCGTCATGTCGTGCCCATCGTTCGTCGAGAATGCCACGCTCCCACCCTGCCGACGCCGCGCCGCACGCGGCAGGGTGCGCGCATCCCGAACCGACTCGGGATAACCCCCGCCCACCACCCGATGCCACAAAAGTAGGCCAGGCTCAACTCGCTTGCGGAACAAACCCGCGTGAGTAGCGTTGCATCCAAGACCTCACAAGGGAGAAGACGAACATGACCGACGTCAAGGCCATCCCCACCAGCTCCATCGACCCCGACGTGACCGCCGGCGTCGCCCAGTTCCTCGAGCCGATCGTCATCGACCTCGAAGCCATGGTCGTCGACACGAAGCAGGCGCACTGGCACGTGCGCGGCCCCAACTTCGTCGGCGTCCACGAACTGCTCGACACCATCGTCGACCACGTGCAGGGCTACGCCGACACCGCCGCCGAACGCGTCGTCGCCCTCGGCCTGCCGATCGACTCGCGTGTGCAGACCGTTGCCGCGAAGACCACCGTGCCGCCGCTCAGCGCCGGATTCCAGCACAGCGACACCGTCGTCGCCGAAGTGATCGCCCAGATCGACGCGACCCTCAAGACCGTGCGCACCGCCATCGACGAACTCGACGAACTCGACCCCGCGTCGCAGGACATCGCCATCGAGATCGCGCGGGGGCTGGAGAAGGACCGCTGGTTCTTGTTCGCTCACGTGGCGACCGAGTAACTCTTCGACGCGAGGGTGAGGCGCCTCGCGCGAGTGAAGAGAGCGGGGACCCCTACCCCGATTCACTCGCGCAAGGCGCCTCACCCTCGCTGCGTTGCTCGGGGGGCACCTGGCTCACTGCGCGTAGGGGCCGTGGGTCCAGGTGCCGTCGACCATCGTGGCGTGCACGGGCATGGCGCGGAGGTTGGCGGGGTCGAGAGGGTCGGCGTCGACGATCACGAGGTCGCGCGGGAAGTCGTGGGTGCTGGCGCGGAGGGCCTCTGCTGGGGTGATGGCCTGCTCGGGGTGCCAGGGGGCGCGGCCGTCGCGGCTGCGGGTGACGGCAGCGGCCATGGTCGCCCACGGGTCGAGGGGGGCGACGGGGGCGTCGGAGCCGAAGGCGAGGGTGGCGCCCGCATCGAGCAGGGAGCGGAAGGCGAACGCGCGGCCGGTGCGGCCCGCCCAGAAGTGGTCGGCGACGTCGCGGTCGTCCATCGCATGCTCGGGCTGCACCGACGCCACGACCCCGAGCGCCGCGAAGCGGGGAAGGTCTTCGTCGCGCACCAGTTGGGCGTGCTCGATGGTGCCCGGAACGCCGAGCGCCTCGAAGACGTCGAGCGCTTCCGTCACGGCGCGGTCGCCGATCGCGTGGATCGTCGGCACCAGGCCGCGGGCGACCCCCTCGCGGGCGGCGGCGAGCAGCTCGCCCGGCGCATAGGTCGGGATGCCGGCATCCTCACCGCCCGGGTAGGCGTGATCGCACCACGCCGTGCGGGTGTTGAGCGACCCGTCGGTGAACAACTTGTACGGGCCCACCTCGAACAGCGGTGACTCGACCGTCGGCAGGGCGGGGGTGTGCGGGTAGACGCCTGCGCGCACCCGCAGCCCGGCGAACCCCGCGCCGAAGCGCCGCGCCCACGACCCCGGCGCATCCTCCATCTCCAGGTCGACGATTCCCGTGACCCCGCGCGCGGCCGCGGCCGCCGCCGCGTCGAGCGCCCACCGGTCGAGCACCGCCGCCGGCACCTCCGAGATGCGGCGGGTCGCGTCGAACGCGGGCTGCTCGCGCAGCCACCAGTCGCTCTCGGGCAGCCCGAGCATCGCGAGGGCCGCCCGGTTGAGCCACAGCGTGTGCACGTCGGCCGACAGCAGCGCCGCCGGGATGCCCGCGAACTCCACCAGGTCGAGCGACGGTTCGTCGGGCCACAGACCGTCGCGGAACCCCGACGCGAGGAAGACCGTCCCCGCCGCCGGCGGCGCCACCATGAGCGTCTCCCGCACGAGCGCCGCCGCATGCGCCGCCGACTCCGCCCCCGACAGATCGACCCTCTGCGCGGCGAGCGCCCACTGCCCGAAGTGCACGTGATGATCCCAGAGCCCCGGCAGCACCCACCGCCCCTCGAGATCGATCACTCCCTCTCCCGGGAGTTCGATCGTCGCCGGGGTCTCGACACGCGGGCTGCGCCCGCTACTCGACCACCGGAGCCCGCGCAGGTCGCGAGCGTTGCGGAGGATCATGCCGGAGGCTCGAATCGACGCATCTCGTCGGCGAGCGCGGGGTGCGAGTAGGGGCCGTCGCCGGAGAGGGCGGCGATGATCGAGTCGCGCACCTCGGGGCTCTTGTTCTGCGACAGCTTCGCGCGCGCGTCGAAGCGGGTGACGCGCAGACGGAGGCCGACCGTCCCCTTCGCGATGCGTTCCGCCTTCGCGCGGTCGAGATCGAGCGAGACCGGGGTCGGCATCCGCTGCTCGAAATGGTCGACGAGTTCGCCGAGGATGCGGAAGTTCTCCTCGACGCTGAGGATCTCGGGCGTGCCGTAGAGGTGGGCGGTCACGTGGTTCCAGGTGGGGACGAAGTCGCCTTCCGCGTACCAGTTCGGGGAGATGTAGCCGTGAGGGCCCTGGACGATGACGAGCACCTCGTGCCGCCCGAGCTCGTGCGCGACCTCGTCGGGGCGCCCGAAGTGCGACACGAGCGTGATCGTGTCGTCGTCCGACTCCTCGAGCAGGGTCGCGTAGTGCGACGCGACGACACCGTTCGAGGTCGACGAGACGTACGTCATCCACGGGTTCTCGCGGATGAGGCGCTTCACCTCGCCCGGGTCGGTCAGCAGGTAGTGGGGCGTGTGGCGCATGTCACACCTGATCCTTCGGGCACCAGTAGAGGTTGCGGGTCGCCATGACGGCCGTCGCGATCGGCGTGCCGCACACCCGGCACGGCTCGCCGGCGCGGTGGTAGACCCAGTGGCGGTCGTCGCGGGATGCCTTCGCCGCGGCGAGCGCGTCGCCCTCCAAGCCGTCCATGGTGAGCATCTGCCCGGTCTCGACGCCGACCGTGAGCAGGTGCACCCAGTCGCGCCACAGGTCGCGCAGCAGTTCCTCGGGGATGGTCGATCCCGGTCGATAGGGGTCGAGCCGGGCGCGGAACAGCAGCTCGGCACGGTAGACGTTGCCGATGCCGGCGACGACCTCCTGGTCCATGAGCAGTTGCCCGATCGCGACCTTGCGCCGCCGCACGTTCGCGACGAACTGCTCCTCCCCGTCGGGATCGACGAGCGGGTCGGGGCCGAGGCGCGCGATCGTCGCGTCGACCTCGTCGGGCGTCTGCACCTCGCAGGCGGTGGGGCCGCGCAGGTCGGCGACGGCGGTCGGGGTCAGCAGGCGTACCCGCACCTGGCCGACGGGCGGCGGCGGCCACTCCCCCACGTCGCCCTGCACCTGCTCCGACTCCGCCATCCGCAGGCGCGTGCGGCGCGGGGCGCCGATCGACCACGGCGAGTCCTCGTTGGCTCCGACGACCCCCGCGGCACGACCCCCGTTCTCGGCGGGAGAGAGCGCCGCCACGGCGATGTCGCCCGCGAAGTCCCACGCCCCGTACATCCCGAGGTGCACCCGCAGCCAGAGGTGATGGTCGAACTCGAGGAACAGCTGCTTGCCGACCGCCCGTGACTGCACGATCGCATGGCCGTCGAGTCGCGCCGCGCCCGCGGCGAAGCGTCCCTGCGGCGACGACACCGCGACCGGCACGCCGGTGAAGGATCGCGCGAACTGCCGGGCGATCCGGTGGACGGAGTGTCCCTCGGGCACGGCTCAGACGATCTCGTGCCCGGCGATGGCCCCGGTGGTCTCGTATTCCGCGAGTTGCGCGATGCGTCGCGCGTGCCGCTCCTCGCCCGAGAACGGCGTCGTGATGAAGGCGTCGATGAACCGCTTGATCTCCTCGAAGGAGTGCTGGCGTGCCCCGATCGCGATGACGTTCGCCGCGTTGTGCTCGCGCGCGAGTTCGGCGGTCGCGATGCTCCAGACGAGAGCGGCGCGGATGCCGCGCACCTTGTTCGCGGCGATCTGCTCGCCGTTGCCCGATCCGCCGAACACGATGCCGAGGGCGGCGACACCGGCCTCCTCGTCGCGCACGACGGCGCGGGCGGCATTGATGCAGAACGACGGATAGTCGTCGAGCGGGTCGTATTCGGTGGGTCCGTGATCGACGACCTCGAACCCCTGCGCCGCGAGGTGGTGCTGCAGATCGGTCGAGAATTCCAGACCCGCGTGGTCGGTGCCGAGATGGATGCGCATGGTGCCGCCAGCCTACGACGCCGGGTGCGACTCCAGCCCCTTGCCGCGGGCGGAGGAGAGGGGGAGAATCGCCGCAGACGGCGTCGGCGGGGTCGCCCTGGACCCCGTCGGCGCTCCAGGGGAGGTTGAGCGTGATCGAGCCGAAGACGGCACCCGACGGGATGCCGATGCTGTCGCGGGGCAAGCATCGGTCGGCGAAGAGCGGCGCGTGCTTCATGGAGTTCGCGTCCTACCTCGCGGGCGAACCGTGGAGCGACTCCCCGCACTGCACCGATCCGATGCTCGCCCACCTGGCGCGAGCCGTGAACGACCAGTTGAGCGACGCCCGGCGCTCGCAGATCGCCCCCGAGATCCCGCGGGTGATCGGCCTGCGGGGCGACCACCGCATCCTCGCCCCCGTCGTCGCGCTGCGGGCGGCGGCGACCGCGCTGCCCGTCGTCGCCGCGGGTCGCCAGCAGGCGCTCGCCGCCGCACTGCTGAGTCTCCCCCGCCTCGTGCCGGAGGGGCTCCCGGAGCGGCTGCGCACCGACATCGACGCGGCACTCGCCGCCGTGCCGCAGGCGACCGCGTGGGCCGAGAAGCACCTGCGCACGCATCCGGTGCGTGAGCGCGACCTGCGCAAGGGGGCGAGCGCGGTCGTCGTGCAGCTCGCCACCACGGGGATCGTCGCGGCGTGCACCGCCGACCCGGAGGCGTTGCTCGTCGAGCTGCTGCGCACCGCGATCACCGACGTCGAGGACGTGCTCAGCACGCCCGAGGTCGACGCGGCGCCCGAGCGGCGCATGCTGCAGCACGCCTGAGCATTCCCGCGCCCGTCGCGCCGGATATCGTGGTCGGATGCCAGGAGAGAACCTCACCCGCATCGAAGCCCAGGAGCGCGCCGCGCTCGTCGCCGTCGAGTCCTACGACATCCACCTGGACCTGACGACGGGCCCCGAGACGTTCCGGTCGACCACGACCGTCGTCTTCACGGCCACCCCGGGCGCCTCGACCTTCATCGACGCGCTCACCGCGAAGGTGCACGCGATCACCCTCAACGGGTCGTCGGTGGATGTGTCCGCCGCCGACGGCGCCCGCATCGCGCTCGACGGCCTCGCCGCGTCGAACACGCTCGTCGTCGACGCCGACTTCGCGTACACGAACACGGGCGAGGGCCTCCACCGCTTCGTCGACCCCGTCGACGGCGAGGTGTACCTCTACTCGCAGTTCGAGGTGCCCGACAGCCGCCGGGTGTTCGCGGTGTTCGAGCAGCCCGACCTCAAGGCGACGTTCGCGTTCACCGTGACGGCGCCCGAGAACTGGGTCGTCGTCTCCAACTCCCCCACCCCTGAGCCGGTCGACGGCGTGTGGACGTTCGAGCCCACGCCGCGCATCTCGTCGTACATCACCGCGATCGTCGCCGGTCCGTACGCGTCGGTGCACAGCGAGCTCACCTCGTCGAGCGGCCGCGTCATCCCGCTCGGCGTCTACGCGCGCCAGTCGCTCATGCAGTACCTCGACGCCGACTACGTGTTCGACATCACCCGGCGCGGGTTCGAGTACTTCGAGCAGAAGTTCGGCTACCCCTACCCGTTCGCGAAGTACGACCAGCTCTTCGTGCCCGAGTTCAACGCCGGCGCGATGGAGAACGCGGGCGCCGTGACCTTCACCGAGACCTACGTCTTCCGGTCGAAGGTGACGGATGCCATCAAGGAGCGCCGCGTCGTCACGATCCTGCACGAGCTCGCCCACATGTGGTTCGGCGACCTCGTGACGATGAAGTGGTGGAACGACCTGTGGCTCAACGAGTCGTTCGCCGAGTGGGCGTCGACGATCGCGACCGCCGAAGCCACCGAGTGGACCGAGGCCTGGGCGACGTTCCAGGCGATGGAGAAGAGCTGGGCCTACAAGCAGGACCAGCTGCCGTCGACGCACCCGATCGTCGCGACGATCAACGACCTCGAAGACGTGCAGGTCAACTTCGACGGCATCACGTACGCCAAGGGCGGGTCGGTGCTCAAGCAGCTCGCCGCGTTCGTCGGCATCGACGAGTTCTTCGCGGGCGTCGGCGCCTACTTCCGCAAGTACGAGTACCAGAACACCGAGCTGAACGATCTGCTGCGCGAGCTCGAGGCCACCTCGGGCCGCGACCTCGCGACCTGGTCGAAGCTGTGGCTCGAGACGGCCGGCGTCAACACCCTCAAGCCGGTCGTCGAGACCGACGCCGACGGCGTGATCACGCGCTTCGAGATCACGCAGACGGCGATCGACGAGCAGCCCACGATCCGCCCGCACCGCCTCGCGATCGGGTTCTACGACGTCGCCGACGGCGAGCCGAACGCGGGCGTCGACGGCGACCTGTCGCCGAAGGTCGTGCGCACGCACCGGCTCGAACTCGACATCCCCGCGGAAGGCTCGACCGCCGTGCCCGAGCTCGTCGGGATGCGCCGCCCCGCGCTCATCCTGCTCAACGACGACGACCTCGCCTACGCGAAGATCCGCATGGACGACGCCTCGTGGCAGTTCGCGATCGACAAGCTCGCCGACATCGAGGAGCCGCTCGCGCGCGCCCTCGT
>CAMLMQ010000113.1 GCA_946481135.1 uncultured Microbacteriaceae bacterium
CGCGATCATGTGGCCGAGATGCTCGGGGTCCGACAGGTTCTCGAGCACGTGGGTGAGCGACACGACGGTGCCGATGATGCCGATCGTCGGGGCGTAGCCGCCCATCGTCATGAAGAACTTCGCCGAGACGCGCTCCTCGCGCTCCTGCTGGGCGACCTGCTCCTCGAGGAGCTCGCGCAGCTCGTCCGGGTCCATGCCGTCGGCGACGTTCTGCAGAGCGGACTTGAGGAACGGGTCCTTGATCTTCGCCGCCTCGGCCTCGAGCGAGAGCAGCCCCTCGCGACGGGCCTTCTCGGCGAGCTCGGAGATCTGCTGGATGAGCTTCGGCGCCGACTCGACCTTGCCCTGGAACGCGCGCGGGATCGACTTGACGACGAGGCCGAGGTCTTTGACCGTGCCGCTCGCGATGCCGACGGCGATCGTGCCTCCGAAGACCAGGATCATCGGTGCCGGGAGCAGCAGAGAGGTGAGGCTGCCGCCCTCGAGGAAGACCATCGCGATGATCGCTCCGAAGGCGATCAGGATGCCGAAGAGGGTTGCCGGGTCCATCAGCGGGACTTCCCGCCGCGGCTCAGCGGCACGATCTCACCCGTCCGGTGCTTGAGGTCGGAGGGCTCGTTGGAGGCCTGATGTGCGAGGGCGATGACCTTCGCGCGATACCGGGCGACGAGTTCGATGATCTCGTCGAGCGGCTCGGTGACGATGTAGCTCGACCCGTCGACCAGGATCAGCGTCGTGTCGGGACTGGCATGGATGCGCTCGATGAGGTCCGGGTTCACGGCGAACCGCGAACCGTTCAGACGTGTGACCACGATCATCGGCATCCTGCCCTCTTGAACGGCGCACATCGTGTGCGCCGGAATCCCGTTCGCGGGGTTCTCCCCGCGTTCAAGGTGCACTGTCGGTCGTTGTCCCCCGCCCGTTAGGAGCGACCCGGGTAACCGTCCCCCGAATGTCGCGTTAGTTGCACATTGCTGCGTCCTCCCGGAACGTTCTGCAACTGACGGTCAGTCAGAGGGCTGGCCGCTCGCCTCCTGCGACACTCGTCAGTTGCAGAACGTCACCGGAATACGGAGCAATGTGCAACTAACCCGACAAAACCTGAGCGCCCGACCCCCGCAGGGGCCGGGCGCTCAGGGTGCCGGGGATCAGCGCTTGAGGTTGGTGAGCTCCTGCAGCACCTCGTCGGAGGTGGTGATGATGCGGGCGTTCGCCTGGAAGCCGCGCTGCGCGACGATCAGGTTGGTGAACTCCTGCGAGAGGTCGACGTTGCTCATCTCGAGGGCGCCTCCGATGAGCGTGCCGAGCCCGTCGGATCCGGGCGTGCCGTAGCGCGCCTCGCCGGAGTTGATCGACGCGCGGTAGGCGGTGCCGCCGACCTTCTCGAGGCCGCCCGGGTTGGCGAACGTCGCGAGGGCGATCCGCGCGAGCGGCTGCGTCGTGCCGTTGCTGTACGACCCCATGAGGGTGCCGTCGCTCGACATCGAGTACGACTGCAGCGATCCCGCCTCTCGACCGTTCTGGCCGGAGATCGACACCGTCGTGAGCTCGGCGAAGCCGGTGACGCCCGTGAGGTCGACGGCGATCCCGCCGAGGGCGAGGCTGCCGCCCGAGGTGAGCGCGCCGTTCGTGAACGCGAGCGAGCCGGATGCCGTGGTCGCCCCGTCGGCGCCGTCGACATCCCAGCCGGTGGCGGTCTTCTCGAAGGTGAGCACGATGGTGCGCGCCGCACCCGTCTCGTCGTACACCTCGATGTCGCGCACGAAGGTCGAGCCCGTGGCGGCATCGGCGGGGAGGTTGCCGGAGACCGTCGCGCCCGTGGTCTCGACGGCGGCGGCCATCGAGGTGAGCGGCAGGGTGACCGCGGAGACCCCTCCCGAGGTCGTGACGACGCCGTTGACGGCGCTCCAGCCCTGCACGATCGCCCCGTCGGCCGTGACGAGTCGGCCCGCCGAGTCGAAGTCGAACGCCCCGGCGCGGGTGAACTGGATCTCCCCGCCCCGGCTCACGACGAAGAAGCCGTCGCCCGAGATCATCATGTCGGTCGACTTGCCGGTCGACTGGGTCGAGCCCTGCGCGAAGTTCGTCGAGATGCCGGCGACCTGCACGCCGAGACCGA
Source organism: uncultured Microbacteriaceae bacterium (assembly GCA_946481135.1). The sequence goes on from CAMLMQ010000113.1 coordinate 2,120, forward strand.
TCTGGGCGGGGTTCGTGCCGCCCTGGAGGGCGTTGGCGGCGCCGGCGCCCTGCGTCATCTGCGACAGGGTGTCCTGGAAGCGCACCGCCGACGACTTGAACGCGGTCGTGTTGACGTTGGCGATGTTGTTGCCGGTGACATCGAGCATCGTCTGGTGCGAGCGGAGTCCGGAGATGCCGGAGTAGAGCGAGCGGAGCATGGTGCGTCCTTTCTGAGGGTGCTGCAGTTCGGTGGTCGGTGATTACGCGGCGCGGGCGCCGAGCAGGGCGTCGAGTCGGTGGGTGGTGCCGTTGACGGTGACGACGGGCACCTTGTCGGCGAACGAGACGCTCGTGACGACGCCCGACGCGGTCTCCCCGTCGGCGTCGACGTAGTCGACGGTGCGTCCGAGCAGGGCGGAGGCCGCGCCGCGCATCTGCAACGAGAAGCTCTCGTCGGTCAGGGTGGTGAGCGCGGTGAGTTGCTCCATCGAGGCGAGCGCCGTGGTCTGCGCCATCATCTCGTTGGTGTCCATCGGCGAGCTCGGATCCTGGTTGCGCAGCTGGGTGACGAGGAGGTGCAGGAAGACCTCGCCGTTCATCGTCTGCTGGCGCGTCGGCGCCGCCCCGGTCGTTCCGGTGTAGGTGCTCGTGCCGGCGGCGCCGGCGATCGGTGTCGTCATGTCGTCTCTCCTTAGGCGAGCACGTCGAGGGTCGAGAGGTCGGTGCGCCCCCGGGCGGTCGCCGGGGTCGGCGCGCCGTCGGGGGTCGAGGCGGCGCTGCGTGACCCGGCCCCCTCCCGCGCGGTCTCCCGCTCGCGCGCCGGGGCGCCGTCGGTGGCGGCGTCGCCGAGGCTGAGGAGCGCCGACTGGCCGCCCTGCGCGAGGTCGCGGCGGAGGTCGGGCAGCAGCGCGCGCAGCGCGTCGCGTCCCGCGTCGGTGGGGGCGAGCAGCTGCACGTCGAGCGCGCCGTCGTGCACGAGTGCGCGCACGGTCACCGGTCCGAGCTCGTCGGGGGTGACGTGCACCGTCACGAGGTGGGTGCCGTCGGGCAGGGCCCGCAGGCCCGCGAGGGGAAGCCGCAGCTGGTCGACGAGCGGTGCGGGCGCGCTCGGGGTGGCCGACGCGGCCGCCTCGGCGGCGGCGGCCGTCGGGACGGTCACCGGGGTGGGGGGCGCGGCGAGCGGGGCGGATGCCGGGGTCGGTGCGGCCGCGGCCGGCGTGGATGCGGACGCCTGGTCCGGGGCCGGGGCCGGGGACGAGGCGGAGCCGGTGGAGGCCGCGGCCGACACCGCGGACGCGGTCGAGGCGCTCGCGACGGGGGCTCCCGAGCGGGCGCGCGCCTCGGCGGGGGCGGCCGCGACCGGGGCGGCCGGGGCCAGGGTCTGCGGTGTCTCGGCTTCCGGCATCGGAGCATCCGCCGGGGCCGGCACCGCGGAGAGGGCGGTCGGGGCCGCCGGAGTCGCGTCGGCGACCTCCGGCGGGGAGGCGGGGATGGATGCCGCGACCGGGGTGTCGCCGATCGAGGACGGGTCGGCATCCTCCCGCGTGTCGTCCGGCGTGTCGGTCTGCGCGTCCTCGGTCGGCGACGCACCAGTCGGGATCGCGACGGGCGCAACGGTGTCGGCCGCCGCGACCTCCCCGTCGGCCGGAAGCTCGGACGGGTCCGCCGCGGTGTCGTCCACCGTCGTCGCGGTCGCCGTCGCGGCCGGGGTCGCGGTCAGCAGTGTCCCGACGACGGTGGCGGCTTCCGGGGACAGGGTCGTCGCCGGAGTCGACGCGGGCGCGGCGGTCGCCGCCGGGTCGGCCGCGGCGGCGGAGGACGGCGGGGTCGATGTCGCGGGACCAGGGGCCGACGCCACGGCGTCGAGTTCGGCGGCGAACGCGCCGGCGGCGGCCGGATCGCCCGTCGGGGCGGCCGGGGTGAGGAGGTCGGCGGCGGGGGCGGCCGAGGCGATGCGCATCACGGGGTTCCCTTCTGCTGCAGCGCCCAGCGCTGCAGGGCGAGCGACGCGAGGTCGGGTGAGGTGGGGGTGGGGGATCCGAGCAGGCTCGGCGGGAGGGCGGACGCGAACGGGGTCGCGGACGCGAGCGGAGACGTCGTGCCGAGCGACCCGGCGAGGGTGCCGAGCAGCGACAGCCCGGCGAGCACCGACGACATGTCGACGGCGGGCGCAGCCGGCTGCATCGCGGCGGGCGCGTCGATCCGGCGGATGGTGACGATGCCGGCATCCCCCGTCCAGAGTTCCTGCTCGACGACGTTCTTGCCCGGCGACGGGGCGTGGATGATCCTGTTGTCGCCTGCGTAGATGCCGATGTGGCGGCCGTTGTTGGTGACGATGAGGTCGCCCGGCCGGGCGTCGGCGAGCGAGGGCACCTCGGTGCCGAGGTCACCCTGCAGTCCGCTGTGGTGGGGCGCGTCGATGCCGTAGGCGCCGAGCACCGTCTTCACGAGGCCCGAGCAGTCGATGCCGTTCTTCGTGGTGCCGCCGAGCACGTAGGGCGTGCCGAGGAAGCCGCGGGCGTCGTCGACGATGCGCTGACCCCACGCGTCGGCCGTCTGGGTCGACGGCGACGCGGAGGTGAGCTGCGTGAGCAGTGCGCCGAAGACGCTCGCCGAAGCGGTCGAGGCGGCGGGCGCGTCGCCGCGCAGCTGGGCGAGCGTGGACTGGATGCCGGCGATCGCCGACACGGCGGGCGTGGTCATCGGATGCCTCCATCCCGGGTCACGCGCGCGGCGTGTTCGTCGAGCTCGAGCTGCTCCGCGCGGAGCGACGCGGCGCGCTCGTGCGCCTCGTGCCGCTCCTGCAGCTTGTCGAGCTGCACCGTGCGGGCGTGGGCGGCCGCATGCTCGGCGGCGGCGGCCTCGACGGCGTCGAGGTCGCGGGCGAGGAGGGCGTCGAGCTCGGTCAGCATGCTCGACGACGACGCCCGGGCCGCGGCGATCGACTGCACGGCCTCGGCCGAGGTCGCGTCGACCGCGGAGTCGCCGAGCACGGCGCGCACGCGCTGCTCGGAGCGGCGGCGCTGGGACTCGGTGGCCCGGGCGCGGGCGAGCTCGGCGCGGGTCGCCTCCTCCTGCAGCAGGCGCAGGCGCTTGAGCCCCGCGAGTCGGAACGGGTTCATCGGGCCACCCCCAGGGTCTCGACGAGGTTCGCGAGGCGCTGCCACGACTCGTCGGCCGGGGCGGACTCCGCGATGTCCTGCCGCAGGAACGCGTCGATCGCGTCGGCGTGCTCGACGGCGGCATCCACGAGCGGGTTCGCGCCCCGCTGGTAGGCGCCGACGTCGAGGAGGTCCTGGGCCTGGCGACGCGCGGCCATGACGGTGCGCAGCGCGGTCGCGAGTCGCCGCTGCTCGGCGGTCGTGACCCGGCCGGCGACGCGCGAGACGGAGGCGAGCGCGTCGACCGTCGGGAAGTGGCCCGAGATCGCGAGGCGCCGGTCGAGCACGACGTGACCGTCGAGGATCGAGCGCGCGGTGTCGGCGATGGGCTCATCGTGGTCGTCGCCGTCGACGAGCACCGTATAGAGGCCCGTGATCGACCCGACGCGGCCCGTGCCGGCACGTTCGAGCAGTCGGGCGAGCAGACCGAAGACCGACGGCGGGTAGCCGCGCGTCGCCGGAGGTTCGCCGATCGCGAGTCCGATCTCGCGCTGCGCCATCGCGACCCGGGTCAGCGAGTCCATGAGCAGCACGGCATCCCGGCCCTCGTCGCGGAAGGCCTCGGCGATGCGGGTCGCGGTGAACGCCGCGCGCACCCGCAGCAGGGGCGCCTGGTCGGCGGTCGCGACGACGACCACGGAGCGCGCGAGGCCCTCGGGGCCGAGATCCTCTTCGAGGAACTCGCGCACCTCGCGACCGCGTTCGCCGACGAGCGCGATCACGGCGACCTCGGCGGCGGTGCCGCGCGCGATCATCGACAGCAGCGACGACTTGCCGACGCCGGATCCGGCGAAGAGCCCGAGGCGCTGGCCGCGGCCGACGGGGGTGAGGGTGTCGAGCACGCGCACCCCCACGGGAAGCGGGGTGTCGATGCGCGCCCGGTCGATCGGGTTGGGGGCGTCGTTGTCGACGAGGCGGTGCTCGACCGCGCCGAGCGGCCCCTTGCCGTCGAGCGGGCGGCCGGCGGCGTCGATCACGCGCCCGAGCAACGCGGCGCCGGTCGGCACGCGCATGCGCGACCGGGTCGAGCGGGCGCGGTCGCCCACCCGCAGTCCCGACGCGGCGTCGAGCGGCATGGCGCTCAGCCCGTCGGCGGCGATCCCGGCGACCTCCGCGCGGATGCCGTCGCCGAGCTCGAGCAGCTCGCCGACACGCGCGTCGAGGCCGGCGACCCGCACGGCGAGACCGCTCGCGGCCGTGACGACGCCGGTGCGCTCGGGGCGGGCGGCTCCGAGCACGAGATCCCATCCGGAGGGGCGGTGCGGCGCGGTCAGGGTCATCGCTCCTCCCCCGTTCCGAGGGCGACGGCGGCACGCGCCCGGTCGAGCGACGCGGCGATGCGCGCATCCAGCTCCCCGTCGGCGAGGTCGAGCACCGCGTCGCCCGGGGCGACCGCCGGGTCGGCGACGAGGTCGACGCCGCGAGCCGCGGCGACGCCGAGGGCGACGACGTCGGCGGGGTTGAGCCGGATGCGGCGCGGGCTCTCGTCGGCGGCGATCGCGAGCGCGCGCTCGAGCGCTTCCGCGGCGGTTGCGACCGGCTCGCGGGCGAGGATGGCGGCCGCGAGTTCGACGGCCGACGTCGCGAGCGCGCGGTCGGCCTCGGCGAGCACGGGGGCGCGCCGGGCGTCGAGCCGCTCGGCGGCGGCGGCGAGCGCGGCGAGGGCCGTCTCGACGCGGCGGCGGGACTCCTCCGCCCGCGCGACGGCGTCCGCTTCGAGTTCGGCGCGGCGGGCGGCGAGCTCGCGCTCGGCGACCCGCAGGCCCGCGGCGTACCCGGCGGCGTGTCCGCGCACGACGCTCGCGTCGTGGCGCCCGGCCGCGGGTGCGGTCAGGTCGGCGAACAGCAGCGGGGCGAACTCAGTCAACGAGCTCCTCCTCGGGCTCGTCGTCGGCGCCGCGGCGCAGCACGATCGTGCCCTCGGCCTCCATCGCACGCACCGCGGAGACGATCGCCGCGCGCGCGTCGTCGACCTGCGAACGACGCACCGCTCCGAGGTAGCCGCGCTCGGTCTCGACCGCGTCGCGGTTGCGCTCGGACATGTTCGACATGATGACCTCGACGAGCTCGGCGGGCGCCCCCTTGATGGCGAGCGCGAGCTGCGCCGGGTCGAGGCCGCGCAGCGCCTGCTGCACGTCGCGGGAGTCGAGGTGCGCGAGATCCTCGAACGCGAACATCCGCGACCGCACCTCCTCGGCGAGCTGCGGGTCGCGCTCGTCGAGGTCGGCGAGCACGGCCCGCTCGGTGACGGGGTCGGCGCCCTTGAGGATGTCGACGAGGGGCTGCACGCCGCCCGTGACGTCGTCCTTGTCGGCGAGGGCCCCGGAGGCGCGCACGAGCTGACGCAGGGTGTCGGCGAGCACGCCGACGATCTCGGCGTCCGCGGCACCGGCGACGCTGATCGCCTGGGCCACCTCGACGCGCAGCGCGGGGTCGAGCTTGGAGAGCACCCCCGACGCGGTGCGCGGGGAGAGGTGGATGAGCAGCAGCGCGATCGTCGGCGGCATCTCGTCACCGATGAGCGCGGCGATCGCGGCGGGGTCGGCGGCGTCGAGGAACTCGAACGGCCGTCCGGCGATCGACGAGGCGAGGCGCCCGAGGAGTCCCCGTGCCTTCTCCTCGCCGAAGGTCGCCTGCAGGAGGGTCTCGGCGGCCTCACGACCTCCTCGGGTCGGGGTGCCGGATGCGGCGCGCGCGTGGAAGTCGAGCAGTGCCGCCTCGGCGACGGCGTCGTCGACCGTGTTGAGTCGCGCGATCTGCTGCGCGAGCTCCTCGGCGACGTCCTCGTCGAGGCGGCGCAGCACGTCGGCTGCGCGCTCGCGCCCGAGCTGCATGAGCACGAGCGCGGCCTTCTGCGATCCGCTGTACCCGCGGATGACATCGTTCATCGCGCCCCCGCCGGCTCATCCATCAGGCGACGCAGGTACTCGGCGGCGCGCTGCGGGTCGGTGCGGGCGAGGTGGTCGACGGCGGCGCGAGCCCGGGTCAGCTCGGTCTCCGGGCCGGAGTCGAACGGGGCGTCGCTCGCGGTGACCTGCGGCGGCGGCGTGAAGCCCGTGACGACGGGCTGATCGGCGACCTCGTCGAGCGTCGTCGGACCGACGGGCGTCGCGGGCATCGCGCCGAGGTCGATCGCGTCGGCACGCCCGCGTCGGCGAGACCGCGCGATCACGATGATGCCGACGACGAGCACGAGCGTGGCACCCCCCGCGACGATCGCGGTCTGGATGAGCTGCTGCATCGACTCCTCGGCCTCAGCGGCTTTCGCGGCGTCGAGGGCGGCCGCGGCGGCTCCCGCGTCGGCGGCCGCGAAGGCGACGAGCTCGACGGTGACCTGGTCGCCGCGCTCCGTGTCGATGCCCGCCGCGGCGGCGACGAGATCCTCGATCGTGCCGGCCGACATCCCGCCGGCGGCCTCCTCGTCGATCGCGATCGACACGCTCTGCCGCACGAGGGCCCCCGCGGGGATCGTGCGCACCTCGGTGACCTTGTCGACCGCGTTCACCCGGTCGACGCTCGTGTTGCTGTAGCCGTCGTCGCCGCCCTCGGCCGTTCCGTTCGGCACGGCGATGTTGTCGGGACCAAGGATGCCGCTCGCGCCGCCGGTCTGGGCGCCCGGCCCGTACACCTCGGACGTCATCGACTCCTGCAGCACGAGGCCGTCGTCGCCCGGCGAGCTGAACGTCTCCGACGTCTGCTGCGCCGACGAGGTCTCGATCTGGGCGCTCACGGCGACGGTCGCGTGCCCGCTGCCGACGATCCGGTCGAGCATCGCCTGGATCCGCGCCTGCACCTGCTGCTCGTACTCGCTGCCGGCCTTCTGCGGGGATCCCTGGGTCGACGCGCTCAGCAGCGTGCCGGCTTTGTCGACGACGGAGACGTCCTCCGCCGCGAGGCCGGGCACGGCCGACGAGACGAGGTGCTGCACTGAGAGGATCTGGTCGGTCGACAGGGTGCGGCCCGACGCCGTCTCGAGGAAGACCGAGGCGGTCACGGGCTGCGCCTCCTCGACGAACACCGACTCCTCGGGGATGGCGAGCTGCACGCTCGCGGCGGTGACCCCCGAGAGTCCCTGCAGGGTCTTCGCGAGTTCGCCCTCGAGGGCCCGCTTGTAGGTGACCGACTGCTGGAACTCGCTCGCCGTGACGCCCATCGAGTCCAGCAGCGCGTAGC
>CAMLMQ010000114.1 GCA_946481135.1 uncultured Microbacteriaceae bacterium
GCGCGACATCACGGGCACGGTCGAGGCGATCCCGCTCATCGCGTCGAGCATCATGAGCAAGAAGATCGCCGAGGGCACCGCGTCGCTTGTGCTCGACGTCAAGCACGGGTCGGGCGCGTTCATGCAGGAGCCGGCACGCGCCCGCGAACTCGCCGAGACGATGGTGCGCCTCGGCAACGACGCGGGCACGAGGACCGTCGCGCTGCTCACCAACATGCACGTGCCGCTCGGTCTCGCGATCGGCAACGCCAACGAGGTGCGCGAGTCGGTCGAGGTGCTCGCCGGTGGCGGCCCCGCGGATGTCGTCGAGCTCACGGTCGCCCTCGCCCGCGAGATGCTCGCGCTCGCCGGTCAGCCCGACGCCGACGTCGACGCGGCCCTGAAGGACGGGCGGGCGATGGACTCCTGGCGGGCGATGATCGCGGCGCAGGGCGGCGACCCGGATGCCGCGCTCCCGGTCGCGAAGGAGGCCGAGGTCGTGCGCGCCGACCGTGACGGCATCCTCGTGAAGCAGGAGGCGCTGCCCTTCGGCATCGCGGCGTGGCGACTCGGGGCCGGACGTGCCCGCAAGGAGGACCCCGTGCAGCACGCGGCGGGTATCGACCTGCACGCGAAGCCCGGCGAGACGGTCACCAAGGGGCAGCCGCTCTTCACCCTCTCCGCGGACGATGACGCCCGCTTCCCCCGCGCCCTCGAGGCGCTCGACGGTGCCTGGGCGATCGGCGACCCGGGTTCCGCGGTCGACGACGGCGGTCCCCTGATCGCCGGCCGCGTCGACTGAGGCCGGGGTACCGGGGTACCCGCCGAGTCCCCCTGTTGGGGGACCGGTGCTCGCTGCTACCGTGAGCGCCACGTCCCCCGTCCGCGCCCGAACGCGGACGGTCCCCCGGGGACGTGATCAGGGAATCGGCGGCGGTGCCGCGGGTCGACTGATCTCCGCTGATCCCGAGGACCCCCACCCGTGTTCAGGAAGTTCGTTGCGGCGACCGGTGTCGTCGTCCTCTCCGCCGGCCTCGCCCTCGTCGCCGCCACCCCGAGCCTCGCCGAGGGCATGCCCCCGCAACCCACCGAGGTCGCGCCTCTCGACGTGACCGAACCCGGCACCCCCGACGAGCCCGCGCTGCTCGAGGAGCTGCCGTTCGAGCCGGTACCCGGCGAACCCTCGGAGGAGACGTCCGAGGAGACGTCGGAGGAGACGCCCGAGGAGACGCCCGCCGAGCCGTCCGTCGATGACCCGGAACCGGTCGAGGAGTCCGCCGCGCGGTTCTCGCTCGCGTCGATGACGACCTTCGTCGCGGCGCCGACCGTGCAGGCGTGCGCCGTGCCGAACGCGCCGACGCATGTCACGAGCACCGCGGGTATGTACTTCGAGGACCGCACGGGCGGCTCCCACGCCCTCACGGCGACCGGGATGGACATCGAATGGGAGGGCCCCGACCTCTCTCAGTCGAAGTCGGCCGGCTACATCCCGGTCGACGTGCCCTTCGAACAGGCCGGCTCGCCGGCGATGGACTACACGGTCGCGTCGGGTGCGAGCGCCGGGTTGAACCTCACCCTCTTCAAGGACGGCGCCTGGTTCGGCAACCTCGTGCTCGAGCCCCTCTTCCCGCAGTTCTGGATCAACAAGGCCGTGCCCGGCATGCCGGCCGGCCCGAACCCGGGGTATCAGCTCGCCTACGGCACCCTCGACGCGTTCCTGGCCGCATTCGCCGCCGCCTCGTGGGATGTCGACATCCGCGCGATCGGGTACTCCGGCGGCTCGGGGTCGGAGGGTTCCGGCACCGTGACGTCGCTCACCGTCGGCTGCGACCAGTACGTGTTCGCGACCCCGCCGCCGCCCACCAACCAGCAGTGCGCGGTGTTCACGTCGATCGTCGTCGACTCCCTGAGCGACCTCGACCTCACCTCGTCGCGGGCCCTCGGTCACCAGGCGCTGCGATCGGGTGCCCTGCGGGTGTGGACGGATGCCGCCCCGGTTCCGGCCGTCTCGCCCGACCCGCGGAAGGCGGCCGGCTACCTCGACGTGCCCGACTTCCCGCTCACGCAGACCGGCACCGTCGGCCTCACCTGGACGGGCACCTCGCCCGCGCCGGGCGGTCAGCTCGTCGTCGACCTCGACGGCGACGGGTCGCCCGACGGCATCCTCGTCTTCGAGCCCGCCTTCTACGGGCAGAATCTCTGGCTCGCGAGCATCGCGCCCGGCTTCGACACCACGGGCGCCCCGGCCGTCGGAGGGGGCGGCGGGCCGATCAACGGCACGATCGACCAGTACCTCGCGAACTGGCCGAACGCGAAGGGTCTCGCCCTCGGCTACTCGCTCGGATCGGGAGTGACCGGCAGCGGGCTGCTGACGCTCATCGAGGCCGGCTGCTACCGGGTGACCTTCGACGCGCCGGCTGTCACGAACCAGGTCTGCACGGCCTACACCTCGATCGTCGTCGACGACCTCGCCGACCTCGACCTGTCGCAGACGCGCGCCGACGGCAACAACGAGCTCCAAGTGGGCGCTCTGCGGGTCTGGACCGGAACCGCGACGGGCTCGCCCGACCCGCGCAAGGCCGCCGGCTATCTCGACGTGCCCGACGTGCCGCTCAGTCAGGGCGGCGTCGTCGCGCTGACCTGGAGCGGCACGACCCCGCCGCCCGGCGGTCAGCTCGTCGTCGACCTCGACGGCGACGGGTCGCCCGACGGCATCCTCGTGTTCGAGCCGTCGTACTACGGGCAGAACCTGTGGCTCGCGAGCATCGCCCCCGGCTTCAACACGGTCGGCGCGCCGACGGTAGGCGGGGGCGGCGGATCCATCAACGGCACGATCGACCAGTACCTCGCGAACTGGCCGGGTGCCCGCATCCTCGCCCTCGGCTACTCGCTGGGGTCCGGGGTCACCGGCGACGGGCTGCTGACCCTCCTCCAGGCCGGCTGCTACCAGGTGACCTTCGACAAGGGTCTGCCGACGCTCGCCGACCCGGGCGGCTCGAACGGGGGCTCCACGGGCGGGGGCTCGGCGGGCGGGCAACTCGACACCCTCGCGATCACCGGTGAGGAGGCGACGCGCCTGCTGAGCGTCTTCGGCGCCGTGCTCGCCCTCCTGGGTGCCGGCATCGTCGCGGTCGCGGTCGCGCGGGGCCGCCGCGCCCGCGCCTGAGCGCGACTCGCGCACCCGGCTGTCGCGTCGTGCGACGGCCGGGTGCGTCGGGCGGATGGCGCTCTAGGCTGGCACCGTGACGACTGACGCCGACCGCATCCTGCCCGGATCCCGCGTGCCGCTGGGGAAGCTGCCCAAGGTCTCCCTGCACGACCATCTCGACGGCGGTCTGCGGGCGCAGACGATCCTCGACCTCGCCCCCGCGGCCGGCGTGGAGCTGCCCGCCGACACGGCCGAAGCGCTCGAGGCCTGGTTCCTCGCGTCGTGCTCGTCGGGGGAGCTCGTCGACTACCTCAAGACCTTCGACATCACGATCGCCGTCATGCAGACGGCCGAGAATCTCACGCGCATCGCCCGCGAGTTCGTCGAAGACCTCGCCAAGGACGGCGTCATCTACGGCGAGCTCCGCTGGGCGCCCGAGCAGCACCTCACGCAGGGGCTCACCCTCGACCAGGCGGTCGAGGCGGTGCAGGCCGGCATCGACGAGGGCATCGCCGCCGTCGAGGCGGGGGGCGGCTGGATCCGCGCCGGGCAGCTCATCTCCGCGATGCGGCAGAACGACCGCGGGATGGAGATCGCCGAGCTCGCGCTGCGCCACCGCGACGCCGGGGCGCACGGCTTCGACATCGCGGGCCCCGAGAAGGGGTTCCCGCCGTCGCGGTTCGCCGACGCCTTCGACCTGCTCGCGCGCGAGTGCTTCCCCGTGACGATCCACGCGGGCGAGGCGGACGGGCTGGAGAGCATCCGCAGCGCCCTCGTCGACGGCCACGCGCTGCGGCTCGGCCACGGCGTGTGCATCGCCGAGGACATCGAGCTCGAGGATGCCGACGACGACGACACGAGCCTCGTGACCCTCGGCCGCCTCGCGCAGTGGATCAAGGACCGCGGCATCCCGCTGGAGACGAGCCCCTCGTCGAACCTCCAGACCGCGGCGTTCACGGCGTGGGGTCCCGGCATCACGGGGCACCCGTTCGACGTGCTCTACCAGCTCGGTTTCCGCGTGACGGTCAACGTCGACAACCGGCTGATGAGCGCGACGACGCTGACGCACGAGCTCGCCCTCCTCGTCGACGCGTTCGGCTACGACGCCGACGACGTCGAGACGTTCATGGTGAACGCCGCCGAGGCCGCGTTCCTGCCGCTCGAGGAGCGCGAGGAGCTCATCGAGCGGATCGTGACCGGCTTCGGTCGCGCCTGATCCGGTGGTCGAGGAGCGCCGACGGGCGCGTGTCGAGACCTACCCCAGCTGCCACCCGGCGTCGTCGCCGACCAGCAGCGGGCGACCGGCTGCGTTGACGGCGGTGCGGATGCGGGCGAGCATGCGCGCGACGAACGATGCCGGGATGCGGATGCCGCGGCCGGCGACCGCGCGCACGAGTTCGCTCGTCGTCGCGCGTGCCCCGCGGCGCTCGACGAGCTCGCGCAGCACCTCGAACTCCAGCGATGTGAGGGGCAGCAGCTCTCCGGCGCGCCAGGCCATCCCCGCCTCGGTGTCGAGGATGAGGTCGCCCGCGACCCGGCTCGACGGGGCGAGCCCGAGACGTCGCACGACGCCCGTCAGGTGGTCGACGACCTCCTCCAGCGAGAACGGCTTCGTGAGATAGCCGTCGGCACCCGCCGCGTACGCCGCGGCGCGCTGCTCGTGCTCGGTGCGGCCGGTCACGAACACGAGGTGCGCGCGGGAGCCCGCCGCGCGCATCGCGGCGACCACGTCGGTGCCGAGACCGTCGGGCAGCATCATGTCCAGCAGCACGATGTCGGGGCGTGACCGGTCGGCGACCGCGGCCGCAGCTGAGTGCACCGCCGTCACCTCCCATCCCTCCAGTTCGAGGGCGAGCCGCAGCACGTGCGTGAGCACCTCCTCCTCGTCGACGAGCAGGATGCGGACGGGGCGCGGAGACGGCGACATGTCCCCACTCTCCGCGAGATCGGGGACGGCTCGCGTCATCCCGCGGGAGTATCTGCCTGAACGCCCGGTGTGAGCGTCACCCCAGCAGGGCGCGCATCCCCGTCTCGAGCGCCGCGATCGCGCTGTCGGCGGCGTGACGTCGTTCGTCCGCCGACCCGGCGTCCGACCAGGCGTCGAGGTAGCACTTGAGTTTCGGCTCGGTGCCCGAGGGCCGCACGATCACCCGCCCGCCGCCGTCGAGCCGGAACCGAAGGATGTCGCTCGGGGGGAAGCCGTCGACGCCGACCGCGAAGTCGTCGACCCCCCCGACGGCGAACCCTCCAACCTCGGCGGGGGGCCGGGCACGCAGCCGCGCCATCGCGCGCGGGATCTCGGCGAGGTCGGAGACCCGGATCGAGATCTGACCCGAGGCGAACGCGCCGAACTCCAGGGCGAACCGGTCGAGGTGGTCGTCGAGGGTCTCGCCGTCGCGGCGCAGTTCCGAGAACAGCGACAGCACGGCGACCGCTGCCGAGATCCCGTCCTTGTCGCGCACCTTGTCGGGGTCGACGAGATACCCGAGTGCCTCCTCGTAGCCGTAGACGAGTCCCGGGGCACGCGAGATCCACTTGAACCCGGTGAGGGTCTCGGCGAACCCCAGCCCGTGCTTCTCGGCGATCACCCGCAGGGCCGGCGACGACACGAGCGAGCACGCGAGGGTGCCTTCCGAGGCCATGCGGGCGGCGCGCCAGCCGAGCAGCCAGCCGATCTCGTTGCCGGTCAGCCGACGCCATCCGCCGTCGGCCGTCGGGTCGGGCACCCCCACGGCGACGCGGTCGGCGTCGGGGTCGTTGGCGATCACGAGGTCGGCCGCCGACTCCCGCGCGAGCGCGAACGCGAGATCCATCGCCCCGGGTTCCTCGGGGTTCGGAAACGCCACCGTCGGGAAGTCGGGATCGGGCTGCGCCTGCTCCGCGACGACGAGCGGCGCCGCGAAGCCGGCTGCGACGAACGTGCGCTCGGCGACCTCGAGCCCCACGCCGTGCATCGGGGTGTAGACGTAGCGCAGCGGCTCGGGTTCGGAGGCGATCGCGGCCGTACGCGCGACGTAGGCGTCGACGATCGACTCGTCGGCGAGACGGATGGCGGACGACGTCGGTCGGTCGGCGAACGCCACGGCGGAGGCGCGTTCGATCTCGGCGGCGATCTCGGCATCCGCCGGCGGCACGATCTGCGCCCCGTCGTCGCCGCCGCCGAGGTACACCTTGTAGCCGTTGTCGCGCGGCGGGTTGTGGCTCGCGGTCACCATGACGCCCGCGCTCATCCCGAGTTCCCGCACGGCGAAGGCGAGCACCGGCGTCGGCAGCGGACGCGGCAGCAGGGTCGCCTCGACGCCTGCTCCCGCGAGGATCGCCGCGGAGTCGCGCGCGAAGACGGCGGAGTTGTGGCGGCCGTCGTAGCCGACGACGACGGTCGGGTGCGGTTCCCGCGCGAGCAGGTAGGCGGCGAGGCCCGCGGCGGCCTGACCGACGAGCACGCGGTTCATGCGCATGGGTCCGGCGCCGAGTTCGCCGCGCAGTCCCGCGGTGCCGAACGCGAGCCGGCCCGAGAACCGGGACTCGAGGTCGGCCGACGCGGCGACGTCGCCGGCCTCCGCCCGTGCGACGACCGCCTCCAGCTCCGCCCGGGTGACCGGGTCGGGATCCTGGGCGATCCAGGCACGCGCCGCGGCGATGGTCACGTCAGCGCTCCGACGACCCGCGCGAGGAGGTCCGAGATCACGGGCTCCGCATCCTTCCCCGCCTGGATGACCTCGGCGTGGTCGAGCGGGTCGGGCGAGATGCCGGCCGCGAGGTTCGTGATGAGCGAGAAGCCGAGCACCTCCATGCCGGCCTCGCGGGCGGCGATCGCCTCGAGCGCGGTCGACATCCCGACGATGTGGCCGCCGACGGCCTTCGCCATCTGCACCTCGGCGGGCGTCTCGTAGTGCGGGCCGCGGAACTGGCAGTAGACCCCCTCGTCGAGGTCGGGGGCGACCGAGCGCGCGAGGTCGCGGAGGCGACGGGCGTAGAGGTCGGTGAGGTCGACGAAGGTCGCCCCTTCGAGCGGTGAGTCGGCGGTGAGGTTGATGTGGTCGGAGATGAGCACCGGGGTGCCGGCGTTCCAGTGCTCCTTGATGCCACCGGCGCCGTTCGTGAGCACCATGATCTTGGCGCCCGCGGCGGCGGCGGTGCGCACCGAGTGCACGACGCGCCGCACCCCGTGGCCCTCGTAGTAGTGCGTGCGCGCGCCGATCACGAGCGCGTGCCGTCCGTCGGGCAGCCGGATGCTGCGCAGCGTGCCGACGTGCCCGGTCAGAGCGGGCTTGCTGAAACCGACGATGTCGGTTGCCGGCACGGTGGCGACGGTCTCCCCGAGCAGATCCGCCGCTTTGGCCCACCCGCTGCCGAGGGTGAGGGCGATGTCGTGCGACGCGACCCCGGTCGCGGCGGCCAGCTGGTCCGCCGCCTCGCGGGCGATCGCGAACGGGTCGGCGGCGGGATCGTCGAGGGGGTGGACCGCAGTGCTCATCCGATCACTCTAGGACGCCCTCCGCCCGCGACGGCCCGGTAATTCCGAGAGAATGGGGTCATGCCCTACGAGTTCGAGCGAACCCACCGCGTGGCCGTCCTCGGCGGCGGACCCGGAGGGTATGAGGCGGCGCTCGCGGGCGCCCAACTCGGGGCCGAGGTCACCCTCGTCGAGCGGGCCGGCGTGGGCGGCTCCGCCGTGCTCACCGACGTCGTGCCGTCGAAGACGCTCATCGCCACCGCGGATGCCGCGACCGCGGTGAGCGAGGCGGCCGACCTGGGGGTGCAGTTCTACACGCTCAACGACAAGGGGCGCCCGGTGCGTCCCGAGGTCGCCGTCAACCTCGGCGCGGTCAACAAGCGGCTGCTCGCGCTCGCCCAGCAGCAGTCCGCCGACATGCGTGCCCAACTCGTCGCCGCGGGGGTGCGCATCGTGCAGGGCGACGGCCGGCTCGACGGCCCCACGACGATCGTCGTGTCGACCGGCCGCGGGAAGGCCCGCACCGACTTCGACGAGATCACCGCCGACACCGTCGTCGTCGCCGTCGGAGCCGCGCCGCGCATCCTGCCGACCGCGAAGCCCGACGGCGAGCGCATCTTCACGTGGACGCAGCTCTATTCGCTGGAGTCCATTCCCGAGCACCTCATCGTCGTCGGATCGGGTGTCACGGGGGCCGAGTTCGCCTCCGCGTACCTCGCCCTCGGCGCGAAGGTGACGCTCGTGTCGAGCCGTGACCAGGTGCTGCCCGGTGAGGACACCGACGCCGCCCAGGTGCTGGAGAGCGTCTTCCGGCGCAACGGGATGACGATCCTCAACAAGAGCCGCATGGCGTCCGTCGAGCGCACCGACGACGGCGTGCTCGTGAAGCTCGTCGACGGGCGTGAGGTCACCGGCTCCCACGCGCTGCTCGCCCTCGGTTCGATCCCGAACACGTCGGGGATCGGGCTGGAGGAGGCCGGCATCCAGCTCACCAACTCGGGCCACATCCGTGTCAACCGCGTCGCCCGCACGTCGATGCCGGCGGTCTACGCGGCGGGCGACTGCAGCGACTTCCTGCCGCTGGCATCCGTCGCGGCGATGCAGGGCCGCACGGCGGTCTACCACGCCCTCGGCGACGCCGTGAACCCGACGGAGCTGCGCAACGTGACGAGCAACATCTTCACGCAGCCCGAGGTCGCGACGGTCGGCTGGTCACAGCACCAGATCGAGGAGGGGCTCGCGCAGGGCGAGATCTACAAGCTGCCCCTCGCCTCGAATCCCCGCGCGAAGATGATGGGCCTCAAGGACGGCTTCGTGAAGCTTTTCGCCCGCACGGGCTCCGGCACGGTCATCGGCGGCGTCGTCGTCGCGCCGAAGGCGAGCGACCTCATCCTGCCGATCGCGCTCGCCGTGGAGCACCGCCTCACGGTCGACCAGCTCGCCCGCGCGTTCAGCGTCTACCCGTCGCTCTCGGGGTCGATCACCGACGCCGCCCGCGCCCTCCACATCGTCGACTGAGCGGCTCCCAGACCGGGTTACTCCGCCATTCCACCGTTGCTCCGCGGTCGATCCGCGGAGCAACGCGAAAACAGCGGAGTAAGCCGCACGAGTGGGTGGCCCGGTCAGTCGACGATCGCGAGGAGGCGGTGCCCCGCCGAGACGGTCGCGCCGACGGCGGCGTCGAGGGAGGCGATCGTGCCGTCCTTGTGCGCGGCGATCGGCTGCTCCATCTTCATCGCCTCGAGCACGAGCACGAGGTCGCCCTTGACGACC
>CAMLMQ010000115.1 GCA_946481135.1 uncultured Microbacteriaceae bacterium
CTGCACCGGCAGGTGCCGGCGGCCCAGGTCGAACTCGTGCGCCGCGGCGACCGGTGGATCGTCGGGCGGTGCCCACGACGGGGCCGGGCCCTCCGGACGCGGGTCGACCGCCGACGGGAGGATGCCCCCGCGCGGCGCGAGGACCAGCACGATCGCCACGACGACGAGCGCGGCGCCGACGAGCGCCGCGACCGCGATCACCGGGATCCGCAGGGACGCGCGCATTCTGGCTTTGTAGCATGGTCGAATGGCAGATTCCTCCTTCGACATCGTCAGCAAGGTCGACCCCATGGAGACCCAGAACGCGTTGGGCATGGCCCAGAAGGAGATCGCGCAGCGCTACGACTTCAAAGGCGTCGGCGCGTCGATCGAGTTCTCGGGCGAGAAGATCGTCATGAAGGCGAGCGCCGAGGAGCGTGTGAAGGCGGTGCTCGAGGTCTTCGAGCAGAAGCTCATCAAGCGCGGCATCTCGCTGCGCTCGCTCGACGCAGGGGAGCCGTACGCGAGCGGCAAGGAGTACCGCATCGAAGCCGCGATGAAGAACGGCATCTCGAGCGACGACGCGAAGAAGATCGCCAAGATCATCCGCGACGAGGCCCCGAAGTCGATCAAGAGCCAGATCCAGGGCGACGAACTGCGCGTGCAGTCGAAGTCGCGCGACGACCTTCAGGCGACGATCGCGCTGCTCAAGGGCAAAGACCTCGACGTCGCCCTGCAGTTCATCAACTTCCGGTAGGTCTCGACACGCACCTGCGGCGCTACTCGACCACCGGGCTGGAAGGCCACTTGCGGGGGATCCACCAGTCGGTGAACTCGCGCGCGCGGCCGTCGGGGGCGAACTCGATCACCCAAAGGTTGTCGTAGGTGCCCTTCTTCGGACCGTTCGGATACTGGGTCACGCAGCGCACCACCGCGAGGTCGCCGTCGCGCGCGAGCGTCTCCCACGCGAACGTCGTCGACCCCGGCTCGTCGGCGTGCTCCAGCCAGCCGGCGACGATCTCGTCGTGGCCCGACCAGGCCGGCGTTCCCGGGCGGCCGCGGTAGACGGCGTCCTCGGTGAAGATCGCGGTGACCGCGCCGGGGTCGTTCGTCTCCCAGGCGTCCCGGTAGCCGCGCATGAAGGCGTCGACGCGCGCGTCGGTCACTCGTCGTCCTTGCGTTCGATGTACCAGTCGGTGAACTCGGTGGCGCGTCCGTCGTCGGCCAGACGCACGACGAAGAGATTGTCGTAGACCCGCGGGGGGTCGTGCTTCAGGTAGGTCGACACGCAGCGGGCGATCGCGAGATCGCCGTCGACCGCGATCACCTCGAACTCGAACTCGGTGTCGCCCGGCTGGTCGGCATGCGCGATCCAGTCGGCGACGATCGCCTCGGCGCCGACCGACGGCTCCTCGTCGCTCGGCTCGGTGTAGTAGCGGCCGTCGTCGGTGAACAGCCCGCGGATGTCGTCGGGGTCGTTCGACTCCCAGGCGATGCGGTAGCGGCGGACCCAGTCCTCGGCGGCAGCACGATCGGTCATGCACCCTGCATAGCACCCACCACTGCCAGACTGAACCTCATGGGCAGCGGGTGGTTCGCGGTCACGGTCACCGTGATCCTGCTCCTCATCGACTTCGCGGTGCGCATCGTGGCGCTCATCGTCGTGCCGAAGAACCGGCGGCCGCAGACGGCGCTCGCCTGGTTGCTGGCGATCTTCTTCATCCCATATCTCGGCATCCTGCTGTTCCTGATCCTCGGCCGCGCGCGCCTTCCCCGCGCCCGCCGCCGCAAGCAACGCGAGATCAACGAGTACATCCTCGACACCACCGAGGGCTTCGACAAGGTGAAGCTCGACCCGCCGTGGCCGCCATGGCTCGAACCGATCGTCGAGCTCAACCGCACCCTCGGCGCGATGCCGCTCGTCGGCGGCAACACGGCGCAGATGTGGAACGACAACACCGAGTCGCTCGCGCAGATGACGGCGGCGATCCGCGCGGCGACGAAGACCGTGCACGCCGAGTTCTACATCCTGTTGCTCGACGACGCGACCGCCGACTTCTTCGACGCCCTCGAGGAGGCCCACCGACGCGGCGTGACCGTGCGCGTGCTGCTCGACCACCTCGGCAACTTCCAATACCCGGGCTACCGCCGCACCGTGAAGCGGCTCAACGCGATGGGCGTGAAGTGGCATCGGATGCTGCCGTTCCGCCCGTTCCGCGGGCAGATCCAGCGCCCCGACCTGCGCAACCACCGCAAGCTGCTCGTCATCGACGGCCGCATCGCGTTCACCGGGTCGCAGAACATCGTCGAGACCGGCTACCAGCGCAGGAAGAACCACCGCCGAGGGCTGCACTGGAAGGACTACATGGCGCGGTTCGAGGGGCCGGTGGTCGCCGGCATCGACGCGCTCTTCGTGACCGACTGGTACTCGGAGACGGGCGAGCTGCTCGAACGCGAGGCCGCCGCGGCGAGGCCCGAGGGCGACGGCGAGTACGACTGCCAGGTCGTGCCGTCGGGGCCCGGGTTCGACGGCGAGAACAACCTGCGGCTGTTCAACTCGCTCGTCTACGCGGCGCAGAAGAAGGTCATCGTCACGTCGCCGTACTTCGTGCCCGACGACTCGATGCTCTACGCCATCACGACCGCCGCGCAGTCGGGACTCGAGGTCGAACTCTTCGTGTCCGAGATCGGCGACCAGTTCCTCGTCTTCCACGCCCAGCGCTCGTACTACGAAGTGCTGTTGCGCGCGGGGGTGAGAATCTGGCTCTACGCCGGGCCGACCATCCTGCACTCCAAGCACCTGACGATCGACGACGAGCTGTCGGTGATCGGGTCGAGCAACATGGACATGCGCTCGTTCAGCCTCGACCTGGAGATGTCGGTCGTGGTGCGCGGCGACCGGTTCCTGCGCGAGCTGCGGGCGATCGAGGATGCCAACCGCGCGATGAGCCGGGAGCTCACCCTCGACGAGTGGCTGAAGCGCCCCTTCCGCATCCAGGTGCTCGACAACCTCGCCCGCCTGACCGCCGCCGTGCAGTAGACCCGTCGACTCAGTGCCCTCGACCGAGGCGCTTTTCGAGCCGCCGCTGCGCGAACATCGCGATCGAGGTGAGCGCGGCGTACCAGATACAGGCGACCAGGAGGAGCGGAATCGTCTGGAACGTCGTGCCGTAGATCAGTTGGACGACGGTGAGCAACTCGGCAAATCCGATGATCGAGACGAGCGAGGTGTTCTTGAAGAGGGAGACGAGTTCGTTCGCCGCCCCCGGAACCGCGACGCGGATCGCCTGCGGAGCCACGATGCGCACGAAGGCCTGGATGGGCTTCATGCCGAGCGCCCGGGCCGCTTCGACCTGGCCCCGATCGACCGACATGATCCCGCCGCGGAAGATCTCGCCGAGGTGCGCGCCGAGGATGATCGTGAGCCCGAGGCACGCCGCCGTGAACTGGCTGATCAGCGAGTTCGTCTCGATCGCGAACCAGACCGGACCGAACGGGATTCCGATCTCGATCGCCGGGAACAGAGCTGACGCGTAGTAGATGAACAGCAGAAGCACCAGCGCCGGCACCGCACGGGTGAATCCCACGTAGAAGCCCGCGACCATCCGCACGAAGGCTACGCGCGACAGCCGCATGAGCGCGAGCACGAGGCCGACGAGGATGCCGAGCACCCCTGACGTGAGCGTGAGCACGATCGTCGTCCCGAGGCCCTGGAGGATCCGGGGGTCGAAGAGGTAGCGCAGGACGACGTCCCACTCCCAGCGCGGGTTCGTCGCCATGTTGACCGCGAGCGACACGACGCAGAAGCCCAGAACGACGGCGAGGACGATCGAACCCCAGGGCTTGCGACGAATCACGCGCATCGGGGGCGCAGAGGCCGAGGTCACGAGTGCCCTCCTTCGATCATGCGGACGAGGAACTCCTTCGTGCGGGCGTGCTGCGGCCGCGAGAGCACCTCGCGCGCCGGGCCGTCCTCGACGATGTCGCCACCGTCCATGAAGATCGCGCGGTCGGCGACGTCGCGGGCGAAACCGACCTCGTGCGTGACGACGACCATCGTCATGCCGCTCCGGGCGAGATCCCGGATGACGTCGAGCACTTCCCCCACGAGTTCGGGATCCAGGGCCGATGTGGGTTCGTCGAACAGCATCACCGACGGATCCATTGCCAGGGCGCGGGCGATCGCGACACGCTGCTGCTGCCCCCCGGACAGCGTGGAGGGGTAGGCGTTGGCTCGGTCCGACAACCCGACCCTCGACAGCAGCTCCTGCGCGCGCGCGATGGCGGCCGCCTTCGTCAGTCCCTTGACCCGCACGGGTGCTTCGATGACATTCTCGAGCGCGGTCATGTGCGGAAAGAGATTGAATCGCTGAAAGACCATGCCCGTGCGCTGGCGCTGCACCGCGATGTCCCGGGGGCCGAGTTCGACCAGGCGTCCCGCCCGTTCGACGAAGCCACACCGTTCTCCGTTGACGAAGACCGCCCCGGAGTCGAGGGCCTCGAGCTGGTTGATCAACCGCAGGAGCGTCGACTTGCCCGAGCCCGACGGTCCGAGGATGCAGCAGACCTCGCCCTCCGCGATGTCGAGCGAGATGCCGCGGAGGACGACGTTGGCGCCGAAACTCTTCACGACCTCGCGGAGTTCGACGGCGGGCGGGCGGAATTCACTCACGATGCGTCCACTCGTCGTCCACGGCGAACTCCCTCGGCGTCCCCGGGGGAAGGGGCCCGAACACCTGAGCGGTGTCACGGTCGTACGGGCGGTGGAAGGTCGGTGACGACTCTCGGTCAGGCGCCGGCCCGTCTCTCACCCCGTCGAATTCGGTGTCGAGCGAAGCCTCCACCCAGCCTTTGTCGTAGGGCGTGAAGAAGATCTGCCGATAGCGCATCACCAGCATCTTCCACGCATCATCCTCAATCACGTACTCGGTGTGGTACCTGCCCCAGTTCCAGGCTGCAATCGGTTCGTCCGACCACCGGAAGGTGCTGATTCCGGGGCTCAGCCAGGACGCGCGGGCGCGCGATCGATCCGGCTCGATGTCGATGACCGGGTTGGTGCCGAGGTGAAGGTTGAGCGCGCCGGGCATCGCTCTCTGCGCGCGATTCTTGGAGAAGACCCGGGTGGGGGCGTCCGCCCCCACCCAGATCCCCTTGTTCGCGATCTCGATCTCGACTTCGGGCCGGTCGGCGAACAGCGAGATGATCAGCTGCGGCTCCGCCAGGTGCAGATAGTGCGCATAGCGATGGTGGAGTTGCTCGATCTCGGCAAGGTCACTCAGCCACTGGACACGTTCGGCAAGCGTCGAGAACTTCGGCATCAGAACGTCGACGCGTTGATCGTGATCTCCGGCACCGCGGCGAGGCTCTGGTTCCAGAAGTCGAGAATCTGCTGGTACGTGCCGTCGTCGACGAGCGACTGCAACGCGGCCTGCCACGCATCGCGCAACTCGGTGTTGTCCTTCGCGAAGCCGAAGGCGTTCGGGGCGAGCCATTGCGGCTCGCCTCCGAGTTCGAACAGGTCCGGCTGCTCGCCTGCGAGGTACTGCGCGTTGGCCGCCGTGTCATAGGCGACGTCCACGCGATCGGCCATGAGCGCCGTGGAGAGCGCATCGGAGATGCGCACGATGTCGATGGCGGGCTGACCCTCCGCAACGCACCGCTCGCTGGCTTCGACCGCCAGCGTCTCCTGCATGACGCCGGGCGTGACGGCAACTCGGAGGCCGCATGTGTCGTCAACCGTCTCGATGTCGTGCGGGTTTCCCGCTGCGACGAGGAGGCCGATGCCTCCACGGTAGTACTCGACGAGGTCCATCTCAGCCTGGCGGGCCGCGAAGCTGCCCGAGCTGGTCGTCATGTCGTATCGCGCCGCCTTGACGCCCGCGATGTCGGCTCCCCCGCTGCCGACCGCCTCGATCTTGCCGGTGAGTCCGAGACGCGCGGCGGCGGCGTAGAAGATGTCGATATGGGACCCGGCGACGTTGCCGGACTCGTCCTTGAAGTTCGTCGGCTTGTAGAGGGGAGTGGTCGCGCCGACGATTTCGTCGCCTTCCGCCCAGCCCGCAGGAAGCTCGAGGGTCTCGTCTCGTTCGACCGTGATGCCCCCGGCGACGACGACCCCGCCTTCCGGTGCGCCGGGACCGGCCGGGTCGGTGCTGGCGCATCCGGTGGCGACGAGCGCGAGCGCGAGCGCGAAGACCGGTGCGACGAGCAGCTTGCGTGCAGACATCAACGTCTCTCTTCTCTCAATAGGTGCAACAATATTGTGCAGTACCACGTTTGTTGTCCATTGATAGTGCCACCAGCCGGTCCTGTCAACAAGCGGTGGCCACCCGTCGGGCGATCGGGCGACACAGGGCGGCCGAGGGAGAGGCATGCGGGATCGGTCGCCGCCGAACGTTCGACCGACGGGCGCGGCGGACAGAACGCGGCGCTCGCTCACGGACCACCGCGCCGCCGGCCCCGGCTCGGCTGACGCACGGCGTAGGTGGCCATCGCGTTGAGGGAGACTCTAGGCTGGCGGCGTGTCGGAGGGCGATATGGGGTCGCACCGAGGCGGCGCCTTCGCGCTCAGCGCGAAGCACTCGATCAGCGTCCTCTTCGCCGACTACTGGAATGGCGACGACCGCGGCCTGCCATCGTCCGCGGTCGTCCGGTTGCTCGACGAGTTCGACTTCACGGAGCACGGGAGCCGTGCCGCGCTGCGTGCGCTGGTGGCCGACGGGGTCCTCCGCACGTGGAAGGCAGGCCGGCAGTCGATCTACGCGCCGACGGCGTGGACCCTCGATCGTCAGGCCCGGGTTGCACAGGACGCCTCACGGCCGGATCCGGGACTCGTGGAATGGGACCCGATCTGGACAGTCCTGACTTTCACGGCTTCGCAGCACTCAGGCACCCGCCGCAATGCGGTGCGACGCCAGCTCCGCGTTCTGGGTCTCCGTCCTCTCTATCCGGGCGTCTGGGTAGCACCGCGCGACCGGGCCGAGGAGGTCGCCGACGAGATGGAGTACCGCGGGATCGACGACTACTCGGTGTTCACGACACGCGACACTGCGAGGCGGCGTCCGTTCACTGCCGCCTGGTCAGCCGACGACATCGACGAGAGGTACGCGCGCTTCATTGCGGAGTTCGCTCGCACCGACCCCGGCCTCACGGGAACCGACGCCCTCGTCGCCCGCAGCCGAGTGATGGACGCCTGGCGTCTCCGACGGAAGTTCGATCCGGGCCTCCCCGAGAGCCTGATCCCGGTGCGGAACCGCACTGAGGCCGGGCGAGTGTTTCGCCGCCTCTACGACGGCCTTCGAGGCGCGGCAGAGACACGGGTACGCGAGCTCATCTCCGAGATCGATGAGGATGCGGCGGCGCGGCTGTGGAGCTACGGGACCGACGGCGTCGGGCGCTCGCACTGACCGTCGCCGTGCAGTAGCCGTCGCGACTCAGCGGGCGAGGATGGCGTCGACCCCGGAGATCGGGATCGGCAGCCATTCGGGGCGGTTGCGCGCCTCGTAGACGGACTCGTAGACGGCCTTGTCGAGCTCGAAGGCCTCCAGCAGCACCACGGAGCCGAGTACGCCGCCCGCCGCGCCGTAGGCGTCGAGGAACGCCCCGCGGCACGCGGACGCCCACCCCGGGTCGTCGCCGAGACCGACACCCGCGGCGTAGTCGAAGGAGCGCAGCATCCCGGCGACATCGCGAATGGCGACATCCGCCTCGCCGCGCTCCGCCATCGGTCGCAGCGGCTCACCCTCGAAGTCGACGATGCGCCAGCCGAGCGACGGCACGGCGAGCACCTGCCCGAGGTGCAGGTCGCCGTGCACGCGTTGCAGCGGCGGCCACTCGACCTCGCGGGCGGCGGCGTACACCGCCTCGATCGCCGCGCGTCGATCGGCGACCGCGGGCACCTCCGCGGCTGCGAGGTCGAGCCGCGCCGCCCAGGTCGCGGCGAGCACGGCGACTCCGCCCGGGTCGAGCGGCCGCGTCGGCAGCACGTCGGCGAGGGTGCGGTGCACGTCGGCGAGCGCCACCCCGAGGTCTCGCGCGGCGGGGGTGAAGTCGCGCGCAGCCCGCGCCGCCTCGACGGCGATCGACCACCCGTCCCGGGCGCCGGGCAGGAACTCCTGCACGAACGCGAGCGTGCCCTCGGCGACTCCCTCGGCGCGACCCGTGTCGGGCCAGCGCGCGGTCAGCGCCCCGCCGAACCGCGGCACCGACCCCGAGCCGGCGCGGCTCAGGGCGCCCTGCAGCGTCACGTCCGGGTTCTCGCCGTGGTGCAGGGTGCGGAACAGCTTCGCGATGAGGGTCGGCTCGCCGTCCTCCGCGTAGACGATGGACGTGTTCGACTGCTCGCCCGCCATGACGGCGCTCGACGTGACCCGGTCGACCGGCACGCCGAGACGGTCGAGCAGGGCGACGGCGAACGCATGGTCGGTCGGGGCGTCGACGAGCACGCGCCCGCCGACGACCCCCACGACGCCCGCACGGTCAGGATCGTCGCCGTCGGCGAGGGGCACCTGGTAGAGGGTGGGATGCGCGCCCGCGTCGTCCATCACGAAGTAGGTCGTCGCACCCGGGACGACGTCGACGGCGTCGAGGATGCGCAGCCGCGGTGAGTGCGACTTGCCCGCGAACCAGCGCTGCCGCGGCATCCACTCCGCGAGAACCCCGAGCACCGTCACGCTTCGTGTCTAGCCGCGCCGCGCGGGATGCGCCAGGGCTCCCGTCGGGGAGCGAACCGTGTTACGGGCCGCGGCGGCTACTGCCCCGACCGCGAGACGCGCACCATCTCGTCGCGCGGGACGACCTTGATGCGTGCCCGGCCCTCCGCCTCGCCGAGCGCCATCTCGTGCTGGTCGAGGGCGTGCCAGCCGTCGAGGTTGGTGTACTCGACCCCCCGCGACTCGAGCAGCGCGACGACCGACGCCTCGTCGGGCGACGCCGGGCTCCACCACGACGCCTGGTCGTTCACGAGGTGCTGGATGGTCTCCATCGCATCCGACTTCGTGTGCCCGATGAGGCCCACCGGCCCGCGCTTGATCCACCCCGTCGCGTAGACGCCCGACATGATCTCGTTGTCCTGCCCGGGGCTCGACGGGTCGGACCGCAGCACCTGGCCCTCGTGGTTCGGGATGACGCCGCGGCGCGCGTCGAACGGGATGCCG
>CAMLMQ010000116.1 GCA_946481135.1 uncultured Microbacteriaceae bacterium
GCCTTCGGCGGGCGCTACTCAACCCGCGACCGAGTTGTGCGGTTTCGATACGCGTCCGCCTTCGGCGGGCGCTACTCAACCCGCGACCGAGTTGTGCGGTTTCGATACGCGTGCCGCTGTGCGGCGCGCTACTCAACCCGCGAAAGGGTGTGGGGTCTGCGGGGCCGTAGGGTGGCGGGGATGGCTTCTTCCACGTCCCGGCCGCCGTCGCGGTATGGCGAGCGACGCGACCCCGGCTTCCGTCGGCTCGCCCTCGCCCCCGGACTGATCGCCGCCCTCGCCCTGCTCATCGGCGTCACGACGCTCGACGAGGGGCCGTTCATCGTCGTGCGGTACATCGCTGCGATCTTCGCCGCGATCGTCGCGGTCTTCGCGTTCCAGGCGAAGCACTGGTGGTGGCTGCCGGTATTCGCCGCGGTCGCCGTGCTCTGGCAGCCGGTGTACGTCATCCCGATCGAGGGGGTGGTGTGGCAGGTGCTGCAGTACGTCGCCGCGCTCGCGTTCCTCGTCGCCGGGTGGCTCATCCGCGTGCCCGTTCCCGCCGAGCAGCGTCGATGACGGTGCGCGACCACGTGAAGGCGTGGATGCCGGTGATCGTCGCCGGGGGAGTGCTCGCGGCCGGCGGGCTGGTCGCCATCCCGCTCGGTGGCTGGGACACCGTGCAGTTGCAGAGCGCGATCGTGCCCGAGCAGCCGATCGGCCAGCCCTACGTCGGGGAGCGCGTGAGCACCGCGATCGACGACATCTACCTCACCGACGAGCATCCCGACGGGTTCTCCGACCCGGAGCCGGGCGACACGTGGCTCGTCGTCGTCGCGACGATGGAGAACCAGCTCACCGAACCCGAGTATCCGCTCGGCACGACGAACTTCTGGGCGTTCACGATCCCGGGCGTGATCGAGCTCGGCGAACAGCTCTCCGTCGCCGACTACTCGACCCTGCTCGTGCGCGACGGCTCGTTCGGGCCGGTGCTGCAGCCGGGGGTGCCCGACACCGTGCAAGTCGTGTTCGCCGTGCGTGACAGCCTGTTCGCCGACGGTGACGAGGTGCGCATCGGCCTCACCGACGCCGAGAAGCAGGATGCCGACATCTACGACGGCATCCGCTGGTGGCAGCCGCACGTGGCCGTCGAGGTGCCCGTCGTGATCCGGGACGAACGATGAGGCGCGCGCTCGCCGTGCCCGCCGGCATCGGACTCGTGCTGCTCGCGTTCGTCGCGACCCTCGCGACACCCCCGGAGGAGGTCATGGTCGGCCCGTTCCCCGTCTCGGGCGAGCTCGGCGAGCAGCTCGTGTCGTTGCACCACGCGGTCACGGTGCACGAGGTCGCGCTCGCCGACGAGGTCGAGGTCGGCTTCTGGGAGGGCACGACCGCCGGCGTGTGGTTCGTCGCCGAGGCGACCATCGCGGGCCGGGTCGAGCGGATGGGCGTCGACGTCGACCTGTTCGTCGACGGGGTGCGTTACGAGGCGAGCGGCCGCGCCGACCGCGACACCGTCGACGGTTCGGTGGCGGATGCCGGCCTTCCGCGCACGGGACCGTTGCTCATCGAGCTGCCCGCCGACATCCTCGAGCGTCCGGGCGCACGCAGCGCCGTGCTACGGGTCGCGGCCGGCGGCGACACGCGGCTCGACAGCGTCGTCGAGCTGACGTTCGACCTGACGCAGCTCGAACGCGTCGACCGACTCGAGCTCGAATCCGCCCGGGACGGCGACCGATGAGGGCGTGGTGGCGGGCCAACCGGTGGTTCGTGGTGGCGCTCGTCGTGCTCGTGCCCGCGGCGGTCGTGGTGTCGATGATCCCGCGCTGGTTCCCGTACGTGCAGCGCCAACCCGTGCCGGAGGCGGTCGCGCTGGGTGACACCGTGCGCTATTCGGGCGCCGACGTGACGCTCACCGAGCTCACCGTGCTCGACGGGGAGGAGTGGAACGCCCCCGCGGGAACGGATGTCGTCGTCGCGACGCTCGCGATCGACGTGGTCGAGCCGGTGTCGACGATCTGCGCCGTCGAGGTCGTGTCGACCGAGCACGGCCTCGAGCGCACGTGGGACTCCGAGCTGTACTCCAGCGACTACGAGGTGCCCGACGAGTTCGAGACGCTGTGCTCGTTCTCGGAGGAGGGCGCCTACGACCTGCAACTCACCTACGTCGTGCCGGCCGGGCAGGTGGCCGAGCCGATCGTGCAGGTCAGGAGCGAGGCGGCGCTGCCGCGGGTGCTGCGGCTGAGCTGACCGCGTCACCGGCGTCGTCGACGAGCTGCTGCGCGGCGTCGCTGCGCAGCGCATGGTCGAACGCGGCCGCGACGACCGCGACCTGCAGCACGCCGACGACCGCGCTCACGCCGAGCGCGACGACGTCGGTCGCGCCGAACCACCACGTCGTGTCGTGCGGCCCGAGCAGTCGATAGACGAGGGTCGTGAGCCACTCGCCGCCCGTCGTGAGCACCGCGAACGCGAGCAGGTAGGTGCCGATCGCGATCGGACCCGAGCGCCAGATGAGGCGCGCGGCGAGGGCCACGGGCCGCCAGCGGTCGAGGATGCCCGAACTCACCGCGGTCGCGAGGGTGCGCATCCAGACGGGGAGGCCCGCCCAGCGCCGGGCGGCCGCCTCGGTGCGGGCCGACCCCGGGCGCGACGACCGCGGCATCGTGCCGAAGTAGACGATCGACGCGAACGCGAGCCACGCGAGCGGCAGCCCGACGACGGTGCCGAGCTGCGAGAACGTCCAGCCGATCGCCTCGCCGACGGCGCCGAGCCACGCGAACGTGTCGCGCACGTGGTCCCACGCGTCGACGGCCCACGCGAACATGCGGCGCGTCGAGAGCCACGCGAACGCCGTGCCGAGCAGGTCGCGCAGCGTGAAGAGCGCCACGAGCACCCAGAGCGCCTCGAAGTAGGTGGCGAGCAGGTTCGTCCAGCGGGGCAGACGCGCCGAGAACCGCCCGAGCAGCCAGCGGATGCCGAATCCGGCGACGAGGAGGGCGAGCGACACCGGGGTGATCGAGTCGGCCGCGGTGTTCTGCCCGAAGTTGTCCTGAAGGGTCGACGCGAAGTACAGGTCGACGATGTCGTCGCGCACGAGATCCCACGCGACGTAGAGCAGGAAGAACGGCAGGATCGCGGCGAGCAGCGAGTCGCGCCACTGGCGCACCGGGCGTACCGCGACCTCGCCGCCCTCGACGTCATCCGCCCGTCCCAGGTGGGGCAGCTCGCGCCGGACCGCGAGGAACATGCCGACGTAGGCGGCGAGCATCGCGAGGATCGCGAGCGGCAGCACGACGAGGCCGAGATTCTCGTCGACGTTCAGCAGGTAGCCGCCGCCGCGGAGGATGAGCGCCCGCACCGTCCAGCCGAGCAGGAACCACGCGAGAAGGGCCGGCCAGCACCGCGCGAGGATGCGAAACGCGGTGGAGAGCACGTGGCGATCCTACTGTCGGCCCCGAGGCGCTAGACTGGAGGCGCTCCCGCCCACCGGTCAAGCCGGGTCTGGGCATGTTCCACGGAGCGTTTCTTGGATCACCCGGTTCGCCACCGCAGGCGGATCGCACAGCAGGCTCACTCGCGGAGCGAGCCAAGGAGACCGATGAGCCCTTCCGGGCAGAAGCAGTCGACACGTAAGCGGTCGGCATCCCCTCAGCGTCGTCGGGCGCACCAGGACGAGACGGGCATCATCCCGATCCTCGCCCGCACGGTGCGCGCGATCGAGAACTCGGCCGAGCGCGGCAAGGTGAGCCCGTCGAACCGGGTGCGCTTCCGCGTCGTCGCGGCGCTCGTGCGCGAGGAGCGCGCCCGCATCAAGGGCGACACGACGCTCACCGACGCCGAGCGCACGAAGGAGCTGACGCGTCTCGACGGCATCGCGACGATCATGGCGAAGACCGCGGCCCGTGACACCTCCCTCATCCAGCTCCTCACCGACACCGCGCCGCTCACGACGCAGCAGCAGGAGGCGAAGCGCGCGATGCTGCTCGAGGCGGGGGCCGAGCTCTCGCCCGAAGACCTCGTCGTCGTCACGGAGGCCGCTCCCGCCCGCGAGGAGGAGAAGCAGGTCGTGCCGCAGTCGGTGCGGCAATACCAGATGTCGAACCCGTTCCTCGCGCCCGACTTCTCGGCGGTGCAGCCGAAGCCGACGACGGCGGGGCGCCTGGCGAACTGGGAGCTCATCGAGCCGCTGTTCCGGTCGTTCGAGATGGGCTCGGGCGGCGGCGCGGCGAGCATGGAGCTGCCCGAGGCCCGCTCGCTCGCGGCCGCCGGTGGCAAGGAGCTCATGCGCCACCAGGCGCGCTTCATCGAGAGCGCGCGCGCGGGGCACCGCACCTACCTGCTCGCCGACGAGCCGGGTCTCGGCAAGACCGCGCAGGCGTTGCTCGCGGCGGAGGCGGCCGGGGCGTTCCCGCTCGTCGTGGTCGTGCCGAACGTCGTCAAGGTCAACTGGGCGCGCGAGGTCGAGAAGTGGATCCCGCAGCGCGCCGCGACCGTCGTGCACGGCGACGGCGACGACATCGACGCGTTCGCCGACGTCGTCATCGTCAACTACGAGGTGCTCGACCGGCACGTCGCGTGGCTCTCGCGCCGCGGGTTCAAGGGCATGGTCGTCGACGAGGCGCACTTCATCAAGAACGCGTCGTCGCAGCGCTCGAAGAACGTGCTCGCCCTCTCGCGCAGCATCCGCGCCGTGTCGCCGAACGCGCTCTTCGTCGCCCTCACCGGCACGCCGCTCATCAACCAGATCGAAGACTTCCGGATGATCTGGCAGTACCTCGGCTGGATCGACGAGAAGAAGCCGATGCCGGCGCTCATGCGCAAGCTCGAGGACACCGACCTCAACCCCGGCGACCCGGGCTTCTTCTCCGCCGCGCGCGCGTGCGTCGTCGACATGGGCATCGTGCGGCGCAAGAAGGTGGATGTCGCGGCCGACATCCCGGCGCGTCGCATCGCCGACATCCCGGTCGAGCTCGACGGCGAGGCGGGCCGCTCGATTCTCGAAGCGGAGCGCGCGCTCGTCGCCCGGCTCGTCGAGCGCTACCGCCGGCTCTCGGCGGCGCGACCCGACAGCGCGTCGGAGGACATCATCCGTCTCGTCGCCGCCGCGGAGCTCGAGGAGTCGCGCGGCGCCGGCACGGGCGGCGACAACGTGTTCGCGATGGTGCGTCGCATCGGGCAGGCGAAGGCCACCCCGGCGGCGGATTACACCGTCAACCTGGCTCGCAACGTCGGCAAGGTCGTGTTCTTCGCGAAGCACGTCGACGTCATGGATGCCGCGGAGCAGCACTTCGCGAAGGCCGGGCTGAAGACGGTGTCGATCCGCGGCGAGCAGTCGACGAAGGCCCGCACGGCCGCCCTCGACGCGTTCACGAACGACCCCGAGGTCGCCGTCGCGGTCTGCTCCCTCACGGCGGCGGGCGTCGGCATCAACCTGCAGGTCGCGTCGAACGTCGTGCTCGCGGAGCTGTCGTGGACGAACGCCGAGCAGACGCAGGCGATCGACCGCGTGCACCGCATCGGGCAGGAGCTGCCGGTCACGGCGTGGCGCATCATCGCCGCGGGCACGATCGACGGCCGCATCTCGGAGCTCATCGACGCGAAGGCGGGCCTCGCGGCGCGTGCCCTCGACGGCGAGGAGTTCGAGGCGGCCGAGGGCTCGGTGCAGCTCGAGGCCCTCGTCTCGCTGCTGCGCGACGCCGTCTCCTGAGGTCGCGCTGACGTTAGTTGCACGCGCGGGCGTTTTCCCGGGCGCGGATGCAACTGAAGACCGCGCAACCGTGCCGCGTCGTCGCATGACCCCGGAAAGTCTCAACTATCTAGCGAAACTTGACGGGTTGTGCGGTGTTCACCGCTGAGTAATCTGTTGTTCGCCGGAAGGGTCAAACCAGAAGGCGACAGAAGGGCCCTCGAAGCTCGACGAACCCCCGACTTGTCGGTGGGAACGCGGCGATCGGGGGCCCTTCGTCGTGCCGGGCTTGTACCCCGTTTTCGGAATCCGTGTCCTCACTGCAGAGGACACCCCCTCTGGGGGCATACGGGGGCTTACCGAACTGATTAGTCTTCAAGAGCACTAGTTGGGGGACTAGCCGGACGGCGGTGATCTCGTCACTAACGCGTTTCGTCATTACGGGGGTAACGACGATCCAGCGGACGACATCACCGCCGTCAGTATTCTCCGCATCGCCGAGGCGGCAACCCTCAACCATCTAGCGAGACTTGACATCTTGTGCGGATGCCGGGGCTGAGTAATCTCGTCTCAACCGAAACGGCGCAACCCGAGACGGGCGGTGTCACAGCCGCCGCAGTCGAGGGTCCGCGTTCCGATCGCCGGGGGTCCCTCCCGGGCGACCCGGACGCGGAGCCTCTCAGGATGACGGTGTCACAGCCGGCGGATCGAGGGGATGCCACGGCCCGTGAGCTCGCGGGTCGCGGACGCCCGATCGACCACAGAACGGCCCTGGGATTTCTAGACCCGGGGCCGTTCGTGATTTCCGCCCCCGGCACCCGCCGCCAACGCTCAGCCGCCGAGGGAGCGCAGGTGGGCGTTGAACGCGGCGGTGAGGTCGGCATCCACCGGGCGCGCCGTGCCGTCGACGGCACGGATCGGCACCGCGAGCCGCACCGACGAGACGAGCCACGCGGCGTCGGCGGCGGCGAGGTCGTCGGGCGTGAGCAGGTCGTACGTGCACGTGTAGCCCGATGCCGCGGCCCAGTCCCACAGCTCGGCCTGCGTCGTGCCGGGCAGGATGCCGAGGTCGGTGCGCGAGGTGCGCAACGACATACCCGACCGCAGCACGACCGTCGAGGTGGGGCCTTCGAGCAGGTACCCGTCCGACGAGACGAAGATCACGTCGTCGGCCGACCGCCGGGCGGCTTCGCGATACGCGGCGCGGTTGACGGCGTAGGAGAGGGTCTTCGCCCCCTGCAGCAGCCACGGCGACGTCTGCGCGACGTCGTGCCGGTAGCCGCGGTCGAGCAGGGCGACGCGCAGTCCGTCGCGCTGCACGTCGTCGAACGACGGATGTGCGGTGCCGAACGCCCACCCGGTGGGCAGGTCGGCGCCCTCGATGCCGCGCGACAGCACGAGCTTCACGTACGACTCGACGCCCGGGTCGAGGGCGGCGGCGACATCCCGCAGCGCCGCCTCCCAC
Source organism: uncultured Microbacteriaceae bacterium (assembly GCA_946481135.1). The sequence continues at coordinate 7,134 of CAMLMQ010000116.1, forward strand.
ACCGCCGGATCCTGCGGGGGAAGGTCGAGCATCCGGATGGACGCGCCGAACCGGGCGAGGTGCCGGTCGAGTTTGAGCGGGCGACCGCCGACGAGTCCGACGGTCTCGAACACGCCGTCGCCGCGGGTCGCGGCGAGCTCGGTGACGGTCAGCGCGGGCTCGGCCGGGTCGACGAGCCGGTGCCCGGTCGCGGCCCCGTCGTCGCCGAAGGTGAGGAGGGCGAGCGCGGTCACGCCGACGCCGCCAGGCGCCGGTCGAGCATCGCCCACACGGTGGGGGTGAGCTCGGGGTACGCGAGGGCGATCTGGCGCAGGATGCGGTAGTCCTGTTCGCGGGTCGGGATGCGGCGGTTGTCGGCGACGATGCGCTCGGCCCGCAGGGTCAGCACGACGAGCTCGTCGACGGTCGGGATCTCGTCCATGAACGCCCACGGGTCTTCGCCGCTGCGCAACCGTTCGACGACGACGGTCGAACGCTCGTCGGTCGCCTCGGCGCGCAGCACTTCGAGACTCGCGCGGCGCGGGTGATCGGAGTCGGGCGACGGCATGCGAAAAGCCTACGCCGCGACCCCCGTCGCTAGGCTGAGCGCCGTGTCGAGCATCGTTCGCGTCCTGACCGTGCTGGGCATCGGGTTCGCCCTCGCGGCCGCGCCGGCATCCTCGGTCAGCGCGACGCCGCAGGTGAGCGCCGCCGGCGACCTCGACGACTTCGCGATCGAGTCGTTCGACAGCGACTACGTGCTCACGCGCGACGCCGACGGCCACGCGCGGCTGCGGGTGACGGAGACGATCGTCGCGATCTTCCCGACGTTCGACCAGAACCGCGGCTTCTACCGCGACATCCCCGAGTACCGCCACGGCGTGCAGTTGCACACGAGCGTCGAGAGCGTCGTCGACGAGAGCGGCGACCCCGTGCCGTACTCGACGGAGTACTACTACGACTTCTTCAGCGTCGCGCTCGGCGACGACTCGTACGTGCATGGCCGGCAGACCTACGTGATCACCTACGAGCAGGTGGATGTGATCGAGGCGTTCGCCGACACGGGCGCCGACGAGTTCTACTGGGATGTCAACGGCACGGGCTGGGCGCAGTTCTTCGGCCGCACGAGCATGACGCTGCGCGTGGATGCCGAACTCGCCCCGGCGCTGACCGGCGATCAGGCCTGTTACACCTTCGACGACTGCGACGAGCCGCTCGTCGCGACTCCCGAGGCGGATGGCGCGGTCACCTTCCGGGCGGCGGAGCACGCGCTGCAGCCGAACGAGTCGCTCACCGTGGCGATCGCGTTCGAGGCGGGCACGTTCGAGCCGGGCGAGGTCGTCGTGCCGCCGAGCGACGACCCGGGCTACGAGCCGCCGGTGCCGGCGCCGTCGTGGTGGGACCAGTTCGGCCCGTTCGTGCTCGGCCCCGTCGCGCTGCTCGTCTCGTGGATCGCGGCCGGGACGCAGGCGTCCGACCGCTCGCGCCGCACCGGACCGAGCGACATCATCGTGCCGCAGTACGTGCCGCCGAAGGACCTCAACCTGATGGTCGCGGCGTACCTCGCGGGGCGGCCGGAGCGGGCGTTCGCGGCGCAGATCGTCGCCCTCGCGGTGCGCGGCAACGTGCGCCTGCTCGACCATCCGACCGACTCGGTCGCGCCCTACGAGGTCGAACTCGTCGGCGTCGACGGCCTCGATGAGCTGGAGACCCAGCTGCTGCGCGCGGTGTTCGGCGAGAACCTGCGAGCCGGCACGCGCATCCCGCTCGGCTCGACGAACGACACGCTCGGCACACGGCTGACCGGGGTCTATCGGGCGGTCGACAGCCGGCTGAAGAAGGACGGCCTGCAGGGGCCGGCGCGTCCGACGGTGCTGTGGTCGATCCTCTGCGTGGTCGCCGTCGCGGTGGCCGTGTTCGCCGGGTTCGACGCGCTGCGACGGTTCTCCGACGACTCGAACGCCGAGCTCGGCCTCATCGCGGCGGGTGTCGCGATCTGGTCGGCGATGGGCACGAT
>CAMLMQ010000117.1 GCA_946481135.1 uncultured Microbacteriaceae bacterium
TGTTCACCAACATCCTGCTCGCCGACGAGATCAACCGCACGCCCCCGAAGACGCAATCGGCGCTGCTGGAGGCGATGGAGGAGCGGCAGGTCTCGGCCGACGGCGTCACCCGCAAGCTGCCGAGCCCGTTCCTCGTCGCGGCGACGCAGAATCCGATCGAGTACGAGGGCACCTACACGCTGCCCGAGGCGCAGCTCGACCGGTTCCTGCTGAAGCTCGTGCTCGACCTGCCCGAGCGCGACCAGGAGGTCGAGGTGCTGCAGCGCCACGCGAGCGGCTTCAACCCGCGCGACCTCGCCGCCGCCGGCGTCACCCCCGTGCTCGACGCGGCGACCCTCGCGGCTGCGCAGGCCGACGTCGCGCGCGTCACCGTCGCGCCGGATGTGCTCGGGTACGCGGTCGACGTCGCGCGCGGCACCCGCGTCTCGCCGTCGGTGAAGCTCGGCGTCTCGCCCCGCGGTGCGACCGCGCTGCTCGCCGCGTCGCGGGCGTGGGCGTGGCTCTCCGGGTCGACGGGCGTGACGCCCGACCACATCCAGACGATGGCGGTGCCCGTGCTACGCCACCGCATCCAGCTGCGCACCGAGGCCGAGCTGGAGGGCGTCGCCGCCGACACGGTGCTGCGCAGCGTGCTCCAGCAGGTCAGGGTGCCGATCTGAGCGGCGACTGAGGTGGCGATCTCCGGCTGGTTCGTGCTGCTCGTCGCGGTGGGGGCGGCTCCCGTCGTGATCCTCGGCGGCCTGCCCGGGCTCGCCGTGTGGGTCGGGGTGCTCGTCGCCGTCGCCGCGACCGACCTCGCGCTCGCCGGATCACCCGCCGCCCTCGAGTTCGCCCGCGACCTCCCCGTGCGGCTGCGTCTCGGCGAGAGCGCCCCCGCCCGTCTCGCCGTCGCGAACACCGGACGGCGCGCCGTGCACGGCACGCTGCGGGATGCGTGGGAACCCTCCGCCGGCGCCCGGCCACCCCGGCACCGCCTCGCCATCGCGGCGGGCGACCGCGTCATCCTCACCACGACCCTGCGGCCCGTGCGCCGCGGCGAGCGCAGCGCCGCCCACGTGACGGTGCGCTCGTTCGGCCCGCTGCGGATGGTGGCGCGGCAGCGCACCGTGCCCGTGCCCGGTCGTGTGCGGGTGCTGCCTCCGTTCACCTCGCGCAAGCACCTGCCGTCGCGGCTCGCCCGCCTGCGCGAGCTCGACGGCCGCACGTCGGTCATGGTGCGCGGGCAGGGCACCGAGTTCGACTCGCTGCGCGAGTACGTGCGCGGCGACGACGTGCGCAGCCTCGACTGGCGGGCCTCCGCGCGGCGCCGGGATGCGGCCACCGGGCAGATGAAGCTCGTCGTGCGCACCTGGCGGCCCGAGCGCGACCGGCGCGTCGTGATCGTCATCGACTCGTCGCGGGTCTCGGCCGCGCGGATCGCCGACGAGCCCCGCCTCGACACCGCGTTCGAGGCGGCGCTGCTGCTCGCCGCGCTCGCGACCCGGGCGGGCGACCGCGTCGACGTGCTCGTGCACGACCGCGTCGTCCGCGGCCGGGTGCAGGGCGCATCCGGCGCCGAGCTGCTCGCCCGCACCGTCGACATGCTCGCCCCCATCGAGCCCGAGCTCATCGAAGCCGACTGGCACGCCGTGCCCGAGCTCGTGCGCGGCATCACGACGCAGCACGCCCTCGTCGTGCTCGTGACGCCGATCGAGACCCCGGGCGCCTCCCGCCCGCTGCTCGGGATGCTGCCGGGACTCACCCGCCGCCACACGGTCGTCGTCGCATCGGTGACGGACCCGGATGTCGCCGCGGCGACGCGGGAGCGCTCGGGGTCCGACGAGGTGTACCGCGCGGCGTCGGCGGAGCGCGCGCTGCTCGACGTCGAACGCGTCGGCACGGCGCTGCGCCAGCTCGGCGCCGAGGTCGTCACCGCCCCGCCCGCCGACCTGCCGCCGGCGCTCGCCGACCGCTACCTCGCGCTCAAGGCCGCCGGCCGGCTCTAGTACCTCGCCCGCCCCGCCGTCGGCATCCTGGGAAAGCGCTGGGCACGGCGGTACCGTGTGACCATGGCTGAAACCGCTGCTGCTCCCACCCTCACCCGTCGCCTCATCGCCGAGGTGTTCGGAACCTTCGTGCTCGTCTTCGGCGTCATCGGCGTCGCGCTGAACTACGGCGAGGACGCGAAGCCCCTCGTCGTCGGCCTCGCGGTCGGCATCGCCGTCATCGGCGCCGCCTACGCCGTCGGCCACGTCTCGGGCGGGCAGTTCAACCCCGCCGTGTCGTTCGGCGCCGCCGCCGCGGGTCGGATGCCGTGGCGCGACGTGCTGCCCTACTCGCTCGCGCAGATCGTCGGCGGTCTGCTCGCGACCCTCGTGCACCTCGCGATCGTCGCGTCGCAGGGACTGGAGATCGCCTCCTCGTTCGCGGCCGTGTCGAACGGCTACGACGGCGCGTTCGCCCCGCTCGTGACGGTGATCATCGTCGAGATCGCGATCACGGCGGTCTTCCTGTGGATCATCCTCGGCGTCACCGCCGAGGGCTCGACGACCGCCGGCTTCGCGCCGCTCGCGATCGGCCTCGCGCTCGCCCTGTTCCACTTCATCGCGATCCCGCTCGATAACGCCTCCCTCAACCCGGCGCGCTCGCTCGCGACCGCGGTGTTCGGCGGCGCGGTGCCGCTCACGCAGGTGTGGGTGTTCTTCGTCGCCCCGATCGTCGGCGCGCTCCTCGCGGGCTTCACCTACAAGCCGCTCTTCGGCCGCAAGGGCTGACCGCTCACGAAGGGGTCGGGATGGTGACATCCCGACCCCTTCGTCATCCCGCCTTGCGAGGCGTCAGTTTCTGTCGCTTCGGGCGCCCCATTCCGACAGAAAGTGACGCCTCAGGCCGTCAGGCCGAGACGGGGGCGGCCGCGCCGACGTCGAACTCCTCGGCGTCGCCCGTCTCCCCCGCGCGGGCGGCGCGGCGCCCGACGACCCACTGGTAGAGCAGGAAGCCGACGAGCACGACCGTGCCGATGCCGATCTTCACGGGCCACGGCCACGGCTGCCGGGTGACGAAGCCCTCGACGAGTCCCGAGACGAGCAGCGACAACGCGAGCCCGACGACGATCGTGAAGAACGCCCGCCCGTCCTCAGCGAGCGCCTGCCGTCGCGTGCGCGCGCCGGGGGCGACCCACGACCAGAAGATCAACAGCCCCGCGGCCCCCGCGACGAAGATCGAGTACAGCTCGAGCTGCCCGTGCGGCGCGATGTAGAGGAAGAACGTGTCGAGCTCGTCGAACTCGGTCATGATCGCCGCCGACGTGCCGATGCCCTGCGCGTTGACGAACAGCAGGTAGATCGGAAAGACCCCCGTAATGCCGAACATGACGCACTGCGCGGTGAGCCACGCGTTGTTCGTCCACACCTGGCTCGCGAAGCCGCCCATCGAGCTCTCGGAGTAGTACTGCACGAACAGCTCTTCGGCGTACTCCCGCCGCGACTCCTCGGTGCCGAGCAGGTCGAGCAGTTCGGGGTTGAGGGTGAACCACGCGGCGTAGGCGGTCGCGACGCCGACGAACAGCACGGTGATCACGAGCGACAGCCAGCGGATGCGGTACAGGGCCGCCGGAAGCTGGTTGGCGAAGAAGAGGGTCACCTGGCGCAGCGGAGACGTCGGCGTGCCCGTGAAGCGGATGCGGGCCTTCGCGAGCGCGAGCGAGATGTGGTCGCCCTGCACGGTCTCGCCGACGGTCGCCTTGATCTCCGCGAGGTGCGCCGACGCCGCCTGGTAGAGCTCGATCAGCTCGTCGGCCTCACGCCCGCTGAGCCGGCGTTTGCCCGCGAGCACCGCGAGCCGCTCCCACTCCGCGCGATGCGCGGCCGAGTAGGCGTCGAGGTCCATCACCTGGGAGACTACCCACATGGCCGCCGACCCCGATTCGGAGTGGATCGACGACCACGCGCCCAGCGAGCAGGGCACCCTCACCGGCGAGGCCGTGAGCCTCGACCTGCACCCGACCGGGTTCGTGCTGCGCGCCGCGGGCGCCCTCATCGACTTCGTCGCCCACTCGGTCGTCTTCCTCATCGTGATCACCGCGATCGGCATGCTGACCTCGACCTTCGTGACCGAGGATGCCGTGCTCGCCGCGGTCTTCATCGTCGCCTTCGTCGTGTGCTTCGTCGGCATCCCGATGACGGTCGAGACGCTCACGAAGGGCCGCTCGCTCGGCAAGCTCGCGATCGGCGGACGCATCGTGCGTCTCGACGGCGGGGCGATCGGTCTGCGGCACGCGGCGGTGCGGGCGATGACGGGGGTCATCGAGTTCTACATGTTCCCGCTCTTCGGAGGTACGGCCGCGCTCGTCGGGCTGCTCACGGCGCGCACCCAGCGGCTCGGCGACCTGCTCGCCGGCACCTACTGCCAGTACGAACGCGTGTCGGGCACGGTGACGCCGCTGTTCGGCATCCCGCCGCAACTCGCCGAGTGGTCGCGCCTCGTCGACGTCGCCCGGATGCCGACGCAGCTGTCCCGACGGATCGCCCAGTTCCTCGCCCAGGCGTCGCAGTACGACCCGGCACGGCGGGCGCGTCTCGCGGCGGAGCTCGCGACCGAGGCGTCGGAGTTCGTCGCCCCGATCCCGCCCGTCGACTCGGAGCTCTTCCTCGCCGGTCTCACCGTCGTGCGCCGCGAGCGCGAGGCGGAGGCGCTGCGCCGCGAACGGGAGCGCCTCGACCGCCTCCAGCCCGCCCTGCAGGGCACCCCGCACTCCTTCCCGTCCCGCACTCCCGCGGGTTGAGTAGCGCCGCCGCAGGCGACGCGTATCGAAACCCACCCCGAGTCACTCGCAGGTCGGGTTTCGATACGCGTGCCGCTGCGCGGCGCGCTACTCAACCCGCAGCGGCGCTACCGGTTCGACCCCGCGAGGAGGGCCTGCACGAAGTAGCGCTGGAACGCGAAGAACACGATGAGCGGCACGATCATCGACAGGAATGCCCCCGCGGAGAGCACGTCGATGTTCGCCCCGAACTGCCGCAGCTGGCTCTGGATCGCGACCGTCAACGGTTGGCTCTGCGAGTTCGTGAAGATGAGCGCGATGAGCAGGTCGTTCCACGTCCACAGGAACTGGAAGATCGCGAGCGACGCGATCGCCGGCAGTCCGAGCGGCAGCACGACCTGACGGAAGATGCGCCACTCGCTCGCCCCGTCGAGTCGGGCCGCTTCGAGCAGTTCCGACGGCACCTGCGAGAAGAAGTTGCGCATCAGGAAGATCGCGAATGGCAACCCGAAGGCGACGTGGTAGATGATCACGCCGATCACCGACCCGAAGATGCCGATCGCGCCGAACAGCTGCGCGAGCGGGATGAGCGCCACCTGCAGCGGCACGGCGAGCAGCACGACGGTGCCGATGAACACCCAGTCGCGCCCCGGGAACTCGACCCACGCGAGCGCGTGCCCGGCGAGCGATCCGATGAGCACGACGAGGATCGTCGTCGGCACCGTGATGAGGATCGTGTTGCCGATCGAGCCGAGGATCGTCGGATTCGTGAGCAGGTTGGCGTAGTTGTCGAGCGTGAGCTGCGCGGGCGCGGTGAAGACCGTCCACCATCCCGACGTGCCCGAGTCGCTCGCGCTGCGCAGCGACGACAGGAAGAGCCCGATCGACGGCACGAGCCAGAACAGCGCGATGACGATCAGCACGACCTGCACGACGGCGTTGCCGAGGAACGCGACGATGCGCTGTCCGACGGTGCGGGGCCGCTGCCCCGCCATGACGTCTCGGGTGCTCACCGTTCACGCTCCTGACGCAGGCGGCGCACGTTGATGATCATCGCCGGCAGCACGAGCAGCAGCAGGAGGATCGCGAGCGCGCTGCCGAGCCCCTGGTCGTTGCCGCCGCCGAACGAGACCGTCCACATCTCGACGGCGATGACGTTCGCCGCCGGTTTGGAGGCGCCGGGTGGGATCACGTAGACGAGGTCGAAGATCTTGAGCACGTTGATGATGAGGGTGACGAGCACGACGACGAGCACGGGCGCGAGCAGCGGCGCGGTGATCTTCGTGAACACCTTCCACTCGTTGGCGCCGTCGGTGCGTGCGGCCTCCTGCAGCGACCGGTCGATCGCGGAGAGCCCCGACGCGATCATGATCATCGCGAAGCCGGCCCAGATCCACACGTAGGAGAGGATGACGACGCTCGTGATGAACGCCGACGACAGCCACGAGACGCCCTGGCCGCCCGCGACGAAGTTCGTCGCCGGGAGGGCCACCGTGTAGGCGCCGTCGGGCAGCCCCTCGATGACGTAGGTGCCGTCGTCGCCGCTCGTCGCCGAGCCGACGACGTCGCCGTTCTCGTCGACCGCGTGCACGGTCATGCCCGGCAGACCGAACTTGCCGTCCTCGATCTCGCCGGGGGTGCCGCCTCCGCCGCGGATGTTGTCGAGGAAGACCGTCCCGGCGATGCCGTCGGCGACCGGGTCGGCGCTCTCGACCTGGGTGGCGGTCTCGGGCACGTCGTCGGCGCGCACGCCGACGAGCGGGAAGTCCTGCGTGTCGCCGAGTTCGACCGGCGCGGGTCCCGCGACCGAGCCGCCCTCCTCGACGAGGCCCCCGTCGGGTCGCGGCCGCGCGCCCTCGTAGTTGGCGGCGCCGCCGGTGAACGCGTTCTCGACCGCGACGATCGCGGCATTGACCGCACCGAGCTCGGGGTTCTCCTGGAACAGCGACCGGAAGATGACGCCCGCGGCGAGCATCGAGATCGCCATCGGCATGAAGACGATGAGCTTGAAGGCGGTGCCCCAGCGCACCTTGTCGGCGAGCACCGCGAAGATCAGGCCGAGGATGGTGCACACGGCCGGCGCGACGACCACCCAGATGACGTTGTTGCGGATGGCGGTGAACGTCGAGTCGTTCGTGAACATCCGCGCGTAGTTCTCGAACCCGACGAACTCCCCGCCCGCGCGGTCGAAGAGCGAGCGGATGAGCGTGTAGACGATCGGGTAGACGACGAACGCGCCGAGGAAGACGAGCGCGGGCGCGAGGAAGCCGAGCGCGATCGCGACTCGGCGCCACTGCGAGCCGGAGGATGCCGTGCGCTGGGGCGGGAGGGCCGGGGGAACCCGGCCCTCCTCCCCTGCCAGCGCGGGCGTCGCCACAGCGGGCGAGCTGCTGGACATCGGGATGCCTAGCCGGCGTACGCGGCGACGGCGGCGTCCTCGAGCTTCTGCTGAGCGCCGGCGACATCCGACGGGTTCTGCAGGAACTCGATCATGACCTGCCAGAAGCCCTGACCCGGCGTGCCGCCGAACGCGCTCGGCGTCAGGTCGGACATGTCGAATCGGAACGTCTCGGCGCCGACGAGCGCTTCGGCGATCTGCCGGGCGGTGTCGTCGGGGTAGAGCGAGGTGTCGACGTTCTGGTTCGGCGAGGTGAGGCCCCCGTTGGGCACCCACGCCTCGGCCGCCTCGGGCGTCGCGAGGAACGCCATGAGGGCCTGCGTGGCCTCGTCGTCGTTGAACGCGATCGCGACGTCGCCGCCGCCGACCACCGCGGGTGCGGAGCCGTTGATCGACGGGAAGTCGTAGAACAGGGCGTTCTCGCCGACGACGGAGTTGCCGTCATCCGCGATGTTGCCGGCCACGAAGTCGCCCTCGTACACGGTGCCCGCCTCGGGGTTCGCCCCGAAGACCGCCGGGATCGTGTCGGGGAAGGTGCGCTGCGCGGCACCGGGCTGCACGAGCGGCGTGCCCCACAGCGACGCGAGCACCTCGAGGGCCTCGGTGACGCTCGGGTCGGTCCACGGGATCTCGTGCGCCGTCAGCTGGTCGTACATGTCGCCGCCCGCGGTGCGCAGGTAGACGTTCTCGAACCAGTCGGTGAGCGGCCAGCCGACGTCGGCGCCGATCGAGATGCCGTAGTAGCCGGCATCCGACACGATCTGCAGCTGCTCGAGGAAGCCGTCCCAGTCCTCGGGCACCTCGGCGCCGGCCTCGTCGTAGATGTCGGCGTTGTACCACATGGTCGACTTGTTGGCGGCCTTGAACCAGACGCCGTAGAGCTCGCCGTCGACGGTGCCGAGGTCGATCCAGTCCTGCGCGTAGTTGTCGGCGACGTTGGCCGCGGCGGTGTCGCTGAGCGGCACGAGCGCGCCGTCGGTCGCGAGCTGCTGCATGAGCGCGGGCTGCCCGACGACGGCGACGTCGGGCGGGTTGCCGCCCTCGACCTGCGTGTTGAGCGTGGTGGCTCCGTTGTCGCCGAAGCTCGTGTAGTTCACGGTGGCGCCGGTCTCCTGCTCGAAGACGTCGAGCACGGCCTCGAAGTTGGCCTGCTCGGCTCCCGACCAGGTGGCCGAGACCTCGAGCGTCTCGCCGGCGAAGTCTCCGCCGCCGGTTCCGCCGTCGCCTCCGGCGCATCCGGCGAGCACGAGGCCGGTGATCGCGATGCCCGCCACGGTGGCGGTGCGCGTTGCTGTGTTCCTCATCGTCGAGTTCCCCTTTCCGCGGGGAGCACACGACTCCCCCCGTCGACGCTAGGCCGGTGACCCGTGAACGGGGGAGGGCGTTGACGGATGCGGGGTACGCGAGCTAGGGCCGTGCGCCCCCAAACCCCCCATCGCGCCCCGCCCAGGGGGCGGTTAGGGCGCACACCGACTCCGGACCCGGTGGGGTCGACCATGTACGGGCCCTCGACCGGCACGCCGAGGTACGCGGCCTGCTCGGGGGTGAGCTGCGTGAGCTCGACCCCGAGGGCGGCGAGGTGCAGCCGCGCGACCTTCTCGTCGAGCACCTTCGGCAGCACGTACACCCCGACCGGGTACTCGGCCTGCTTCGTGTAGAGCTCGATCTGCGCGAGCACCTGATTCGAGAACGAGTTGCTCATGACGAACGAGGGGTGCCCGGTCGCGTTGCCGAGGTTCATGAGGCGCCCCTCGGAGAGCACGAGGATGCTGCGCCCCGAGGGCATGCGCCACTCGTGCACCTGCGGCTTGATCTCGACCTTCGTGGCTCCGGGCAACGACTCCAGGCCCGCCATGTCGATCTCGTTGTCGAAGTGGCCGACGTTCGCGACGATCGCCTGGTGCT
>CAMLMQ010000118.1 GCA_946481135.1 uncultured Microbacteriaceae bacterium
TCGCAGAAGGCGTTCTTCGCGACCGCGAAGGAGAACGGCGTGAAGCGCCTCCTCCTGCACCACCCCGACTTCATCATCGGCGCGAGCGACGGCGACGTGGAGGAGCTCCTCTCCTACGGCGCCTTCGTCGAGCACGAGATGTCCATGTACCACCCGGGCGTCCCAGCGCCCGGGTGGCCGATCTCCCGCCTGGTCGACTGGATCGAGCGGATCGGCCCCGAGCGCACCGTCATCGACTCCGACCTCGGTCAACTCGCCAACCCCTACCCGGTCGACGGCTACATCTACGTCGTGCAGCAGCTGCTCGACCACGGGATCAGCGAGAAGGACGTGCGGCAGATGATCTGCCACAACACCGCCTACCTCCTCGGTCTCGAGGACTCGCCGAAGGCGGGCTGAGGCGTGCGCCGCGCCGAGAAGGTGATCATCTCGACGGCGGTCACCGGCAGCGTGAACGTGCCGTCGCAGAGCGACTACCTGCCGCTGTCGCCCGAGCAGGTCGTGCAGGCCTCGCTCGAGGCGGCGGCGGCGGGATCGGCGATCATCCACCTGCACGCGCGTCACCCCGACGGGCGCCCCGCGTTCGAAGCGGGCGTGTTCGAGCAGATCATCCCGGCGATCCTCGCCGAGACGGATGTCGTCATCAACATGTCGACCGGCGGATCGTCGCAGATGACGATCGACGAGCGCCTCGCCGGCGCCCTGCGGTTCAGCCCCGAGCTCGCGAGTCTCAACATGGGCTCGATGAACTTCGTGTACTCGGGAATCGCCGACAAGGTCACGACGTGGAAGCACGACTGGGAGAAACCCTACGTGCTCGGCACCTACAGCCACCCGTTCGTCAACTCGTTCGCGACGATCGAGCACGTGCTGCGCACGCTCGGCGAGGAGCGCGGCACCCGCTTCGAGTTCGAGTGCTACGACATCGGGCATCTCTACTCGCTCGCGTACTTCGTCGAGAAGGGTCTCGTGCAGCCGCCGTTCCTCATCCAAGGCGTGTTCGGCATCCTCGGCGGCATCGGCGCCGACCACGCGAACCTCACCCACATGGTCGCGATCGCCGACAAGCTCTTCGGCGACGACTATCAGTTCTCGGCCTTCGCGGCGGGGCGGGCGCAGTTCGAGTTCGCGACGCACGCCGCCTGGCTCGGCGGGCACGTGCGTGTGGGGCTCGAAGACAGCCTGTGGATCGGCAAGGGCCGCCTCGCCGAGAGCAACGCCCAGCAGGTCGAGAAGATCCGCGGTGTCGTCGACGACCTCGGCCGCGAGCTCGCGACGCCCGACGACGCCCGCCGGATGCTGGGCCTCAAGGGCCTCGCCGGCGTCACCCTCTAACCCTCGGAGAGAAGATGTCCACCCAGTACGCCGCGGACGACATCCGCAGCAAGCTCGCCGTCGCCGCGCCGACCGTCGAGGTCGACCCGTCGACGCCGATCAAGCCCTCGCAGTGGATCGAGTTCCTCACCGAGGCGCCCACCGAGATCGGCCCGAACGGCAGCCGCACCTGGCTCGCCCGCAGCGCGACCCTCGTCGTCGCGTACACCGACGCGAAGGCGGGGGAGGTTCTCGCCCGCGTCGGGCAGCCCGACGAGTACGCGCTGCTGCAGTACTCCGAGAGCGCACCCGTGCGGGTGACCGCGGGGGACGCGACCGAGGAGGTGCGCGAGGAGGCGTTCGTCGTCGTGCCACCCGGCGACTCCCGCGTCGAGGTGCTCGCCGACGGCGTCGTCATCCGGCTGTTCTCGGTCGTCGCCGACGACCTGCGCGAGGCAGCTCTCAACGCCGACGCCTACGCCGAACCCGACCTGCGCGCCGCACCGCTCGGCGAGTGGCCCGACCCGGTCGACGGGTTCCGGCTGCGGGTCTACCGCCTCGTCGACACCCCGATCGCCCCCGGGCGGTTCGGACGCATCTTCCGCACCACGAACCTCATGGTCAACTTCCTCGCCGAGGAGCCGAAGCCGCGCGACGCGACCAAGCTCTCCCCGCACTACCACGACGACTTCGAGCAGATCTCGCTCGCGGTCAAGGGCCGCTTCGTGCACCACATCCGCTACCCGTGGGGGCCCGACTCGACCCAGTGGCGCCCTGACGAGAGCCGCGAGATCGCGACGCCGTCGATCTGCGTCATCCCCCCGCCGACCGTTCACACGACCCAGGGTGTGGGGCCGCATCAGCAGCTCATCGACATCTTCTCCCCGCCCCGGGTCGACTTCTCGACCTCGGGCTGGGTGCTCAACGCCGCCGACTACCCCGCGAAGCCGGGCGTCGGCATCCCCGAGGGCCACTGAGCGTGGGCGGCTGGAGCGGGATGCCGCGGCGCAGCCTCTTCCGCGAGGCGCTCCGCCGGCCCGACGGGCCCGCGCTGGGCACATGGGTGAAGCTGCCCGCGACCGAGAGCATGGAACTCGTCGCGCTCGCCGGGTTCGACTTCGCCGTCATCGACCTCGAGCACTCGGCGATGAACCTCGAGACGGCGCACCGCCACATCGGCACCGCCCTGCTCACGGGCGTCTCGCCGATCGTGCGCGTTCCGTCGCTCGAGGGGGGCATCGTGCAACGCGTGCTCGACGCGGGAGCCGAGGGCATCATGCTGCCCCACGTCGACACCGTCGCGCACGCGGAGGCCGCCGTCGCCGCGGTGCGCTTCCCTCCGCACGGCACCCGCGGTGTGGGCGGCACCAGCCGCGCCGGCGCGTGGGGTGCGCTGCCGCGCGACGAGTACCTGCGCTACGGGAATGAGGAGGTCGTGCTCATCCCGCAGCTCGAGAGCGCCGAGGCCGCGCGCAACGCCGGTGCGATCGCCCGCGTCGCCGGCGTCGACGCCCTGCTCGTCGGCGCCGCCGACCTCTCGACGAGCCTCGGTCTCGCCGAGGGCGACCCGGAGGTGGTCGACCTGATCGCGGGTGCCGTGCGCGACACGCGCGAGGCCGGTCTGCCGATCGGCAACGCCGGGGGACCGACCACCGCGTCGGTGCAGGCCGCGGTCGACGCGGGCTTCACCTTCACGATGATGAGCAACGACGCGACCCTGCTCGGGTCGGCGGCCCGTGCCGCCGTCGATGCGGGCCGCACGGTGCGCTGGTGAACGCGGTGCGCTGGTGAACGCGCCGCTGCGGGTTCCGCTCCAGCTGCGCTGGGCCGACACCGACCAGTACCGGCACGTCAACAACGTCGCCGCCGTGCGGTTGGCTGAGGAGGCCCGCATCCGAGCGCTCGGCCTGCCCGAGAAGCCCGAGCACTTCCCGCCCGGGCGGCCGCCTGTGCTCGCGGCGCTCGGCACCGACACGTTCACGATGACCGTCAGCCAGCGGTTCGAGTACACGGCCGAACTGCCGTACGCCGGCCAGGAGGTGGTCGCGGAGGTGTGGCTCTCGAAGGTCGGAAGCCGCTCCGTGACGATGGACTGCCGCGTGCTCGACCCCGACACCGGCATCCTCTTCTTCCTCGCCCGCGTGACCGTCGTCATCATGGACCTGCAGACGCGGCGGCCGAGGACTCTGACGGATGCCGAGACCGCCCATCTGCACGCCCACCGCGGTGAGCCGCTCGCCTTCCGCGACTGAACCCCTCGATCTCAAGGAGACCCCCATGACCGGACTGCTCGACGGCAAGGCCGTCCTGCTCGTCGGCGCCAGCACCGGCATCGGCGTCGAAGCCGCGCGGGTGTTCGCCGACGAGGGGGCGAGGCTCGTGCTCTCCGCCCGCTCGGCCGATGCCCTCGAAGCCACTGCGGACGAGCTGCGCGGCGCGGGGCACGAGGTGCGGGTCGTCGTCGGCGACGTCACCTCCGGCGCCGACGTCGCCCGCATGGTCGACGAGACCGTCGACGCCTACGGCCGACTCGACGGCGCGTTCAACAACGCCGGAATCGGACAGGTCGGCCTGCTGCACGAGATCTCGGAGGAGGACTTCGACCGGGTCATGGAGGTGAACGTCAAGGGCGTCTGGCTGTGCCTGCGCGAGGAGCTTCGGGTGATGCGCGCCCAGGGCTTCGGGTCGATCGTCAACACGTCGAGCGTCGGGGGATACAAGGGCACCACGGGACTCGGCGCCTATCAGGCGACCAAGCACGCCGTGATCGGGCTCACCCGCAGCGCCGCCCACGACAACGGGGCGCTCGGCATCCGCGTCAACACGGTCGCGCCCGGCCCCACCCGCTCGGCGATGATCGACGCGATGCTCGCGAAGGATCCGGCGGCGATGGACAAGCGCCTCGCCGTGATGCCCCTCCACAAGATCGGCACGGGCGTCGAGGTGGCCAACGCCGCCGCGTGGCTGCTGAGCGACAAGGCGAGTCACACCACCGGGATGGTGCTGCCGGTCGAAGGCGGCATGACGGCCTGAGCATCCCTCGACCCGGTCGTCGGCGCGGTTGTCAAGACTCGGGGCCTGGCAGGCGGCCGTCCCTACGGTGGGACCCGGAGCCGGCCACCGGGCCGCCCGGAAGGAGAAATGGCCATGAGCATCGGAACCGGCATCGTCCTGTTCGTGATCGGCGCGATCCTGGTCTTCGCCCTCAACTTCGAGACCGAGTTCATCAACCTCGACATGGTGGGGTACATCCTCATGGGTGCGGGCGTCATCGTCCTCATCATCGGACTGGTGCTGCTCGCTCGTCGTCGCCAGTCGGTGAGCACCACGCGCACCGGCACGGACTCCGTAACCGGCGAGCGCGTGCAGCAGCGCGTCACCGAGGCGGACGACCCCGCGACGGGCGTCTGACCCGCAGAACCTGCGAGGGGCCCGGCTTCGGTCGGGCCCTTCGTCGTGGGCAGGCGTAGCCTGAGGGCATGGCTGCACCCTCCGGCCCGACCGCCGTCGCGGTGGCCCAGTTCGCGCCCGGCGACGACGAGGCCGCGAATCTCGACACGATGCGCCGTCTCGCCGAAGATGCCGCCTCCCGGGGGGCGCTCCTCGTCGTCTTCCCCGAGTACTCGTCGTACTTCACCCCCGGGCTCGGCCCCGACTGGGTGGAGCACGCCCAGTCGCTCCACGGCCCGTTCGTGCGGGCTCTCGCCGAGATCGCGGCGGAGCTCGGCATCCATCTCGTCGCCGGGATGATCGAGCACGTGCCCGGCGAGGAGCAGCGCGTCGCCAACACCCTCGTTGCCGTCGACGCCGCCGGGGAGGTCGTCGCGCACTACCGCAAGATGCACCTCTACGACGCGTTCGGAACGCGCGAGAGCGACCGCATCGTCGCCGGCCCGGTGTGGGCTCCCGACGATGCGCCGCTGTTCGACTTCGGCGGCTTCACCGTGGGATTGCAGACCTGCTACGACGTGCGGTTCCCCGAGGTGACGCGTCGCCTCGTCGACGCGGGGGCCGACCTCATCCTGCTGCCGAGCGAATGGGTGCGCGGCCCGCTCAAGGAGCACCACTGGCGCACGCTCGTGACCGCGCGCGCGATCGAGAACACCGTCTACGTCGTCGCTCCCGACCATGCGCCGCCGATCGGCGCGGGCAACAGCATGGTCGTCGATCCGATGGGCGTCGAGCTCGTCACCGTCGGAGAGACGACGGATGTCGCGGTCGCGTGGATCTCGCCCGACCGGCTGCGCGAGGTGCGCCACCGCAACCCCGCCCTGCAGCTGCGACGCTTCCGCGTCGAGCCGGTCTGATCGGCGTGGCGTCGGCACAGACGCTGAGTGACGACGACCGTCGGATCGTCGCGCTCTGGGCCGCGGACTGCGCCGAGCGCGTGCTGCCGCTGTTCGAGGCGGTCGCCCCGGATGACGATCGTCCGCGAGACGCGATCGCCCGGGCGCGTGCCTACGGTCGGGGGGAACTCGACGCCGCCGGGGAGATCCGACGGCGGTTCGTCGCGGGCCGGGCCGCGTCCGGACTCTCGGACCCGGCGGCGGTCGCCGCCGCCCGAGCCGCGGCACAGGCGGCGGGCGTCGCCCACATGGGCGCCCACGCCCTCGGCGCGGCCGCCTACGCGGCGAAGGCCGCGGCGCTCGCCGATTCGGGCACCGTCGACCAGGGGAGGTGGGAGCGTGAGATCGCCGCCCAACTGCAGGGGCTGAGCGACGGAGCGCAGCTCGCCCTGCGGCGTCTGCCTGCGCTCGGCGACGACACGGCGGGACCGCTCGGGTCGGGGCTGCTCGCGAGCGGTGTGCTCGGCGACGCGATCCGCCGGATTCAGACGGAGCTCGGGGTCACTTCGAGTCGGCGATGACCTTCGTCGCGACCCGACGGGCGCCGATCGCGAGGGCGATCAGCACGACGCCGGCGACGATCGCGTAGGCGCCGATCGTCCACAGCAGCGCCTGCACCGCGCCGGTCGGGTTGATCACGGCGATCACGAGCAGCGCGACGCCGAAGAGGACGCTCAGCGCCGACGCGACATACGCCCACGTCTTGCGGCCGCCATCCGCCATCGCGTGCGCCGACGGGAAGCCGGCGATGCCCGAGAAGATCGACCAGAACGCGATCACGAAGACGACGATGAGCGCGCCGAAGAAGCCCGCGAGCAGCGGGAAGAGGGCCGCCGCGACGCCCGCGAGCACCGACAGGATGCCCGAGACCAGCATCCAGCCCCAGCTCTTCGAACGGGCGCGGACGCGGACCGCGTGGGCGATCTCCATCACCCCGTCGACGATCGAGTACGCCGCGAACAGGATCGCGAGCGCGACGAGCGTCACGTCGGGCGAGAAGACGAACACGAGGATGCCGAACACGATCGCGGCGATGCCGCGCAGCAGGATCATCCACCAGATCGCCTTGCCGACTGCCGCGAAGTCGGTGACCCCCGGTGCGTTGGGCGTATTCGTCGTGCTCATGCGTGCTCCCTCATCCTCCGGTCGACGCCGGATGCTCGGGAGCCTACTCCGCGCCGCGCGGGCTGAGGAGGGCCAATGAGTACTCCACGTAGGTCGTCTTGCCGGCGGTCGTGTCGGCGACGTCGGCATCCACCGCGTCGGAGAGCAGATCGAAGAGACCCTGCGCGACGAGGTCGAGCTGCGAAGACGGCGCGGTCAGCGCGGCGCCCGCTGACACGGCCGACATCACCGCCGAGAGACTCTGCGAGTCGACCTCGGGACGCACCATCCCGGCGTCCTTCATGCGGTCGATGAAGTCGGCGCGGGTGCCGATCTCGGGCACATACGTGAAGCCGTGCGTCGATCGCATGATCGTGTTGAGCCCGTCGCGATCGGCGAGGAACAGGGCGCGCACGAGCGGCCGCTCGTACACCCCCGTGATCACGTAGCGGTAGATGTGCGACAGCAGGCCGCCGCGCGGGTCACGCTCGATGTCGTCGATGACGACCGTCCAGAGGCTCGTGAACTCGCGGTTCAGCATCGACACGAGGAGGTCTTCGAGCGACCCGAAGTGGGCGAGAACCTGATCTTCGGAGACGCGCGCCTCCGCGGCGATACGCGAAATGGAGACGGCGTCGAAGCCATCCTCGACGACCAACCGGGCGGCGGCGTCGAGAAGCTCCTCGTACCCTGATTCCTCCACGACGTACCCCTTTCCTTGCTCACTCTACGTCGGACTCCTCCACCGGCCCTCGGCTGCGATCGGGCTGTGGAAAGCCGACCGCGAGCCTCGTCGGCGTCACTACGGTGGTCGACATGCGGACAGGACACCTCACCGGAACGGCCGTCGCCGCCGCCCTCCTGCTCGGGATGACGGGGTGCGTCGGCGGGGAGCCGCTACCCACCCTGCCGCCCACGCCGAGCACGACTCCGGTGTTCGCGTCGGAGGAGGAGGCACTTGCCGCGGCGGAGGAGGCGTATGCGGCGTATAGCGAAGTATCGGATCTGATTGCTCAATCGGGTGGTGCCGATCCCGAGCGCATCCAGCCCTATGTCACCGATGAGCAGTACGAAGTCGAGGTCGAGACAGCCGACCTCTTGCGAGAGAACGGCTGGCGCTCAGTCGGATCGGCGACGACTACCCAATTCGTCCTTCAGCAGTACCTCGATCAAGCAGGCACCGCAACAATCACGGCGTACGTTTGCGTGGACGTCTCCACCACCCGCGTCGTTGATGGCCTCGGCAATGATGTGACGCCCGCCGACCGGGATCCGATCGTGCCACTGGAGGTCGAACTGACGGGCGCCTACCCTGACCAACTCAGAG
Organism: uncultured Microbacteriaceae bacterium; assembly: GCA_946481135.1. Next base: position 8,092 of record CAMLMQ010000118.1, read on the forward strand.
TTGCGCGGAGCGAGCAATGGCCCGATTCCTCGTTTTGCTGACGGCGATTGCGGTCCTAGTTACGGCGGCGCCATCAGCGCATGCAGCGACAAGCGATTGCGGTCGTCTCGGCGCCGTCTTTGGATGTCCCAACGTGGGTGGGGGCGTCCAAGGCGACTCCGTTGTCCTAGACGGGGACGCGACTTCGAACGGATCGCCCGGCTCCTCGGCGCCGGGGGCTGGATGGCCCCAGCCGCCGATCAGCAATTGGTCGCCCGACCGCAGTTCCTACCTTTGCCTCATCCAGATGGGCGACCCGGCGGTGTGCGTCCCGCCGGAGGCGGAGCCCGGCATCCCGACGATCACCATCCGGGACATCGCGGCGTTCCGGCCGGCGCCGGGACGGCAGCTCATGGAACCCGACGGGTGGACGGTCGCGGGGCTCGACACGAACTTCTACGCGCTGACCGACCGGCACGTGGTGCCCGGCACGTTGCTCGGTCGGCCCGCCGAGGTGCGCTTCACGCCGGAGCGGTACCACTGGAACTACGGCGACGGCTCGGCTGCGACGCTCGGCACGAAGGGGGCGACCTGGGCGGCGCTCGGGCTGCGGGAGTTCGATCCGACGCCGACATCCCACGTCTACGGGGAGCTCGGCGACTACACGATCACCCTCTCGATCACGTTCACCGCCGAGTACCGCTTCGACGGGGGAGCGTGGCGCCCCGTGGTCGGCGACCTCACCCTCCCCGCGAACGAGTTGTACCTGAGGGTCGGCACGGCGAAGACCGTTCTGGTCGAACGCGACTGCCTCGCCGACCCCAGCGGACCGGGCTGCTGACGAACTGCTCAGCCCCGCCGATTAGGCTCCCAGCGCGGCCATAAGGAACCCACAGGATCCGGCGGGATGCTGGCTGCGCCGAAAGGAGCACTCGATGTCCGAGTCAGACCCGAACCCC
>CAMLMQ010000119.1 GCA_946481135.1 uncultured Microbacteriaceae bacterium
GGAGGAGGCGCTTCACGCCGTTCTCCTTCGCGGTCGCGAAGAACGCCTTCTGCGAGTCGACGTCGAGGTGGCCGCCGGTGAGCATGATGTCGGCCTCGGCGACGAGCTGCGTGACGCGCACGGTCTCGGCGGAGACGTTGCCGGCGGCGTCGTAGATCGACTCCTCCCTCTCCTCGAGGTCGCCGCCCGCGGAGGGGAAGCCGTCGTCGTGGCTGTGCGCCTCGATGTGACGGGCGGCCGACACGGTCGGACCCCACACCGCCTTGCCGCCCATCTGGATCGCGACGGCGACCGCGGAGGGGTTCACGCCGCCGACCTCGGAGTTGAGGGCCACGCCGCCGTAGGCGGGGGTGGGGGCGTCTTTGAGCAGGTCGCGCATCGCGAGCAGGTCGAACACCGTGTTGTGGTGGTGCGACTTGATGAGGATCGCGCGCAGGCCGATCGACGCGGCGTCGTACGACGCCTCGACGTGGTTGAGCTTCCGCGGGAACGGGCTCGGGCCCGAGTGCGTGTGCAGGTCGACGGCGCCGTTGAGCACCTTGAGAAGTGCGGGCGAGGGCGTGGGACGGGTGTCGGGAGCGTCCATCCGACTACCTCCTTGTGTTCGGATTCTGGATCGTGGCGTTCACCATATGACACACAATCCGGATTCGGCAAACCGCGATGCGAACCGGCGGGGAACGGATCTCGCGGAGAACAGTCGAGTTGACGCGCGCCATCCGGAGTCGTATGTTCATATTCCGAAACAGCCGGTTGCGATCCGAACATCCGGCACGCCGCATCGACGGGTACAGAGACGACGAGGAGGTCGCATGGATTCCGACGCCGCACGCGACGCCCTCGTCTCGGCCCTCCCCGAGGCCGAGAAGGGCTCGATCCAGTCGATCGACCGCGCCGCCGCCGTGCTCGCGCTGCTCGACCAGGACACGCGCACCCTGTCGCCCGCGCTCGTCGCCGAACGTCTCGGACTCAACCGCACGACCGCCCACCGCTACCTGCAGTCGCTGCAGAGCTCGGGCTTCCTCGACGCCGGATACGGCCTCGGCCCGATCTTCGACCAGCTCGCCGCCCTCATCTCGGGGCGGCAGCAGATCCTGAGCATCGCGCCGGGCATCATGCGCCACCTCTCCGACACCACCGGATCGACGTGCGTGCTCAGCGTGCTCGGCCGCGCCGGCGCCGTCGTGACGCTCGTCGAGGAGGCGAGCCGCGGCACGATCATCCTCACGGTCAAGGTCGGCACGAACCTCGAGGTGCGCGCCGCCCAGTCGCGCGTGCTGCTCGCCTTCCAGTCCGACCCCGCCGTCGTCGCCCGCGCGCACGCCGCGCTGCCGCCCGCCGAGGCGCAGGCCGAGACCGCCGAGCTCGCCCGCGTCCGTCGCGAGCGGGTCGCGTGGGGTGAGCTCGGTCGCATCGGCCTCTCGTCGGTCGCCGCCCCCGTGTTCGGCGCCCACGACATCCAGGCCGCCATCGCGCTCATCGGAACGAGCGCCGTGCTCTCCCCCGAGGAGCCCGGTGCCGAGAAGGTGCGCGAGCTCCGCGAATCCGCCGACCGGCTGAGCACCCTGCTCGCCCCCTAGACCGTCCCCGACCCGAGGAACCCCATGACGACGACGCCGACGAGACGGCCCCGCCCCGCGTGGCTGCTGCTCGTGCCCGCGCTCGCGCTGCTGGCCGGCATCCTGCTGGTGCCGCTCGCGCAGAGCTTCCTGCGCAGCATCTCGACCCCCACGTGGACGCTCGACAACTACGTGCGCCTCTTCACCGACGGCGTCACGCTCACGGTGCTCGGCCGCACCGCGACGACCGCGCTCATCGTGACGGTCGTCGCGTTCCTGCTCGGCTACCCCTACGCCTACTTCATGACGCGCGTGAGCGACCGCACCCGGGCGATCCTGCTCGTCGTCGTGCTCATCCCGTTCTGGACCTCGGTGATGGCCCGCAACTTCGCGTGGCTCACGATCCTGCAGCGGGGCGGCCCCGTGCACACCGTGCTCACCTGGATCGGCCTCGGCGACGTGCAACTCGTGGGCTCGCAGATCGGCGTGACGATCGCGATGAGCCAGGTGCTGCTGCCGTTCATGGTGCTGCCGCTGTTCAGCGCGCTGTCGGGCATCGACCGCAAGCTGCTGCTCGCCGCACGGGGGCTCGGCTCGTCGCCGCTCGTCGCCTTCTGGAAGATCTACTGGCCGCTCTCGCGCGGCGGCGTCGTCGCCGGTCTCATCCTCGTGTTCACGCTGAGCCTCGGCTTCTACGTCACTCCGGCGCTGCTCGGCTCGCCGCAGCAGTCGCTCATCGCCCAGCTGCTCGCGCAGCGCACGACGCAGCTGCTCGACTTCGCGGGCGCCGGAGCGCTCGGGATGCTCGTGCTCGTCGTCACCCTCGTGCTCGTCGCGTGGGCCAACCGCATCGGCGGCACGATCTCCGCGATCGGGGTCGTCGCCACCTCCGGATCGAAGGGCCGCTGATGTCGACATCGATCCGCGACACCGCGTCGACCGAGACCGCGTACGTGACCGCCGGACGGCGCGGTCGCCGCCGCCGCGACCGCAGCGTCGACCCGATCCCGTGGTGGCAGTGGGTCGTGGGCATCGCGGTCGCCCTCTACTTCATCCTGCCGACGGTCTTCGTCATCCCGATGAGCTTCGGCACCGCGTCCAGCTTCCAGTTCCCGCCGAAGGAGTGGTCGCTCGACCTCTACGTGAACTTCTTCACCAACCCCAAGTGGATCGGGTCGCTCGGCAACTCGCTGCTGGTCGCGGTGCTCGCGTCGCTCCTCGCCACGACGGTCGGCACGGCGGCCGCCCTCGGGCTGCACCAGCTCACCGGCCGCCTGTCGCGGTTCGTGCGCACCATCCTCATGGTGTCGATGGTCACCCCCGCGATCGTCGTCGCGGTGGCCGTCTACATCTCGTTCCTGCAGTGGCAGCTCGTCGGCTCGATCGTCGGCTACGTGCTCGCCCACGCCGCGATCGGGGTGCCGTTCGTGCTCGTCTCGGTCACGAGCGCGCTCGGCGGCTTCGACCCGCAGCTCCTGCGCGCCTCCGCGTCGCTCGGCGCCTCGCCGCTGCGCACCTTCCTGCGTGTCACGCTCCCGCTCATCAGCCGCGGCGTGCTCACCGGGGCGGTGTTCGCGTTCGTGACGAGCCTCGACGAGGTCGTCATCGCACTGTTCCTGCGCTCGCCCTTCTTCCAGACCCTGCCCGTGCAGATGTACAACGCCGTGACCGTCGAGGTCGACCCGACCATCGCGGCCGCGTCGAGCCTCGTCGTCGTCACCGTGACGTTGCTGCTGCTCATCCCCCTGCTCGTCCGACGCACGAAGCGCCGATAGGAGATCCCATGCCCACGCAGACCCAGGCTGCCGCCCCCGGCACGACGACCGCCCAGCGCGGCACGCAGATCGAGCTGCGCCACGTCACGAAGGACTACGGACTCGCCGTGCCCGCCGTCGACGACATCTCGCTCACGATCGAGCCCGGCGAGTTCATGACCCTCCTCGGACCGTCGGGCTCGGGCAAGACGACGACGCTCAACCTCATCGCGGGGTTCGAGACCCTGAGTGCCGGCACGATCTCGCTCAACGGCGCCGACGTCGGCAAGCTGCCGCCGCACAGGCGCGACCTCGGGATGCTGTTCCAGAACTACGCGCTGTTCCCGCACATGACGGTGACGCAGAACGTGGCGTATCCGCTGCGCGAGCGGCGGATGCCGAGCGAGGTCATCCGCGAGAAGGTGCAGGCGGTGCTCGAGCTCGTGCAGCTGACGGGACGCGACGACAACTACCCGAGACAGCTCTCCGGCGGCCAGCAGCAGCGCGTCGCGCTCGCGCGGGCGATCGTCTTCGACCCGAAGGCCCTGCTGCTCGACGAGCCTCTCGGCGCGCTTGACCGCAACCTGCGCAGCGCGCTGCAAGCCGAGATCCGCCGCATCCACCGCGAAGTGGGGTCGACGTTCGTGTTCGTCACGCACGACCAGGAGGAGGCGATGAACCTCTCCGACCGCATCGCCCTGTTCAACACCGGACGCATCGAGCAGGTCGGCAGCCCCGAGCAGCTCTACCGCGAGCCCGAGACCCTCTTCACGGCGCGGTTCCTCGGCGACTCCAACGTGTTCGAGCTCGGCGCCGGAGTCACCGGGTCCACCACCGGCTGGGACGGCGCGACCTGGTCGGTCGACCCCGACACCGTCGCGACCCATCCCGGGGTGCTCACGGCCGCCGCCGTCGTCGTGCGCCCCGAGGACCTCGGCATCGCCCGCACGGCGGCGAAGGCCCCCGCGGGCTCCAACACCGTGCCGGCGGTCGTGACGGATGTCGAGTACATGGGCTCCTACCGCACCGCGATGCTCGCCCTCGGCTCCGCGGGCGTGAAGGGCCGGGCGCGTCTCGACGCCTTCGACTCCACCCTGAACATCGGCGACGAGGTCGTGGCGCACTGGCGCCCCGAGCGTCAACGCATCGTCGCCGCCTAGACGATCGCGGGTCACCCGGCCCGCGATCCCGGCGGCTGGGACTCCGTCGGACTCCACGAGAAGAAGTGCACCACCGCAATCCATGACATGGAGGAAATGACAACGATGTCCCGATCCAGGAACACCCTCGCCGGCGCGAGCCTGCTCGCCGCCACCGTCCTGCTCGCCGGCTGTGCCGGCGAGTCCGCCCCGGCCGACCCCGGCAACGGGGACGCTCCCGTCACCCTGACCTTCGTCGCCTACGGCGGCGTCGGCCAGGAGGCGATGATCAAGGCCTGGCAGAAGCCCTACACGGCCGAGCACCCGAACGTCGACTTCATCAACACCGCGCCGCCGGACGTCGCGCAGGTGAAGGCTCAGGTCGAGAGCAACGCCGTGCTGTGGGACATCATCGCGACGGCTCCCGCGGCGGCCGAGCAGAACTGCGGCACCCTGTTCGAGCCGCTCGACTTCTCGGACGTGAACGCCGACGACCTCGTCGAGTTCTCGATCGGCGAGTGCTACATCGGCAACTTCATCAACGCCTCGCCGCTCGCCTACCGCACCGACGCGTTCCCGAACGGCGGACCGGAGACGATCGAGGACTTCTTCGATGTCGACAAGTTCCCCGGTCAGCGCGGCGTCCTCACCAACCTGCAGAACGGCATCCTCGAGTACGGGCTCCTCGGCGACGGCGTCGCCGCGGACGACCTCTACCCCCTCGATGTCGACCGCTCGCTCGCGAAGTGGGACGAGATCCGCGACGTGACGACGTTCTCGCCGAACGTCGGCGCGCTGCAGCAGGCGGTCGCGGCGGAGCAGGTCGACATGTTCTTCCTCGCCGACTCGCGCCTCGTGCCGCTCATGAACGACGGTCAGGACCTCACGATCGTCTGGGATGTCACGGTGGCCTCGGTCAACGCGTTCGCGGTGCCGAAGGGCTCGGCGAAGAAGGACGCCGCCGAAGCGTTCCTCGCGACCGTCGTCAACCCGACGGCGCAGGCGGAGATCGCGGCGGCCCTCGGCGTGCAGCCGGTCAACACGACGGCGCAGCCGGAGCTCGGGGAGAACGCGAAGAAGCTCGCGATCTTCACGGACGTCAACACGGGTGAGACCGTCATCCAGGACGTCCCGTGGTACGCGAAGAACTTCAACGAGATCACGACCCAGCTCACCAACTGGCTCGCCGGCTGATCCCGACCGAGCGCACGAGATGAACACCCGACCCCCCGCCGCCGGAACCCCGCCGACCGGCGGGGGGTCGCATCCGTCCTACGACGATCTGCCCGACGGCGCGAGCTGGCAGCACTTCGGCGCCGGCGACGAGCTCGGCACCGTCAACTTCCTCACCCCCGAGCGGGTCGCCGCCGCCGCCCGGCTGGTGCGCACCGGCAAGCGGTTCGGCCTCGACTACGCGGTGGATGCCTTCGAGCCCTACCCCACCGGAACCCGTCGGCCGATCGCCCACAACGTGTTCGCGAACAACGAGTTCCACCGCGACGACTGGGTCGACTCCTTCTACCTGCAGTCGTCGTCGCAGCTCGACGCGCTACGCCACATCGGGCATCCCGGGCACGGGTTCTACGGCGGGCTCTCCCCCGCCGACAACGGGCCCGACTCGACGGCTCTCGGCATCCACTCCTACGCCCGCGCAGGCATCGCGGGCCGCGGGGTGCTGCTCGACCTGCCGCGGTACTTCGTCGACGCCGGGCTGCCCTACGACACCGAGAGCACCATCCCGATCGACGGCCCGATGCTCGACCGCATCGCCGAGGCGCAGGGCGTCACCTTCTCGGGTGGCGAGCTGCTGCTGCTGCGCACGGGCTGGGCGGAGCGCTACCTCGCGAAGACTCCCGCCGAACGCGCCGCGACGCCGTGGCGGCTCTCGCCCGGACTCGCGCAGAAGACGAACGTGCTGCGCTGGCTGTGGGACCACGAGATCGCGCTCGTCGCCGCCGACAACCTCGCCGTCGAGGCCGACCCCGTGATCGACAGCGACTTCCGCACGCCCGGCGAGGCGCCGCCCGCCCGTGGCGTCGACCACTCGGGGATGCTCCACCGTCCGCTCATCGCCCTGCTCGGGATGGCGATGGGCGAGCTGTGGCGTCTCGACGAGCTCGCCGCCGACTGCGCCGCCGACGGCGTGCGGGAGTTCTTCCTCACCGTGAAGCCGCTCAACCTTCCCGGCGGCGTCGGGTCGCCGCCGAACGCGATCGCGCTCAAGTAGGCGCGGGCGTGCCCGAGTTGGTTTACTTCAGAGGATGCCCGACACCCCTGCCGACGACGACCGCGGTCCGATCCAGTCGATCGACCGCGCCGCGGCGGTGCTCGGACTCTTCGACGAGAACACTCGCACGCTGACCCCCGCGTACGTCGCGGCCCAGCTCGGCCTCAACCGCACGACCGCGCACCGCTACCTGCAGGCGCTGCAGGGCGCGGGGTTCCTCACGGCGGCGAACGGCCCGGGCCCGCTCATCGATCAGCTCTCGGCCCTCGTCTCGACGCGGCAGCAGATCATCGCCCTCGCTCCGCCGGTACTGCGCCGCCTCTCCGACCGCACGGGGCTGACCGCCGTGCTGAGCTTCCTCGGCCGCACGGGCGCCGTGGTCACGCTCGTCGAGGAGGCGACGGAGGGCACCATCCTGCTCACCGTGCGCCCCGGCACCGTGCTCGAGCCGCGTGCCGCGCAGTCGCGGGTGCTCTTCGCCTATCAGGCCGACCCGAGCGTGATCACGCGGGCGCTCGCGACGCTCTCGCCCGCCGAGGCTCAGGCGGAGCAGTCGGAGCTCGCGAAGGTGCGCCGCGACGGACTCGCCTGGGCCGACCTGCAGCGCACGGGGCTGGAGTCGGTCGCCGTGCCGGTGTTCGCCGCCGGGCATGAGGCGGTCGCCGCGATCGGCGTGCTCGGCACGACCGCGCTGCTCGCGGGCGAGGCGGGCGTGCCGCGGGTCGCCGCGCTGCGCGAGGCCGCGGACGAGCTGAGCACGCTGCTCGGCGGTTAGCCGGAGGGGGCGGTCCGGCCGAGCTACTCGGGCGGGGTCGCCGCCGCCGCGGCCCGCGCGGCACCCGGCAGGGCGTCGAGGATGCGCGAGAGCGCCGCGTCATCGTGGGCGGCCGTGAGGAACCACGCCTCGAACGCGCTCGGCGGCAGGGCGACCCCGGCATCCCGCATCGCGTGGAAGAACGGCGGATAGCGCCACGACTCCTGGTCGCGCGCGTCGTCGTAGTCGAGCACGGGCGCTTCGCGGAAGGCGAGCGAGAACAGCGACCCGGCGCGGGGCAGCACGTGGGCGACGCCGGCGGCGTCGAGCGCGTCGTGCACCCCCTGTGCGACGGTCTCGGCGGCGGCGTCGACCCGCGCGTACACGTCGGGGGTCGCGAGGCGGAGAGTGGCGAGTCCCGCGGCGACGGCGAGCGGGTTGCCGCTCAGCGTGCCGGCTTGATACACCGGGCCGAGGGGCGCGAGGAGATCCATGATCGCCGCGGGTCCGCCGAGTGCCGCGAGCGGCATCCCGCCGCCGAGCACCTTGCCGAAGGTCACGAGGTCGGGCACCCACTCGGTCGACCCGGTCGCACCCGCGAACGCGCCGCCCGCGGCCTCCAGACCCCACCAGCCGGCGGGGCCGACGCGAAAGCCCGTGAGCACCTCGTCGAGGATGAGCAGCGCCCCGTGCTTGCGCACCTCGAGGGCGAGCATGCCGTTGAATCCCGGCAGCGGCGCGAGCACGCCCGCGTTGGCGCCCGCGGCTTCGGTGATCACTGCCGCGATGCGCCCCGGATGCGCGGCGAACACCTCACGCACGGCGTCGATGTCGTTGTACGGCAGCACGAGCGTGAGGCCGGCGACCTCGGCCGGAACCCCCGCCGACCCGGGCAGCGCGAAGGTCGCGAGCCCCGACCCGGCCTCCGCGAGCAGCCCGTCGGAGTGCCCGTGGTAGTGCCCGGCGAACTTGATGATCACGTCGCGTCCGGTCGCGGCGCGCGCGAGACGGATCGCGGTCATCGTCGCCTCGGTGCCCGTCGAAACGAGTCGCAGGCGCTCGATCAGGGCCGTGTCGCGCACGGTGAGCCGCGCGACCGCGAGCTCGGCGAGGTCCGCCTCGGCGGGCGTCGACGCGCCGAACGAGAGCCCGCGCGCGGCGGCCTCCTGCACGGCGGCGACGACCTCGGGATGAGCGTGCCCCACCAGCGCGGGACCCCACGACGCGACCAGGTCGACGTACTCGCGGCCCTCGACGTCCGTGACCGTCGCGCCCTGCGCGCGCACGATCGCGAGCGGGGTGCCCCCGACCGAGCGATGCGCGCGCACGGGCGAGTTGACCCCGCCCGGGATGACGACGCGCGCCCGCTCGGCGCTCTCGGCGTTCGTCGTCATGAGCGCGCCCACCGCTCCGCGGCTTCGACGGCCCAGTAGGTGAGCACGGCATCGGCGCCGGCTCGGCGAATGCCGACGAGCGTCTCGTCGACCGCGCGTTCGCGGTCGATCCAGCCGTTCGCGGCGGCGGCCTCGACCATCGCGTACTCCCCCGACACCTGGTACGCCCA